>CAINDO010000094.1 GCA_903847385.1 uncultured Myxococcales bacterium
CAGGGCGCGCGCGTCTCGGCGGCGCAGGGCGTCGCGCGGGTCACGCGCGTCTCGGGGCGGTGGCCGGCCAGCCGCTCCAGGGCGAGCGCGCCGGCGCGCAGCAGCAGCGCCCGCGCCGGGTCCTCCGTGGTCACCAGGGCCTCGCCGGCGCTCTCCGGGGGCGTGAGCGCGACGCGGGCGAGGCCGGCCGTCGCCAGGCGGGCGAGCGTCTTCACGCGGACCTCCCGCGCGAGCGCCGGGTCACGCTCCAGCGGCCCGCCATGTCGCGATGCCAGAGTGCGTCGCCGTCCGTCGCGGCCAGGGGCGTGAGGCGGTCGCCGCGGAGTTCGGCGGCCACGTCGAGCCCCCGCCCGCCGCTCAGCGCCAGGAGCGGCGTGTGATCGCCGGCCGTGAGCGCCAGGGCGTCGCCGTTCGCGTCCACGAGCCAGCACGCGCCGTGGCGGTCCAGCGTGGGCACCACCTGCGCCAGGGCCACGGGCAGGCGGTCCAGGAACGGCTGCGCGGCCAGCGCGGTCGCGCGGGTCTCCAGCACCTCGGAGACGGGCTGCGCGAAGGGCACGGGCGCGCTCGACGCCGCGTCCCCCTGCCGGCTGCGGACCAGCGCGCGCAGCGGCCATGCGCTCGGCCAGAACACCAGCGTGGCCGTCGTCTCGGCCCCCGGCGCGAACATCTCGGTGCGCGGCCGACCACCGACCAGGAACTGAAGCACGAGCGCGTCCCGGCCCGTCGCGCGGCCACGCAGCCAGGTCCGCAGCGTGGTGACGCGCATGTCCTCCGTCTGCGTCTCGCCCAGGACGACCCAGGTGTCCTCGACCACCTCGCCCTCGGCCTGCACGACCTCCGTGGGCAGCGGGATGCCCACCTGCGCGCGCAGATCGTGCTGGAGCGGCGGCGGCAGCGTGTCCAGCCGCCGCCAGGCCTCGGAGAGCAGCGCCAGCCGACCCATCTCGGCCAGCACGCGCTCGGGCCAGTCCCGCGCGCGGCCCACGTGATCGCCCAGGTCGCGCACGACCTCGGCCAGCGCGGGGGCCTGCGCGTCCACGAGCCGCGCCGCCTGGGCGTCGTAGTCGCTCGAAGGCCGCCCCTCGAGCGTCGCCAGGCCCTGACGCACGAGGTCGGCCATCCACAGGTCGAGCTGGTCCAGGCCCGCCTGCACGTTGGCGTGGCGCGCCGCCGCCCGCTTCGCCTGAGCCGCCGGGTCCGGGGCCTTGTCCGCCGGGGGCGCCGCCGCGGCCTGCGCCTTCTTCTCGGCCTTGGCCGCCCGCTCGGACACCCAGGTGGCGACCCACTCCGGCGGCGCGGCCTCGGCGATCTGCGCCCGGGCGCCCAGCAGGAGCAGGCCGACGACGTGTTTGCACGGGAACTTGCGGCTCGGGCACGAACACTTGCTGCCCCAATCCGCGCGCGACACACGCACCTGATACAGCGCGCTGCCCTGGCATTCGCCCCAGAGCGCGTCCGCGTCCAGGCCCGTGGACTTCCAGTGACGCGGCGCCGCCAGCCCGCGCCCCGCCGACTGCGAGGCGGCGTCGGGGGCCAGTGCCAGGACCTGGGACTCGGTCAGAAGCTCGGACACACCGCGGTTCTACACGCGTGCGCCGGGCGGTGAAAGGGGGACCAGGAATCCACACGGATGTGAAGGCACCCGAAAAGAACCTCCGCGGGTCCCGGTATCCCCGTGAAGTCCACCCTCGGACCCGGAGACAGAGCGATGAATCGACAGAACCTGATGTGTGTGGCCAGCGTGCTCGTGCTGGGCGCGGTGAACCTCTTGGCCGGCTGCACGCCCTCGGAAGACACGGCCGATGCGGGCGCCGGCGCGGGCGGCGCGGGCGG
>CAINDO010000095.1 GCA_903847385.1 uncultured Myxococcales bacterium
CGCCCGGGCCACCCGACCCGCCCGCGCCGAGGTCCCCGGTCCCGGGGCCGGCGTCGCGGAAGACCAGTCGGGCGTCCGCCTCGGGCGTGGTGCCATCGCCGTAGACGAGGCGCGCGTCGCCCGGGGACGCCGCGGCGTCGGCGGCGGACGTGCCGGACGTGGCGGCGTCGTTGCAGGCCAGGGTGAGCATGGTCGCGGGCAGGAGCAGCGCGAGCGCGGCGCGGAGAAACCGGGAGCGGGGGGGCGTGTTCATGGGGCGAATCCTGCCCGCGGCGCGGATCGGTCACAAGCGTTGCGGCGGAAAATCCCGGCGCGGTATACCCCCCTCCGAAGGGGGATGCATGTCCAGGCTCGTCCGCGAAAACTCGTCAGAGACCCGTCGTTCTTCGTCCGGGGGCCAGCCTTGGGCCACCTGCCGCCAGGCCGCCCGCGCCCTCGCGGTCGCCGGCCTGCTCTCCGCCTGCGGGGGAGACTCCGGCGGCGGCAACTCGATCATCGTCTCGCCGGACGGCGCGCTGGACGCCGCCACGGACGCGCGCCCGGTCGCCGACGCCACCGGCACGGACGACCGTGGCCAGGTCCGCGACCAGGGCCCGACCGCGGACGCCCGACCCGGCGACGCCGCGCCCGTCGGCGGCACCGTGCCGCCCGCAGACGCCACACCCGACGCGGCGCCCGACGCCGCCGACGCCGAGATCCCGCCCCCCGCCTGCCGAAACGGCGCCGACGACGACGCCGACGGCCTGACGGATTATCCAGGCGACCTCGGCTGCGAGACGCCCGAGGACACCGACGAGGCCGATCCCGAGACGCTCGCCTGCGCCGATCGCATCGACAACGACGACGACGGCGTGTCCGATCTCGAGGACCCGGGCTGCGCCAGCCTGGCGGACCCCAACGAGGCCAACGACTGCGGCCCCATGCAGGTCTTCCGCGACGTCACCGGCCAGCGGACCGTGAACGGCACGACCGTGGGCGCCGCAGCCGTGTTCGACGCGGGCTGCCGCACCAACCTCGCCCCCGAGGCCGTGCACAAGGTCACGCTGCGCGCCGGCCTGCGCGCGCTCGAGGTCGACACCGCCGGGAGCAGCTTCGACACGGTCGTCTCGATCCGTACGGTCTGCGACGCGCTCGACAGCGAGCTGCTCTGCAACGACGACCAGCGGCCCGGCATTCGCACGAGCCTGGCCCGACTCGAATCGCCCGCCGCGGGCGACCACTTCGTGGTGGTCGACGGCTTCCGCGACGGCGCCGGGCCCTACCAGCTCTCGATCCGCGCCGAGGTCGCCGACGGCGAGGCCTGCCCGCCGGACGACGGCTTCGAGGTCTGCGGCAAGGGCAGCCTCTGCGTCGACGGCACCTGCACGCGCTCCGAGTGTTTCAACAATCGGGACGACGATCTGGACGGCCGCCGCGATTACCCCCTGGACCCGGGCTGCGACGACCCCGCGGACACGGACGAGGTCGACCCCGCCGTCACGCCGCAGTGCGCCAACGGCAGCGACGACGACTTCAACGGCACCACCGACTATCCGGACGATCCGGGCTGCGAGGACGCCGCCGACGACACCGAGGAGCCCCTGCCCGACTGCAGCAACGGCGCGGACGACGACGAGGACGGCCTCATCGATCTGGCCGACCCGGGCTGCCGCGGCAACCCGGAGTGGCCCTTCGAGTTCAACACCGCCGCCTGCCGCGACGGCCAGGACAACGACGGCGACGGCCGCACCGACTACCCCTTCGACCCGGGCTGCGAGTCCCTCGAGGACGCCCTGGAGATCGACCCGGACGTGCTGCCCGAGTGCGCGGACGTCGTCGACAACGACGGCGACGGCGAGATGGACTACCCGGCCGACGCCGCCGGCTGCGTGAGCGCCGCCGACGACCTCGAGGCGCCCCCATGCGACTCCGTGATGCCCACCGACATCACGGGCCAGGCCGACGTGCGCGGCAACACGGACGCGGCCGGCAACGACTTCGCCGCGAGCTGCGTGGTCGCCACGGGCCCCGAGGCCGTGTTCAACTGGCGCGTGGCGCCGGATCGCGCGCTCCAGGGCCTGCGACTTTCGGCCCGCGGCAGCCGCTTCGACACGATCCTCTCCGCCCGCGAGCAGTGCGAGCCCGAGCCCGGCGCCGACCTGGCCTGCGCGGACTTCGGCGCGCAGGACGGGGCCGCCGAGCTCATCCTCGGCCCTCAGGCGCCGGGGACGGATCTGTGGATTTTCCTGGATACGAACAGCGGCTCGACGACGGGCATCTACCGCCTGCGCGTGACCGCGCTCCTCGAGTTGGGCGCGACCTGCGGCGATGCCGACGTGTGGACCTGCGGGGAGGGCCTGGCGTGCCGCGAGGGCACCTGCCAGGTACCGGCCTGCGGCGACGCGGTGGACAACGACCGCGACGGCGTGACGGACTGGCCCCAGGAGCCCGGCTGCAACGCGCTCACGGACGACGACGAGGCCGATCCGGAGACGCCCGCCGCCTGCAGCAACCGCGAGGACGACGACCAGAACGGCTTCATCGACTACCCGGCGGATCCGGGCTGCGCGGGCGCGGGCGACGAGACGGAGCTCGCCGAGTGCAGCGACGGCGTCGACAACGACGGCAACCTGTCCCTGGACTTCGACCGAGACGGCGACGGCTTCCGCGACCGCAACTCCGATCCGCAATGCGCCTGCGCCGTCGACCCCCACGAGGGGCCGGATCCCGAGTGCGGCGACGGCTGCGACAACGACGGCGACGGCCTGATCGACCTGACGGATCCCGGCTGCGAGGGGGACGCCGCGCGCGCCTCCGAGGTCAACGTGCCGCACTGCCGGGACGCCCGTGACAACGACGGCGACGGCTTCATCGACTTCCCCAACGACCCGGGCTGCCCGACGCCGGACACTGCGCTCGAGGACGACCCCGCTCTGCCCCCCCAGTGCGCCGATGGCGCCGACAACGACGGCGACGGCCTCTTCGACTACCCCGGCCACGGCGACGGTCCGTTCGAGGACGGCTGCACCAGCGCGGCGGACACGGACGAGCGCGGCCCCTGCGACACGCCGAAGCCGGACTTCCCGGCGGTCGGCCAGGCCCTCGGCGACACGACGAACTTCCAGGACGAGTTCGACGGCGAGTGCAGCTTCTCGGACGGCGCCCCGGACGCCGTGTACGTGTCGAACATCCCCTTCCCGGCCCACGTGGTCGTGGACAGCAACGGCAGCGCCTTCGACACGCTGCTGTACGCCCGGCGCTCGTGCGCGGCCGAGATCTTCTGCCCGCCGCCGCCGGTCGTCGAGGACGCGGGGGTCGCGCCCGCCGACGCGGCCACGGACGCCGGCACGCTCGACGCCGCCGCCCCCGCCGCGGACGCCCTCCCGCC
>CAINDO010000096.1 GCA_903847385.1 uncultured Myxococcales bacterium
CCGGCGCCCCCGCGACGGCCCCGCCGGCCCTGCGGACCTCGCCGCTGCCCGCCCGCACGGCGGCTCCCGGGCCGCGCTTCGAGGCCGTGGACCCCACGGCGGCGGGCCTCACTTTCCGGCACCGCTGGGCGCCGGACGCCCGGCGCGCCGTGGACTTCGGCGGCGCGTTCTCCGGCGGCGGCGTGGCCCTGGGGGACGCGGACGGAGACGGCCGGCCCGACGTGCTGCTGACCCGCCCGGCGGGCGGACCCCGGCTGTATCGCAACCTGGGCGACCTCCGCTTCGAGGACGTGAGCGCCGCGGCGGGCCTGCCCGAGTCCGGCTGGACGACGGGCGCGGCGTTCGTGGACCTGGACGGGGACGGCGCCCTGGACCTTTTCATCGGGCACTCGGACGAGCCCAACGCGGTGTATCTGAACGACGGGCACGGCCGGTTCCGCGCCGCCCCGGACGCGCTGGGGCTCGGCGCGACGCTGGCCACCGTGGCGCCGTACTTCGCCGACTGCGACGCCGACGGCGATCTGGACGCGTTCGTGCTCACCAATCGGACCGCGAGCGCCGCCCCCGTGCAGGGCCAACTGCGCATCGAGAACGGCGTGCCCGTGGTGCCCGAGGCCGATCGCGACCGCATCGCGGCGTTCGTCCGGCCCGACGGTCAGGTCGTCACCGCCAACGCCGGACAGCAGGACCGCCTGTACCGGAACGACGGCGGGCGCTTCGTGGACATCACCGCCGACAGCGGCCTGGAGGGCCACGACATGGGCCTCGGCGCGCGCTTCTGGGACGCCGAGGGTGACGGCCTGCCCGATCTGTACGTGGCCAACGACTTCTTCGGGCCGGATCGTGTGTATTTGAACACCGGCGGCTGTGTGTTCCGCGACGCCGCCCCCACGATGCTGCCCGTGACCCCGTGGTTCTCCATGGGCGTGGACGCGGGCGACCTGGACGGCGACGGCCGCCTGGACCTGATCGGCACGGACATGGCCGGTCTGGATCACCGGCAGCGTGTGGTCTCCATGGGCGACCAGGTGGACGACGCGTGGTTTCTGACCGTGCCCGAGCCCGCACAGCGCATGCGCAACATGGTGTTCCTGGCCACGGGCATGCCCCGGATGCGCGAGGCCGCCCAGCTCATGGGCCTGGATGCGACGGGCTGGACGTGGTCGGTGCACCTGGCCGATCTCGACCAGGACGGCCGCGTGGACGCGCACTTCACCAACGGCATGACCCGCGACTTCTCGGACAGCGACCGGCGCGCCGCGCTGAAGGCCGAGGGCCGCTGGGACCGCATGGCGCTCGAGGCCTGGATGGCCGCGCCTCCGCGTGCCGAGCCCGATCGCGCCTACCGCAACCTGGGCGGGCTGCGCTTCGAGGACGCGTCGACGTCCTGGGGGCTGGACGCGCCCGGGATCAGCTACGCCGCGGCGTTCGGCGATCTCGACGGCGACGGCGACCCGGACTTCGTGGTCAACGAGTTCGACGCCCCGCCGCGCCTGTATCGCAACCGCACGGCGGACACCCACCGCGTCAGCGTGCGGCTCGAGGCGCCGCCGCCCAACCGCGCCGGGGTGGGCGCCGTGGTCACGCTCACGGCCGGCGGTCGTCGGCAGGTGCAGGACATCGCGCTCGGCGCCGGGTTCATGTCCAGCCACGATACCGAACTGCTGTTCGGCACCGGGGACGCGACGCAGGTCGAGTCCCTGGAGATCCGCTGGCCCAACGGCCGGCGCGAGCGTCACGGGCCGTTCGCCTCGGACCAGCGCGTGGTGGCCACCCTGACCCCGGTGGCCCAGGACGCCGCCCCGCCGCTGGAGCCCCCGGCCATGTTCCAGGCCGTGCGCGGCTTCCCGCCCGAGGCGGCGGGCGAGGCCGGCGAGCCGACGCCGGACCTGTTCGCCGACCAGCCGCTCTCGCCCGTGGACGCTCTGCGCGTCGGCCCGGGGCTCTCCGTCTCGGATCCGGGACCCGGCGGCCCGGTCCGGGTGATGGTCGCCGGCGCGCCCGGCCGCGCGGGCCGTGTGTTCGAGGGCACGGATCACGGGTTCGCGCCGGCCCCTGCGAGCATCGTGCCCGCCCCCGTCGGCGTGGAGGCGCGCTTCAAAGTCGTTGGGGCAGGCGCGAATGACGCTGTGTCGGCCAATCCGGCGGCGGCCTCCCATGTGTTCGCGGTCGCCGACTTCGATGGCGATGGTCACGACGATGCCTTCGTCGGCGGGGCGGCGACGCGCGACCGCGCCCCGGAGCACGCGCCGAACCGGCTGCTCCTGGGCGACGCCCGCGGCCGCCTCACGGACGCCACGCGCCGCCTCGCGCCCGGCGTGGCGGACGCCTGCCTGGCCGGTGATGCCCGCTTCGCCGACCTGGATCGCGACGCCCGCCCCGAGCTGATCGTGGCCTGCGAGTGGGGCCCCGTGCGGGTCTGGCGCAACGAGCCGCGCGGCTTCGTCGAGGTGACCGCCGAGTGGGGTCTCGCGGCCGTGCAGGGTGTGTTCCGGGCCGTGGCCGTGGCGGATCTGGACGCCGACGGCGACGCCGACCTGGTCGTCGGCAACCTGGGCACGAACACACCGCTCCAGACCCGCGCGGACACGCCGGCCAGCCTGCGTTTCGGCAACATCGCCGACGACGGCACCTTCGCCGCGGTGCTGGGCACGGTGCGCGCCGGCGTGGGCGAGGTGCCGCTGGCGACCTACGACCGCCTGGCCGCGCGCTTCCCGGCCCTGGTCGAGCGGGCGCCCACCTGGGCCGCCTTCGCCGCCCTGGGTGCGGGCGACGTCGTCTCCCCCGCGCGCCGCGTCGCCGAGCGGCGCCTCACGGTGAACACGCTGGAGACCGGCTGGCTGCGCAACGACGGCGGACGCTTCACCTTCGTGGCGTTCCCGGCCGAGGCCCAGCTCGGCCCCTCGGCGGCCGTGGCGGTGCAGGACTTCGACGCCGACGGCCACGCCGATGTGTTCGTGGGGCAGAACAGCGCGCGCTACGCGCCGATGCTGGGGCCGACGACCGGGGGCGTGAGCGTGCTGCTGCGCGGCCTGGGGAGCGGCGCCTTCGAGGCCGTGGCCCCGCGCCTGAGCGGCCTGCTGATCGACGCCGCGGTCGAGGCGGCCGTGATCGTCGACGCCGATCGGGACGGTCGACCGGACCTGCTCGTGAGCCTTTACGAGGGCGCGCCGCTGACGTTCCTGAACGCCACGGCGGGCCGGTTCCGGAGCGTGGCGGCGCGGGCCGCTCGGGGCGGCGCACCGCGGTGGCCGGCGCGGGTCGAGACGGAGGCCGCCGACGGCACGCGCCGCGTCTTCTGGCCCGGCGCGGCGAGCGGCGGGCGGTCGCAACCCGGCGCGGCTTTTCAGTTGGCGGGCGGCGCGACGCCGTGGGTGCGCCTGCACGCGTTCCCGGTGGGCGGTGGCACCCCCGTCGTGGTCGAGGCCGGCGACGGCCCGCTGTCCGTGGAGCTGCCCTGATGCGCCGGCGATCCTGCGCGCTCGTCGGCCTCGCCGCGCTCGCCTGCACGCCCGAGACCCCGAAGCCCGCCGCGGCCCCGCCGAGCGCCCCTGCGGCGGCGACCGCGTCGCCCCACGCCCCGGCGACCCTGGATTCTGCCGACGTGCCGCGCGCACGGTTCCGCGCCCGCGCTCTGCTCGAGGCCAGCCGGTTCGACGAGGCCGCCGCTGCCTTCGACGTGCTGCTCGCGAGCGCGGCGGCGCAGCCCGTGGACGCCGCCGGCGCCCTGCAAGCGCGTCTCCTCGGCCACCCGGAGGGCCCCGTGACGCCCCCGGCCGGCGCGCTGGCCCTGGCCGGTCGCGCCCCCGCCGTGGACTACCTTCTGGGCCACTTCGCCCGCCGCGCCGGCCGCGCCGACGAGGCCCGTCGCCACTTCGAGGCCGCGCACCGGGCCGCGCCGGACGCCGCCGAGGCGACCTACGGGCTCGCGATCACGCTCGCGGACGACCTCGCCCGCCCGGAGGAGGCGCGCCCGCTCTTCGAGGCCCTGGCTGCGCTCGGGCCGGCCACGGGCACGCTGCACGCGCTCCCCGCGATGTATCGCGCCGCGATGCTCGCACCACCGGCCGAGCGGACCGCACGGCTCGCCGACTACCAGCGGGCCTTCCAGTCCCGCGGACAGCCGGCCACCCCGGACGAGGTGCTGTTCCACGGCCGCCTGACCGCCCTGGACGTGCCACCGCCGGCGCCGCCGACCCGCACGCGACCGCCGGCCCCGGTCTTCACGCGGCGGCCCCTCGCCGGGCTGCCGGCGCTCCGCGGCGAGGCCCTGGCGGTGAGTTTCCCCGCCGGCATCGCCGGCCCGCCCCGCCTGCACGCGGTCACGGCGGAGGGCCTGGTCTCGGTGACACCCGCCGGACAGGCCACGCCGGTTCCCCTGACCGGGCGCGTCACGGCCCTGGTCGCGGCGGACGCGGACGGCGACGGTGATCCCGATCTCGCGGTGCTCGGCCCCCAGGCCGGTCTGCGCCCCACGGACACCACACCCGGCGGCGTGATCTCCTGGCCGGGCCTGGGACCGGCGGCGGCCGCGCTGCCCCTGGACGTGGACCACGACGGCGATCTGGACTGGCTCTTCACCCAGGTGGGCGCGCCGCCCGTGCTCCTGCGCGCGCTCGGCCCCGGCGTGGGCCGACTCTCGATGCGCTTCGCGGCGGAGCCGGGGGCCGCGGGCCTGGGCGGTGCGACCGGGGTCGCCGGCGCGGCGGCGATCCTGGCCGACGACGACCCCCGCGTGGATCTGGTGACCTGGGGCGCGACGCTCGGGCTGTGGCGGGCGGACCGACCCGGCGCCTTCGTGGACGTGACGCCGCTCTCGGGGCTCTCCGGCCCGGAGTCCGCCGGCACGGTCGCGGTCGTGGTCGAGGACTTCGACGCCGACGGCCGGTTCGACGTCGTCTCGTCGGGACCCGAGGGCACCTGGCTTCACCGGAACCTGGGCGGTCTCCGCTTCGCGCCGGGCGTGCGCGTCGCGGACGCGGCCGAGTGGCTCGTGTCCGGCGACTTCGACGCCGACGGCGGGCTGGACTTCATCGCCGCGCGGCGCAAGGGCCCGCCGACGCTCTGCCGCGGCGGCGACGCCCGCGGGTTCGACTGCGCGCCCCTGGCGGGCGTCGAGGCGCTCCGGGCCCCCGTCGCCGCGGACCTGGACGAGAACGGCTCGCTGGACCTCGCCGGCTTCGACGCCGGGGGACTGGTGGTGCTGGCGAACACACCGCGCGCCGATGCACATGTGTTGCGGCTGGATCTGTCGGGTCACGCCAGCAATCGCGAGGGTGTGGGCGTGGTGGTGGAGATACAAGCCGGGGCGCTCTACCAGCGACATCTGTCGCGCCCGGGTGTGTGGCCCATCGGCCTCGGCGGGGCCCGGAAGGCGGACGTCCTGCGGCTGCGATGGCCCACTTCGGCCTCGCAGAGCCTGCTGGACGTGGCGGAGGGCGCGCTGGCGCTCCGCGAGCCGGCGGACCTGATGGGTTCGTGCCCGTATCTGTACGCCTGGGACGGTCGACGCCATGTGTTCCTGGGCGATGTGATGGGTCAGGCGCCCATCGGCATCCCCGTGGCCCCCGGTGTGTTGGTCGACGCCGATCCGACCGAGCCATTCCTGATTCCCGGGGAGCGCCTGGCCGTGGAGAACGGCCGCATCCGGATGGTCCTGAAGGAGGAGTTCCGCGAGATCACCTACGTGGACGCGCTGCAGCTCGAGGCGGTCGACCGGCCGCTGGGGCTCGGTGTGCACGTCTGCGCCGACGGCCGGTGCAAGGCGCCGCCGTTCCCCGAGCGGCCGCTCTACGTCTCCGCCGGGGTCCGCGCGCCGCGCGCCGCCCTGGACACCGCCGGCCGCGACGTGCTGGCCCGGCTCGCCACCCTGGACGGGCAGGCCGTCGGCGGGGTGGCGACACCCGGCACGCCCGGGGTCGTCGAGACCCACTCGCTGACGCTGGACCTGGGCCCCATCGCCCCCACGGACCGGCCCGTGCTCTACCTGGACGGCTGGGTCTTCTGGGGCGGCGCCAACACCAACGCGGCGCTGTTCCAGGACGCCGAGCGCCCGGCCCTGTGGCCGCAGGTCGAGGTGCCGGACGGCCGGGGCGGGTGGCGCGTGGCCGTGCCCGACATGGGCATCCCCGCCGGCACGACCACCCGCGGCATCCCCGTGCCGCTCACCGGGCTGCTGAACCTCGCCGATCCGCGGGTGCGGATCTCGACGAATCTGCAGGCGTACTGGGACCGGGCGCTCGTCGGGCTGGACGCCGGCGACGCGCTCGATGCGGTGAAATTGAGCCCGGTGCCCGTCGCGTCGGCGGAGCTCGGGTACCGCGGGCTCTCGACGCGCGTGCGCAATGGCGGCGACGGCCAGGGCCCGGCCGACTGGGACTATGAGCGCCTGACCGCGCCTCTGGACGTGCGCTGGGGGCAGGTCGCCGGCGGTCACACGGCTTACGGCGACGTGCGCGCCGCGCTGCTCGCCGCCGACGACGACCTGGTGACGCTGGACGCCGGCGACGAGCTGAGCCTGAGCTTCGACGTGTCCGGGCTGCCGCCGCCGGCGCCGGGCATGCGGCGCGACTGGCTGCTCTCGACGAGCGGCTGGGACAAGGACACGAACATGCACACGGCGGGGAACGAGTCCGTGGGGCCCCTGCCGTTCCAGGGCATGCCCGGGCACCCCTACGCGCCCGGCGACCGGCCACCGCCGAAATCGCCCCGCCCCCGTGCGCCGCGAGCCCTGCTGGTGGACCTGAGGCTGCGCGCGCTGGACACGCCGTAACGGGTGTCTTCCGGCCGCCGAAACGCCACAAAAAAACCGGGAATACATCGCCCGGCTCGTGAAACGTGTGTGTCATCGGGGACTCCGCGGGCAAACACACGCGATGGCAGGCCGCGCCCGGCGCCCGGGGTCGTTCGAAGCCGTTGAATTGGCCTCCAGATTTTAGAATCAGCGGAACTTCCTATCCAGACTGCACCGAAATCAGTGGAAATACCTATCAAGCCCTACTAAAGTCGCCCCCGTGTGGGAGCCACCGCTCCCCGTGTGTCCAGTCCGGGAGGTACCCGGGCCGGGGTGCGCGGGGCGAGCCAGTGGCATGGACAAGTGGGGGAGTGACATGGAGAAACTGAGGAGGTGGCCCGCGCTGTGGGCCTGGTCGTGTACTGTGGTTCTCTTCGCGAGCACCGCTTACGCGCAGCTCGCCGGCCTGCAGGTCGTGACCACGCCCGATGGCGTGACGATCGAGGGCAGCGTGACCGTCGAAGGCGTCACCTGGACGGGCGCCGAGGTCCTGCAGTTGGCCCGGGACGCCGCGGGCGACTCGCGCAACATGACGTCCGACCTGCCCCCGCCGGTGCAGATCGCGGTGGCCGAAGCCATGGCGGCCCTGCGGGCCCGGGCGGTGGCCCCATGAGGCTCACGCACCTCGTCTCCTCTCTGCTGGCGGGCTTCGCGCTCGCCGGCGCCGCGCAGGCCGCCGCACCGAGCGTGGAGCCGGTCCGCTGGGTGGCCACGAACCCCGCGATCCCGCACGACATCATCGCCGATCCCAGCGGTGGTGGCGGCGGCGGCATCGTCGGCTTCACGACCATCGACCGCATCGACTTCGTCACGCTCAGCACCTGCGGAGCCGATGCGCAGACGCTCACGCTGAATGGCACGGCCGTGGGCAGCAACGTGCCCGTGAGCTGCACCTGCACGCCGGGCGGCCGCACCGTGTCGACGACCAACGCCGCCCACCTGGCCGCCTGGGTCGCCGGCGACTCGAACAACACCTTCGGGCTTCAGAAGCCCGGCGGCGGCAGCTACTACGGCTGGGCGAAGGCCATCGTCTACTCCGGTGGCAACTCGCTGACCACCTGCATTCACGACAACACGAACACGAACTGCGCCGGGGCCGACCTGTGCACCGGGCTGACCACGGTCCCCGTCAACACGAGCCGCGTGGCGGGCACCGGCGCCGTGGATCCGTTCGCGTCGACGCTGCGCGCGTTCGTGACGGACGCCGACAACAACCTGGCCACTTACCAGTGGAGCTTCGGTGACGGCAGCTCGTCGCCCGTGACGGCGATCTCGGGCGCCAGCGCCCTCATCGCCACGACCCACAAGTACTTCGGCGCCGTCGGCGCGCCCTTCAACGCCACCCTCACCGTGTGCGACACGGGCGGCACGTGCTCGACGGGCGCGTACCCGATGGTGGCGCGGGCCGACAACACGGAGACCAGGGCCAACCTCGCCATCGAGCGGGCCCTCTGGTACCTGTTCGGCAAGGCCAAGTCCCGGGCGGACGGTCAGATCATCGCCGACGGTTCGTACGGCAACCTGTACGTGGGCACGGCGACCGCCGTGAACGCCTTCGAAGCACACGGCCACGTGCCGGGCATCGCCGGCAATCCCTACTCGGCCGCTTCGTCCGCCGGCCTGAACTTCCTGTTCTCGGTCCTGTCCTCCGGCGCGGCGCCGGCGCAGAACCACGTGATCAACGGCGTGAACACGCCGGAGAACCCGGACAGCAACGGCAACGGCGTGTTCCTGCAGTTGTCGCAGACCGCCGCGGTCTACGAGTCCGGCATCGCCATGGACGCGATCCTGGCCTCGGGGCAGCCCAACGCCACGGTGGCGAGCGGCGCGCTCGCCGGTCGCACCTACGCCAGCGTGATCCAGGACCTCGTCGACGGCTACGCCTTCGGCCAGATGGACACGGGCGGCGCCCCGGCCCGCGGCAGCTGGTACTACACCTACGGCAACAACGCGACCCACGGCCACGCCGACAACAGCTCCTCGGGCTGGGCCGCCATCGGCATGGTGCCCGCCGAGCGCAACTGGGGCTCCGTCGTCCCGGCCTTCGTCAAGCGTGAGAGCCTGCTCTCGCTCGAGAAGATGCAGCAGATCGGCGTCAACGCCGGCGCGGCCTGCGGTCAGCTCGGTTACTCCGATCGCAACTGCGCCTGGGGCTGCGGCGCGACGACGCCCAACGGCATGCTGCTCCTCGAGATGAGCGGCAAGGGCCCCGGCCAGACCGTTCAGTGGGACCGCAACGACAACGGCAACTACAACGACGACACGAGCTGGACGCCCTTCGACCAGGCGGCCGGCTGGTTGGGCCGCAACTGGGGCTCCGGCGCGGCCGAGGCGAACGCCAACACCGTGCTGGGCTACACCTACGGCATGTTCGCCGCCGTCAAGGCGCTGCGCATCGCCGGGGTCACCACCCTGACGCCCGCCTCGGGCACCACCTGCCCGGCCACGCTGAACCCGGCCGACGCCTTCGACTGGTACAACGACCCGACGCGCGGCGTCGCCGCCGTCGCCGTCGCCCGCCAGAACGGCAACGGCACCTGGCCGGCCACGGGTCCCCAGGTCCCCACGGGCCTCGCGACGCAGTGGTACACGATCATGATGGCCTCGGCGCTGTTCCAGCAGGGCCCCAAGGCCGTGGCCGCAGCGAGCGCCGCGACCGTGGCCCCGGCCCAGAACGTGACCTTCAATCACGCAGGCTCGTACCACCTCGATGCGGCCAAGAGCATCGTGACCTATGAGTGGGACCTCGATGGCAACGGCACGTTCGAGTACTCGACGCAGGACATCAACGCCACGCCGAGCACGAACTACCCCAGCCTCGTCGGTCCGTTCCCGAAGACCGTCACCGTGACGCTGAAGGTCACGGACAACAACAACCCCGCGCTGAGCGATACGGCCCAGGTGAACGTCACGATCGACATCGTGAACGTCCCCCCCGTCGCCGTCATCACGCAGACCGGCGGCACGCTCGGCGTCAACTCGCCCATCGATCTGAGCGGCGCGACCTCGTCCGACCCCAACGCCGGCCCCCCGCCGGCGGGCCTGAACGACACGGTCGTCGAGTACGCCTGGGACCTGGACGACAGCAACGGCCTGAACACGTTCACCACGATGGGCGTCGCCCAGACCGTGCAGTTCGCCACCACGGGCCCCCACCAGGTGGCGCTCCGCGTGAAGGACTCGTTCGGCCTGACGCACACCGCGTTCTACACCGTGGACATCCCGGTCAACCGCGCGCCCACGGCGGACGCCGGCGCCGATCAGACCCTGGAGTGCGTGGACGGCGGCGCCGTCGCCACGCTCGACGGCAGCCTGTCCTCGGATCCGGACGGCGACGCCCTCAGCTACGCCTGGAGCAACAACGCCACGGGCGTGTCCCCCAGCGTGAACGTGAGCCTCGGCGCCACGGTCTTCTCGCTGACGGTGAACGACGGCCGCGTGAACAGCGCCGCGGACTCGGTGACCATCACGGTCGACGACACCGCCGCGCCGGACGTGACCTGTGACGACGTGATCATCGAGTGCGCCGCCGCCGCCGGCACCGCCGTCGACGAGGCCGCCTTCAACGCCCTCGCCCTGGACGCCTGCGAAGGCCCCGTGGCGGCGACGTCGGACGACCTGCTGGCGCTCTACCCCCTGGGGAACACCCCGGTGAGCTTCAGCGCGGCGGACGCCAACGGCCGCATCGGCCGCTGCGACGCCGAGGTGCTCGTGCGCGACACGACCGACCCGGGCATCAGCTGCCCGGCGGCCGTCGTGCTCGACGCCGACGACTCCTGCCACGCCGTCTCCAGCGACACGGCCTCGGCGCAGGACGCCTGCGACCCCGCCGTCGCCATCACGAGCGACGCGCCGGTCGCCTACGACCTGGGCGACACCTCCGTGACCTACACCGCCACGGACGCCCAGGGCAACGACGCGACCTGCAGCCGCACGGTCACGGTCCGCGACGTCACCGCGCCGACGCCCGTCTGCCCGGCCGACGTCAACGTGAACACGGATGCCGGCAGCTGCATCGCCACGGTCGCCCTCGGCGCCGCCTCGGCGACGGACAACTGCGACGCCGCCCCGGGCATCTCGGCCACCGTGCCCACCGAGTTCGCGCTCGGCGCCAGCACGGTCGAGTTCTCGGCCACGGACGCCTCGCACAACAGCCGCGCCTGCGTGACCACCGTCACGGTCAAGGACGCGGAGAAGCCCTCGATCGTCTGCCCCGGCGCCATCACGGTGCCCTCCGACGCCGCGGGCTGCGGCACCATGGTCGCCGTCGAGCCCCAGAGCGTCGCGGACAACTGCGACGCCGAGGTGTCCGTCGTCAGCGACGCGCCGGTCCTCTTCCCCGTCGGTGAGACGACGGTGACCCTGACCGCGCGCGACAACTTCGGCAACGCCGAGTCCTGCACCGTGGTCGTCACGGTGCTCGACACGACGAGCCCCGAGGTCGCCTGCCCCCCGAGCCGCATCGTGGACGCCCCCGCCGACGCCTGTGGCGTGGGCGTGGACTTCGGCACGCTGTCGGCCTCGGACAACTGCACCAGCGACCTCGTCGTCACGGACGACGCGCCGGACGTGTTCCCCGTGGGCAACACCACGGTGACCTTCTGGATCGAGGACGCCGCCGGCAACATCACGACCTGCGACTCGACGATCGTGACCGTGCTCGACGTGACCAAGCCCACGCTCACCTGCCCGGCCCCGGTCAGCGTGAACGCGGATGCGGCCACCTGCCGCCAGGCCGTGACCCTCACGGCCACGGCGACGGACGCCTGCCAGGTCGCCGAGGTCACCGGCAACGGGACCGAGAGCTACCCGCTCGGCACCACCGAGCACGGCTTCACGGCGACGGACGGCACGGGCAACCAGGCCGTCTGCAGCACGCCGGTCACGGTGGTGGACGTCACGGCCCCGGCCGTGGACGCCGGCGCCGACTTCGCCGTCGACGCCAACACCGAGTGCACGGCCAACGCCGATCTGCACGGCTCGGCCGGCGACGCCTGCGGCGTGACGCGGTACCAGTGGCAGGACGAGACCGGCACGATCCTCGGCGACACGGCCACGCTGCCCGTCGCCATGCTCGGCGTCGGCCCGCACGTGTTCACCCTCACGGCCTGCGACGCGGCGAACAACTGCGCCTCGGACACCGTGACGGTGACCATCCGGTCCACCGCGATGGTCTGCTTCCAGGTCCGCCACGTGAACCTCAAGATGTCCGACCGCTCCGGTCACGGCGACGACGAGGACGATGAGGACGACGACGCCGAGGACCGCCGCGACTGCAGCCGCAGCCGCTACCTGCACAACCACCTGTATGCCCGCGGCACCTTCGAGCTCAACGAGTGCAACGCCGTGGACCTCTCGGTCAACGGCGCCACCGTGAAGATCGACGGTCAGACCTTCACGGTCCCGGCCGGCGGCTTCCAGGTCCGCAGCTACCACCGCTACACGTACCGCTCGCCGAAGCTCGACACGGGCTGGTGGCGCCTGACGGTGGACATGCGCAAGAACCGCTGGACGTTCAAGTCCTGGCACATGACCAACGAGGGCCTGAACACGGCCGACGGCCTCTCCGTCTCCGTGTCCCTCGGCACCCAGGTCGGCAGCCAGACCGTCGCGCTGACCCGCAACGGCAGCGCCAAGAACGGCTACAACTACGGCTTCCACGCGCGCGGCAACGACTGCTCGCAGCGCTGCCGCAGTGAGCACAACCACGGCTCGGCCTGCCACCACGGCCGCCAGCACCACGAGGAGTCGTGCGGTCACGACGACCACGACGACCACGACGAGCGCGGCAATCACAACCGCAACCGCCGCGAGCACGACGACGACTGAGCGTCGTCCCGGGCCGCCTCTCGGGCCCGCCCGCTGACTCTTCCCCCCTCGCCCCCTCGTTCCCCCCCGAATCGCCCTCGCTCCCCGCCCGCCCGACCGGTTCCGTGCCGCGTTCGGGCGGTTTGCGTTAGGGTGAGCCCTGTTCCCCGTCCGTGAAGAGACAGGAAGAGAAGAGAGCTGCGTGCGCCTCGCGTGTCCCCACTGCCAGGCCGGCTACGACTTCCCCGTGGAGTTGATCGCCGGCCCCGATCTCGCGCTGCGCTGCGCCGCGTGTTTCGGTCCCTTCGAGGTCGGGCCCGAGGGCGTGCGACCCCCACCGGGGCAGGCGCGGGGGGCGGCGACGGGCGACGCGGACGTGGACGCCGTGGCGCGCGCCCTCATCGACGCGTTCGACGCGGAGATCACGCCCGACGACGCCGCCGACGACGCCCCGCCGCCGGCGCC
>CAINDO010000097.1 GCA_903847385.1 uncultured Myxococcales bacterium
CGCGGTGCGTCAATCCGGCACTCGTGCTCAATCGTCCAACCGCCGAATGCGTCTCACCCCTCCCCGGGGCGAAGGGATTCGTGCGGGTTGGGGTCGAAGGAAACAAGCGCGAAACGAGGTCTTGACGGGCTACCAGATGTCGCCTACACCCGAAATACATGTATGAGCACCCCGACCCCGGCGGGGTCGGAAGGAGTATCGGCATCGATGTCTACGAGACGCCGGAGTTCTACGACTGGTTCGAGCAGGTGTTCGTCAAATGAGCCGCTACCAAGCCCGCGTAATCATCTTCTCGTACGAGACGGGCGGTAGGCCGATGATGCCGGTGGGGTCCGGCTACTCGCCCCACGCCTGCACTCCAGGCGGACAGGAGTACCTGCCTATCGTCCTCCATCATGTTCCACCGTCAGCGACCTGCAACGTGGAGTTCGAGGCGGTTATTGAACTTCGCTACCCCGACCGTCTCGACTACATGGTGTTGACCACCGGGCAGGAATTCGACCTCGTGGAGGGGGCGAAGCGGGTCGGTCGTGCGAGATTGATCGCTTCGTCTTGTTGATTTGGCTGCGGAGCCAGACCTGCACCCTCTCCGAGGAGGAGCCTCTCCCGAGCCGGAGCATTCGAAGGGCGAGTGGCGAGGGCTCTGCGGCCCCGCCCTGCCGGTGGCCCCCCGGATGCCCGGACGCCCGGATGCCGAGTCACGTTTTCCGTACAGGTTGAACACGCCGGGCTCGGCTCCGGGGTAGGGGGAGGTCTGCGCCAGAGCCCGGCGCCCGGCCCGGCAACCCGTTGCCGTACATGGGCGCGTTGTCGTACCAGGCTTCTGATGTCGCCTACACCCCCGGGCACCCGGACGACGCGTCCAAGGAAGACCTGATCAACCTCGACCCGAGCGAATCGGTCATCGTCTATCGCGGCTTCCGCGACTTCGTCGGCCCGTACGTGGCGCACTGCCACAACCTGGCTCACGAGGACCACGCCATGATGTTCGGCTGGGAAATCCAGTAGGACGCCGGCCATGAACACCCTCACACGTCAGGGCCGCATCACCGGCTCGCTCCAGGGTCTCGGAGCGAGTTGGTGGTCGGTCGGTCTGTTCGCCGTCGTCCTCTCCTTCGCCAACGGCTTCATCGTCGCCTCGATGCAGTGGACGGTCGGTGCCATCGAGCGCCTGTCGCCCCCGTTCGAGCATTGGATGTTCAACTCGGTCGTGATGATTCCGGTCTACGCGATCGCCATCATCGGGGCGCTGTACCTCGCCCGCCGCCTCGCCGGATCGGGCAGTGGCAAGGTCAAGAAGCTGCGGATCGGAATGGGTGCGTCCCTCGACCCCCGTTGCAGCGGTGTCAACGGCGCGCCGGGCCGTGTCAAGGAGGCGCCCGGTCGTACACCCGACGGTGGTCGCTCGCGATGCCCTTGCCCTGAATGCGCGATCCCGGGGCCGGGCGAGAATTCGCCTGGCCGCCGTGCGAAGTGCCGAGCGGGGCGCGCGCGAACGCACACCCGAGCGACCGGCGCCCGAACGCCTACTCGGCCGCCCCCCGCAAATACTCCGCGACCGCCACGCGCCACGTCACCAGCTCGCCGGTGACGAAGTACCCGCTCCACACGTCGAACTCCGCGACCTCGGGCCCCAGCCAGAGCGTGAAACCGTCGCCCTCGGCGATGGTCTGGTGGCGCGTCGCCAGCAGCGGCGCGGCCGCCAGCTCGGCGAGCCGATCGCGAATCCCCGCGCAGAGCGCCGGCGGCAGGGTCACGTGGCGCGGTCCGGGCCAGACGATCGCGGCGTCGCGGTCGGAAAGGAAGTCCACCCGCAGGCTGCCGAAGCCCAACAGACAGCTGATGCCGTTCACGGGCGCGTCCGCCGACGCGGAGCGGGGCGTGCGAACGGCGTGAATCCAGTCGTCCATCGTGGGGGCTCCGGTCGGCCGCGCACTCAGCCCTGGCGGCGCCCGCGGCCGCGTCGCAGCGACGGCATCAGACCGCCGAGCGCGAGGAACATCCAGGCGCCGAAGCCGGGCGCGCGGCCCGTGGCGGAGCAGCCGCCGTCGTCGTCGCCGGTGGCGGCGGTCATGGTGCCGCGGGGCGTGTAGGGCGAGCCCGGGCTGACGAAGGGCGTCGTGCGGCCGGGGTAGGGCAGGTTGGGCTCGGGCACCAGGATCTCGGCGTAGAACGCCTCGGGGATGGGCGTGCGCGGGGCCTCGCAGCTCGCGGCCAGGCTGGGCGCGCCCGTGTTCGGGTCGTAGTTCATCTTGCCCACGAGGGCGAAGCCGTTCTCGCAGCGGCAGCTCGGGTTGCCGTTGAGCGAGACACACTCGCCGTGGTCGCCACAGGAGAACCCGCGGCAGGGATCCATGAACACATCGTCGGCGCCGACGACCTCGGGGTTGGTGAAGTTCATGCGGGCGTCGCCGCAGGCCACCCGCAGGCCCGTCGGGGCGGTGGCATCCATGACCACGCGGCCGAGCGTGCCATCGGCGCAGGCGCAGCCGAGCAGCTTCTGCTGATTCTGGGTGTCCTCGACGACGGCGCAGCGGCCGGCGGCGCCACAGGCGGCGAAGTCACAGGCGCGCGTGTCCTCGGCGGCGATGCCCTCGGCGTCCCCCGCGGCGGCGGGGGGCAGGTTCTGGCCGTCGCAGTGCTCCACGGAGCTGGGGAGCAACACATGCACGTTGCTCACGTCCGGCGCGTTCACGGCGCCGAACACGGGGTCCAGGAACATCTCCTCGGGCGACACTCGGGTGTACAGACGTGTGATGTACGGGTTGGCCTCGAGCAGATCGGCCAGCGCGGCCTGGCCGTCGCGGACCTCCTGCTCGGCCCAGTCGGGCACGAAACCATCGCGCACCTGCATGGCCAGGTCGGCGGTGCCGGTGGCCAGCTCGGTGACGAAGCCGGGGCCGCGGATCTCGTCGATCTTGCGGGCCACCAGGGGCACGTAGTTGCTCTGATAGCTCCACAGGTCGAACCGGAGCTCATTGTCCGGAATCGTCACCGAGGGCACGTTCTGCGGCCCGAACTGTGTGTTGCCCAGGACCCAGATCTTCACACCCATCTCGAGCAGGGCGGCGATGCTGGTCAGACGCAGCGGCACGGCGGGGTTGGTGGCCGTGTACCGCATGGAGATGGGCTTGATGGCGTCCGTGCCCTCGCCGGGCAGGAGCTTCATGGCCACGAACTTCATGCCCTCGGCGGAGTAGAGCGCGATGAACGGCTCCATGGCCTCGGGGATGCGGAACTGGTTGGTGCGCAGCCACTCGACGAGCGCGCGGGGGTCGCTCGACTCGATGGTGGCCGTGTCGAACGGACCGACCACCTGACGGTCGTGCACGATCACCTCGCCCGGGGGCGCCTCGCCGCCGTTCTCGGCGCCGCCGGCCGAGGGCGCGCCGTCCGCGTCGGCGAAGAACTGCTGACACTCCGGCGGGATCTGGAACTGCGGCTGCGTGGCCAGATCCAGCGCGTTGAAGGCCGAGGCGTAGAAGGTCTCGAGCTGCGGCACCGAGGGCACCGGCACGACCCAGGCGAAGGACTCGGGGTCACCCTGGTACTGGATCTCGACGATGCTGCGGACGGTCTGCGCGTCCTCCTGCACGAAGATGATGCGCTCGGCCTCCTGATCGACGGGCGTGGAGCTGCAGAAGAAGCCTCCGCAGGCCTGGGCGGCGGTGGGCAGGAGCAGGGCGCAAAGCGCCCCCGCGACGGCGAGTCGACTCATGGATGTGTTCCCCGGAGTGTGTTGGGTTGTGGTTTCGCGGTGCGGGTGTGTTCAGACGCGGCGGCGGCGGCGCAGCAGGGGCGCGCCCAGGACGAGCCAGAGGAGCGAGGCGTGGCCGCCGCCCGTGGTGGAGCAGCCGTCGTCGCCGCCGGAGAGCGCGCCGGCGGGCGACTTGCCCGGGAACGGCAGGCGCGGCTCGGGGAGCGTGCGGCGGTAGAAGTCCACGGGGACCGTCTGCGACGGCTCGCGACACACGGCGCCGAGTTTGCCATCGGCGCCGAGCTTGGCGATGGCGACGTAGCCGTGCTCACACAGGCAGGTCTGCTGGGCGTTGAGCGAGAAGCAGGTGCCCTTCTCGCCGCAGGGGTTGGCGATGCAGGGATCGGGCAGCGACGGCGGCTGCGTGACGTCGATGACTTCGCCGCCGCCGGGCTCGACGGTGTCGTCGCCGCCGGGCGTGACGGGATCGACGTTCATGCGGGTGTCCACGCAGGACACGGAGCTGCCGCCGGGCACGTTGCTGTCGACCACGCCGCGGGCGGCCGCGCCGTCGACACAGGCGCAGCCGGGCACCATCACGCCGTTCTCGTCCGGGCTGGTGATGCACACGCCGCCCTGGCCGCAGGCCACGTAGGCGCAGGGGTCGGGCGCCCCGGCGTTGAAGTCGCCGCAGGCCGGCACCTGCTCCACCGTCAGGATCCGGTTGCGGTCGACGTCGCCCAGGGCGTCGTCGGCGCCGACGAGGCCGAAGGTCAGGTCGAGGCCCATCTCCTCGGCGGAGTAGCGGCCGTACAGACGCGTGACGTAGCCGGTGTCGTCGAAGAGCTTGAGGAGCTGCGCCCGCGCCGCCTCGGGGTCCTCGTCGCCGATGGGCTGGGCGAACGTGTTCGCCACGGCGTCACGGACGACGTCCGCGGGGGCGGCCGAGTCGGCCACCATGCCCTCGCCCTGGGAGGCGTCGATGGTGCGGGCGACGGCGGCGGGCCAGTTCGAAGTGGCGCTGAACGGGTCGTAGACGATGTCGGCCGGGTCGACCTCGAGCTCGGGCACGCTGGTCGTGGTGTACCGGCCGGGGCCGAGCAGGAAGACCTTCACGCCCATCTCGGGCACCGCGGCGATCGAGGTCAGCCGCAGCGGGACCATGGGCGAGGTGGAGTCGTAGACCATCTTCAGCGGCTTGATGCTGGTGGTGTCCTTGCCCGGCAGGAGCTTCACCGCCACGAAGTTCAGGCCCTCGCCCAGGTACAGATCAATGAAGGGCACCATGTTGTCGAGGATGCGATACCCGTTGAGCCGCAACCACTCGGTGAGCACCTGGCCCTTCGTGGCGGCCACCGTGGTGATCTCGTAGTCACCCACGATCTGGTGGTCGAGGACCTCGACGCCGTTGCCCGACTGCGGGGCATCGCCCGCGCCCCCGGCGAAGTCGCCCTCGGCCGCCGAGGGGAAGGGGATCTGACACTCGTCCGGGATCTGGAAGGTCGGCCCCGTGGCGAGGTCGAGGATCTGGAAGGCCGTGGGCGAGAAGGTGGTCATGTCGCGCGGCACACCGGGCACCGGGACGATCCAGGCGAAGGCCTGCGGGTCGCCCTGGTACTGGATCTCCACGTAGCTCTCGACCGTGTTGGGCGTCGGCTGCCGGAAGATGATCCGCTCGGCCTGCTGGTCGACCGGGCTGGTGCTGCAGAAGAACCCGCCGCAGGCCAGGGCCGAGGCGGGGGCGGCGACGGCGGCGAGCGAAAGGGCGGTGGCGAGCAGACGCTTCATGGGCAGATCTCCGGTCGGTGGCGAGGGGCGTGGGTCGAAGCGCTCTGCAGGCTTCGTGCCAGTGCTGTTTCGGGGGCGGGACGTGGAGAACCGTGCCGCGCACCGCGAAAAACCGTGGTTCGCCGGTCCGCCGGACTCAGGAATTCGTGGCGGTGTCGGGGGTGGGCTGGGCCAGCGTTTCCGCGTCGTCCTGCTGTGTCACCGTCGCCGGACGCGCGCGCCACCACGCGAGCGCCCGGACGTAGGCCCAGAGGGCGGGCGCGAGCAGGGCGAACTCAATCAGGGCCGTGCGCACGTAGACCTCGGGGTGGCCGTGGCGGCCGGGGGGCAGGAACTGCCAGGGCAGGGCCAGGTATTTCTGCCAGGCGGGCCAGAAGAGCATCACGCCGCGGCCGGGCGTGCCGTGGCCGTGGCCGCACATGTCGACGACGGCGTGGCTCAGGACCAGCGCGGTGACGAAGCCGAAGGCCGCGCGGGGCGTGCCGACGCCGCGTCGCCGCACCCAGAGCGCGGCGAGCAGGCCGAGCGCCGCCGAGAACAGCAGCGAGTGCGTGAAGGTCCGATGCCACACCGTCACGGGCAGGCCCAGGAACCACACGAAGGCGAAGTCGAAGTCCGGCACCACGGGCAGGAGCATCGCCGCCGCCAGCGCCACCCGCGGCGAGCAGAAGTCGAGGCGGGGCCGGAAGGTGGCCAGAATGGCACCACCGACGAGGGCGTGGGCGACCGGCAGGGACATGGCGGCGGAGGATAACGAAGGGGCCCGCCCTCCGCTACTCCGCGCTCCCCGTGGCCAGCGAGGTGACGTCTCCCATCAGATGCAGACGCAGCGCGGCGGGCCGCGGCGTCTCCGGGGGCAGGTCCAGATGGACCGCCGAGAGCGCACCGGCCTCGGTCACGGTGGTGCGGCTGCCGGCGCCGTAGGGCCACGCCAGGGGGGAGCCGTCGGCGGCGTCCACGGCGAGGAGCGCGAACAAGTGGGCGGCGGCGATCTCCGCAGAGAGCGGGGGCTGGAAGGTGACGCTGTAGCCTTCGGGCGTGGTGGTGAAGGTCGGCGTCGAACCCGCGAGATCGACCTCGGAGGCCGCGCCGGGACTCAGGAAGACCGCACCGCTGGCCAGGAGCACGTCCGACGTCGGATTGCAGAGTCCCAGGCGCCGGATGAACACGCCGTAGATGGGGATGTCCGCGCAGCGTGTCCGCGCCACCACGGAGAAGGTCGAGGGGCCGGCGGCGCTCAGGCGGCCGGCGAGGCGGAACTGTTCGAACGCGATGTTCGTGTTCAACACGTCGATGCTCACGCCGCGCGCGGCGTCCAGCGTGAGCGCGTCGCGCGTGCCGTCGATGCGGAAGGGGAATCGGCCGCGGGCCGCCGGGTTGGGCACCACGCGACCGTCCGCCGTCGGCATCGCCTCGACGACCCAGGCCACACCCGGCTCGACGACACCGACCAGGTAGTGCAGGGAGTCGAAGCCGATCTGGTTGTAGCTCGGCAGCAGCGTGGGCAGCGGCGCCGCGAGGCGCGTCATGGCGAGGGCGTCGCCGGGGGCGAGCGGGGGGGCGTCGACCGACGGCGCCAACTGCACGCGCTCGGTGTGATGGATGTGTCGGCTCACCTCGCCGCCCGTGAACACGAGGCCCACGCGGGAGAGCCCCTCGCGCACGTCGACGTCGATGGTCAGGTCGAAGCCGCCTTCGGCGTCCGCGGCGAAGGGGGTCTCCGGCACCAGCACGATGAACTGGCCGTTCGCCGAGACCTCGGCGTTCAGGGGCGTGGCCGGTGTCGTCGTCACGGTCAACGACGCGGCGTCCAGCACGCCGAGGGGTGAGTCACCGCCCGTGCGCAGCACCAGGGTGCGGACCAGCGGGGCGTTGGCGGTGGCCGGCGGCGGGTCGGTCCCGACCGGGGCGCCCAGGTCACCGAACACGCCCGTGGCCACGAGCAAGGCCGCGTCCGCCGGCAAGGGCTCGTCGCCGCCCACACGGCAGCCCTCGGGCGTGGGCACGCGGTGGCAGTAGTGGTAGGGCACGCCGAAGATCTCGCCGCTCTCGCCGGCGAGATAGATGCCGGCGCGACCGAGGGCGGGCGACGCGTTGAGGTCGTCCCGCGGGTCGGTGATGAGGCGCAGGGCCCAGTCCAGCGTGCCGTCGGGGGAGAGCACGAGCAGGTGGCCGTCGCCCGTGCCCAGGTAGATGCGCCCGTCCGGGTCCAGGGCGGGCGAGCTGCGCAGCGGTGCCCCCCAGTCGAAGGCCCAGCGCGCTTCGCCCGTCGCTGCGTCGAACGCGTAGACCGTGCCGTCCGCCGAGGGCTGGACGACCGTCGCCGCGCCGTCGGCGCCTCGGAGCACGGCGGGGCTGGCATAGAGGTGATCGCGGGCGCCCGCCTCCCAGGCCATCGCGCCGGTTTCCACGGACAGCGCCCGGAGATACCCGTCGAAGGCGCCGACGAGCGCGTGAGCCCCCACGATCGTCGGGCTGGCCGCCACGCTGCCATCGCGCCCGAACTGCCAGAGGATCTCGCCGGTGGCGGCGTCCACCGCGAACACATTGCCGCGGCCACCCAGCACGTTCACGTTGCCGAACACGAGCCGCGGCGCCGCGTCCGAGCCCTCGGGCGGAAACGCGAGCGCCGGCAGCGACCAGGTCTGATCGGGCAGGACCGTGCGCCAGCGGGCCGCACCCGTCGCGCGGTCGAGCGCGTACATGTGGAAGTTGTCGTTGCCCGCATAGAGCGTGCCGTCCGGTCCGATGGCCACGTTGCCCTCGAACCAGCGGATGAGCGCGTTCGCCGTCTCTGGCGGATCGGCCTCGAAGGCCCAGCGCTGCGCGCCCGTGGCCGCGTCCAGCGCGTACAGGTGGCCGTCGCCGCTGCCGAAGTAGACCGCCCCCGTGTCGTCCAGCAGGGCCGAGGAGTCGATGATCTCGCCGGTCGGGAACCGCCAGACCTCGACGCCATCGCGCAGGGCGTAGAAGTCGCGGCTGGCGGAGCCGATGTAGACCGTCTCGTCCGCGCCGACGACGGGGGAGCTGAAGATGCCCTTGCCCGTGGGGAATCGCCACAGCGGGCGACCCGAGTCGACGGCCGGCGCGGTGCCCTGACCGCTCTGGGCGGCGTCGTGGCGGAACTTGGGCCAGGGACTCTCGGGGTCGAGGGGCACGGGGGGCGCGGCGGGCGGTGTGGTGCCGCCCTCGGGGCCGGCGTCCGGCGTGTCGATCGGCTGCCCGCCGACCGGGACGCCGCCGGTGGCCTGGCCGCCGACCGGGGCCGGTGTCCCGCCGCCGCCGGTGCCGCCGGGCATGCCGGCATCGGCCGTTTGCGGGGTCGAGTCGCCCGCAGCGTCGTCACAGGCTGCGGCGGCACACAGGGTCATCAATGCGAGGGGGCGCAAGCGGATGGTGGTCATTTCAGCTCTCGGAATGCGGGTGTGCGGAGACTTCGCAGGAGCGAGGACAATGCTCAGGGCGCGACGCCCCAGCGCAGGACGGTCACCTCGAGATCGGCGTCCCCGGCGGGCGTGAAGCGGCGGTTGGCGAGCTCGGCGCCGTTCGCGGTCTTCTCGACGGTCTCCCACGTGCCCTGCGTGAACTTGAACTCGAAGGGCTCGCCCGTGGGCGCAGCGAGGAAACCCTCGTAGAGCGTGGGCGTGAGCGGGCGCAGGGGCAGGGCGGTGGCCTCCCAGGGGCCCAGGCGGTCCAGGCTGCCGCCGGCGTAGACGGGGCCGGAGCCCTCGGGCACGTTCACGAGCAGGTGCACGATGCTCTCGTTGGCCGCGGCGACGGTCAGGTCCACGGCGAGGCCGGGGGCGGCGGGCGCCGTGAGCGCGCTCGTGCCGGGGGCGACGGCGGAGAGCAGGGCGTTCGCCCCGAGCGACACGACGCCCGGCGCACGGGTGGCGACCACTTCGGCGGGGCCGAGCAGGCTGAAGGCCTCGCGGAGCGCGTCGTGGGCGAAGATCGAGGCCCGCGTGGACTGTCCCGCGCGCATCACCGGTGCCCACGGCCACAAAGCGTCCGCGGTGGCCTCGCCGAGCGGCGGCCCGAGCACGAACCGCAGCGCGTTGGGCAGGCGGCGGCGCCAGGCGGCCTCGTTGTGCTCCGCGCCGGGGTCCTCGACGAGCATCACGCGGTCCTGCGCACCCTCGGGCAGGGCCGCGACGAGGGCGTCGACGAAGTGCCGGCCGTCGTCGACCACGCTGGACCGGCCCGCACTGCCGGGCCCCGCGGCGGGCGAACCCTCGAAGTTGCCCGTGTCCAGGTACAGGCGGCGGCCCGGCGCCTCGGCCACCGCGGCGGCCAGGGGGGCCACCCAGTCGAAGGCCACGCCGTCGGCCCACCACAGGCTCGGCGAGAAGGCCGCGATGCGCCCGAAGACCTCCGGGTGCTGCGCGCCCAGGTAGAGCGACACCAGCCCGCCCAGGGACGAGCCCAAGAGGCCCGTGTCCTCGGGCGCGCAGCGGGTGGGGAAGTGGAAGTCGACGTAGGGCTTCAGCTCCTCGATCAGGAACCGGCCGTAGGCGTCGGCGTCGCCGCCCTCCATGTATTCGGGGTCGGGCACGGGCGTGTAGTCGGCGATGCGGTCCGGCGAGTTGTCCACGGCCACGACGAGCGCGCGACCGGCGTCCACGCGGGCGTCGGCGGCCAGGTCGTCCAGCGTGGCGATGGCGCCCCAGGACATGCCGAAGCTCGCCTCCTCGTCGAAGAACACGTTCTGGCCGTCGTGCACGTAGAGCACGGGGAGGCGCTCGTCCGGGCGGGGTCCGCCCGGGGGCAGGCGCACGGTCACCCGGCGCGCGGCGATGAAGCGGCCGCCGAAGCGAGGCAGGCGCACGAAACGACCGTCCGGCGAGACCTCCTGGGCCTGGGCCGGGGCGGGATCGGCCGCGGGTGCGCACTCGACGGGCGGCGGCGGCGGCGGCTCGGCGGCGTCCGGCGGGAGGACGACCGCGGCGTCGGGCGGCGGCGGGGTGACCTCGGCGTCCGGTGCGGGCAGGAGGGCGGCGTCGGGCGGCGGCGGGGGGACCGCGGCGTCGGGGGTCGGCGGGGCGACCGCAGCGTCGGGCGTCGGGGGCTCGGCGGCGTCCGGCGTCGGCGTGGGGCCGGCGTCGTGGAACGGCTCGCTCGCGGTCATGTCGCCGCCGAGGATCACCGCGGCGTCGCCCGAGGGGCCGCGGGCGGCGTCCAGATAGGTCACGGGGCCCTGGTCCTCGGCGTTCGAGCACGCCAGGGCGAGCGCGGAGATCAGGAGAAAGGGCGTTCCGGGGGCGCGGCGCATCGACATGCCACAAGAAAACCGCGGTGCCGCCTGTGAAGCAATGGATTAACGTGCGGTCGCACCTGTCGCCTCGGAGTCACCATGCGTCTGTCGTCCGCCGCCCTGCTGTTCGCCCTTTCGACCGCGCCCGTCGCGCCCGCGCAGGCCTTCTGCGGCTTCTTCGTGTCCGGCGCGGACGCGAAGCTGTCCAACAACGCGTCGCAGGTCGTGCTGATGCGCAAGGACAACCGCACGGTGATGACCATGTCCAACAACTACCAGGGCCCGCCGCAGGACTTCGCCATGGTGGTGCCCGTGCCCACGGTGCTGCAGCAGAACGACGTGAAGACGCTGCCGCCGGACGTGTTCGAACACATCGACCAGCTCTCGGCGCCGCGCCTGGTGGAGTACTGGGAGCAGGATCCCTGCTACATCCCGCCGCCCATCTATCCGATGAATTTGCCTGTCGTGGTGAATATGGCGCCCACAGGAGGCTCGCCCAAACGCGCGGCCGACCACGGCGTGACCATCGAGGCCAAGTTCGCCGTGGGCGAGTACCAGATCCTGATCCTGTCGGCGAAGCAGGCCACGGGCCTGGAGACGTGGCTGAAAGAGAACAAGTACCGCATCCCCGAGGGCGCCTCGACGGCGCTGGCGCCCTACATCGCCAGCGGCATGAAGTTCTTCGTGGCCAAGGTCGACATCGCGAAAGTCCGGCGGGACGCGCACGGCGCGGTCGTGTTGTCGCCGCTGCGCTTCAGCTACGAGAGCAACGAGCTGCGCGTGCCCGTGCGGCTCGGCCTGCTCAACGCCGAGAGCAAGCAGGACCTGATCGTGTACGTGCTCCACCCGGAGTCGCGGTTCGAGTCCTCGAACTACCCCAACGTGTTCGCGCCCACGAATCTGGAAGTCGTCGACGAGGTCCGCAACGGCTTCGGGTCGTTCTACGCGCAGCTCTTCGACGAGACGCTGGCGGCCCACGGCAACAAGGCGATCGTGACCGAGTACGCCTGGCAGACGACGAGCTGCGATCCGTGCCCGGTGCCGCCGCTAAATCCCAGCGACCTGTACACCCTGGGCGCGGACGTGCTGGTCGGCGGCCCCAAGCCGACGGACGACGGCCCGATGCCCGGACCGCGCGGGCGGTCGATGCCGCCGGGCGGCTTCTTCGGCGGGTTCTCGTCGTGGGTGCTGACGCGCCTGCACACCCGCTACGACAAGACGACGCTGAGCGAGGACATCACGCTCGTGCAGGCCAAACCCGTGGTCGGCGGCCGCGCGCTGGGGGACGGCAAGACCCTCGAGGGCGCCGGTGAGGTGAAGATGGACTCGGTGAACAACTTCCAGGGGCGCTACATCATCCGCCACTACTGGGAGGGCGCCGTCGCCTGCGAGAACCCGGTCTACGACCGCTGGGGCGGCCCGCCGGGCGGGGATCGGCCGCTGCAGATGGCCACGGATCTGGCCAACGCGCCCCGCGGGCAGGTCACGCTGAAGACGGCCGTGCGCAGCAACCTGCCCCAGCTCGGCCTGCCGGGCCTGCCGACGCCCAAACGGGGCAAGTAGGCCGCCGGGTCAGTACTGGACGAGCGTCCCGCGCCGGCGCGCGGCGAGGTCCAGGGCGCGCACCAGGGGCGGCGCGAGCAGGGCGCCGGCGAAGGCGAAGCCGGCCAGCACGGCCAGCGCGGTGGCGTCCGGCGCGCCGAAGAGGGCGCCGCGCAGGGCCCGCAGCGCGTGGGTCGTCGGCAGCGCCTCCGCGAGCAGTCGCAGCGGCGCCGGGAGTACGTCCACGGGGTAGGCGACGCCCGAGAGCAGCATCGAGGCGGCGTGCAGCCCGCGACCGATGGGATCGCTGCGCTTCAAGACGAGCGTGAGCGCGCCGCCCACCAGCCCGAACGGCAGGAGCGCCGCGAGCGTGAGCGCGACCGCCAGCAGCAGCCCCGGCCAGCGCGCGGGCTCCGGGAAAATGCCCGCCACGGCGAGCGCCAGGCCGGCCCCCAGCGAGGCCCTCAGGAGCGCGCCCATCACCGGGAAAAGGCTCTGCGCGAGCAGCCACGCGGGTGTGGGCACGGGCGAGGCGAGCTCGGCCTCCAGCGTGCCGGCGAGCTGCGCCTGCCGCACGCGGTCCGCGGGCCCGGCGAAGAGCGCCCAGGCCAGATCGCTGGCCATCACGCCGACGATCAGGAAGCCGAAGTAGCCCCCGGTCGCGGCCAGGCTCGGCGGCTCGTGGCCCGCGAAGGTCCGCGCGACGAAGTAGGCCGAGAACAGCAGCCCCAGCAGGCCCAGCACGCGGGAGAGCGCATAGGTCTTGTAGGTCGCGGCCTCGAGCAGGTCGCGGCGCAGCGTCTCGCGGAGCAGGCGTCCCGAGATCATGGCCGCGCCTCCAGCCGCGCGAAGGCCGGCGCCGGGGGGCCGTCGTGCACCAGACGCCCGGAATCGAGCAGGAGCGCGCGCGTGAAGCGCTCCGCGGCGCCCGGGGCCGTGTCGTGCGTGGCCACGAGCGTGAGCGTGCCGGCAAGGCGCCGACGCGCGTCCAGGAAGTCCGCGAGCCAGTGGCGGCCGGGCGGGTCCAGGCCGCGCTCCACCTCGTCCAGCAGCAGGATCGCCGGGTCGCGCAGCAGCGCCCTCGCCATGCCCAGGCGGGCGCGCATGCCCGTGGAGCAGGCCCGGACCGGGGTGTCCGCGCGGTCGGCGAGCCCGACCTCGGCCAGGAGCGCGGGGATGCGGGCGGCGTCGGCCCCCTGCAGCGCGGCGGAGAAGGCCAGGTTCTCGCGCACGGTCAGGCGCCAGTGGAAGCTGCGCTCGTCCGCGAGGCCGAGGGCGGGCGTGGGCGCGATCTCGACGCGCCCGGAGATCGGCGCGACGAGCCCCGCGAGCACGCGCAGGAGCGTCGACTTGCCCGCGCCGTTGGCCCCCAGGAGGGCCACGACCTCGCCGGGGCCGGCCTGGAAACCCACGGCGTCCAGCACGGTGCGGGGGGGCGGCGCGGGGCGCAGGCGCAGGGCGTCGCGCAGCGGCCGGGGCTCCGGAAAGCGGACGCACAGCGCGTCGACGAGCAGGCGGGGCGAGGTCACGGCGCGAGCGTAGCCCCGGCGGGCGGGGAGCGCGAGAACGGGCGCGGCGGCCGGGGCGAATGCGTTAGGCTCGGGCCGATGAGAGCCGTTTTCAAAGTCATCGCGTTCGCGCTCGCGCTCGGGCTCGGCATCGCGCGGGCCGAGGCACCGCCAGCGCCGCCGGTCCACGTCGAGCATCGCCATCGCGAGGCGATGGGCACGCACTTCACGATCACCATCGCCGATCCCGTGCCGCTGGCCACGATCGACGCCGCCGCCACCGCCGCGCTCGACGAGATCGACCGCATCGAGGCGCTGATCAGCGAGTGGCGACCGACGAGCGAGGTCACGGCCATCAACGCCGCCGCGGGCCTGCGCCCCGTGCGGGTGTCGCCGGAGACCTTCGAGTGCGTGCGCCGCGGCCTGGAGATCAGCGAGCAGACGGACGGCGGGTTCGACCTGACCTGGGCGGCGTTCCGCGGCCTGTGGAAGTTCGGCCCGGACGCGCCCCACGTCATCCCCGACGAGAAGCGCATCCGCGAGGCGCTCGCCCACGTGGGGTGGCGCAAGGTGAAGCTCGACCGGGGGGCCCAGACCGTCTTCCTGACCGAGCGGGGCATGCTGCTGGGGTTCGGGGGCATCGGGCAGGGCTTCGCGGTGGATCGCGCCGTGGCCGTGCTGCGCAAACACGGGCTCGGGCGCTTCATCGTCGACGGTGGCGGCGACCTGTACGTGGCCGGCGAGAAGGCGCCCGGCGTGCCCTGGAGCGTGGGCGTGCAGCACCCGCGCGACCCGGACCGGCTCGTGGCCGAGCTGACCGTGCGCGAGGGCGCCATCGTGACGAGCGGCGACTACCAGCGGTCCTTCGAGCTGAACGGCGTGCGCTACCACCACATCATCGACCTGCGCACGGGGTTCCCGGCGCGCGAGGCCGTGTCGACCACGATCTTCAGCCGCGAGGCGACGGTGGCCGACGCGTGGACCAAGGGGCTGTTCGTCGTGGGCCCCAAGGCCTTGAAACTGCTGGAGAAACACCCCGGCATGCAGGGGGCGATCTTCACCCCGGACGGGCGGATTCTCACCACGCCGGGGCTCGCGAAGAGTTTCCCCGCGCGGTGGGACACGCCGGCGAAGCCGCCGCGCTGACCGACCTCAGCGCTTGGTGAGCTCGCGCACGCGGCTCTCGAGGGACTGACCGCGCTGCATCTCCAGGAACGCCACGCCGGCCAGCGCCAGCGCCTGCAGGACCCGGATCTGCGTCGCGTTGGCGTCGCCCTCGCGGAAGTGCACGACCAGGCGGCGCTCGCCGTCCGTGCCGCGCTCGACCTTCGTGACGCCCTCGACGGCCTGCAGCGCGGCGATGGCCTCGCCGCTCGCCTCGGCCTCGAGCCGGAACGTGAGCACGCTCGTGCGGGCCATCAGCTCGCCCAGCGTGCGGTGCTCCGTCAGCCGGCCCTTGTCGATGATCACCACGGAGCCGCAGAGAGACTCGATGTCGTCCAGGTTGTGCGAGCTGATGACGAACGTGCGCTTCTGATCGAGGCTGCGGATCAGGTTGGCGATGTTCGTGGCGGTATTGGGGTCCAGGCCGGCGGTGGGCTCGTCCAGGAACACCAGCTCCGGCTCGCCGATGAACGCCTGCGCGATCGCCACGCGCTTGCGCATGCCGTGGCTCAGCGTCTCGGCGCTGCGACCGGCGACGTCCGCCAGCTCGACCAGCCCGAGCACGCGCTCGGCCTCGCGCCGCGCGGCCACCCGGTCGAACCCCTGCAGCTCGGCGAAGAGCGTGAGCTGGCGGGCGATGGCCATGCCCTTCACCAGGGCGGCGTCCTGCGGGAGAATCGCCACGCGCCCCCGCAGGTCGGGGTGCAGGGGCGGCCGCCCCATCACGTTCACCTCCCCCGAGGTCGGGGGCAGGAAACCGCAGAGCACGGAGAACAGCGTGGTCTTGCCGGCGCCGTTGGGGCCCACGAGCCCGATGGGCGCGCCGGCCTGCAACGCGAAGCTCATGCCGTCGATGGCGCGGACGTTGCCGAACTCGCGCCTCAGATCGCGGACCTCGACGATGGGGGTCATACGTCCCTCTTGCGGAAGATGAACCAGCCGGCGGCGAAGAAGGCGGCGGCGTAGAACGGCTGGGCCACGACACCGAGCGTCATGGCGCCGAGGTCGGGGGCGAGCAGCTGGGCCTTCAACCCGCTCGGGAAGAGGTAGCGGGCCAGCCCGATCATGGGCGAACGGTCCGATGCGAGGCTGACGAGCAGGTGGAAGATCACGTAGCCGACCAGGCCGGCGACCGCGGACAGCGCGGGGTTGACGATCACGGCCGAGAGCATCGCCATCAGCGCCACGAACGAGGTCCCGTAGGCGACCAGCGAGAGCGTGGCCATCAGCCCGTAGCCGAGCGTCGCCCCGGTGTCGCCGCCCCGGGTTCCGCCGTCCAGCGCGAGCGACAGGCCGATGGCGGTCAGGCCGACGGCGGCCTGGGCCACCCCGACCAGGGTCGCCGCGCCGAGGAACCGCGCGAGGTAGACCTCGAACCGCCCGACGCGGACGATCAGAAACCGGAGATACCGGGACGTGAGGTCGCTGGCCGTCTGGTCGCACGCCGCGAGGATCGCGAAGGCCGGCGTGGCCGTGAGGCCGATGTAGTAGCAGGTCACCAGGGTCGGCGCGCGGTGCTGGAGCAGCTCGATGACCCGCGCATCGAAGAACCAGCCGAGGACCATGCCGATGTTGGGATCCTGGAGGTCGCGGGCGAACCCGGAGGAGAGCTTCTGGATCCAGAAGGCCCAGAAGAGGCCGAAGCACACGAGGAAGAGCACGCCCCGCGACTCGCGCATCGCGCTGAGGAGGTCGAAGCGCCAGAGCGCGTTCACATGACGCCAGTTCGAGGAGTTCATCCGGACGATCTTCCCTTTCGGCCTTGCAGCGGGAATGGAGCTCATCAGGCGCGCGGTTGCTCGTGGGGTGGAGCGGTGGCGTGGCCGAGGAGCCACCGGTCCCTACCACATTGCCGAGTCCCGCGGGCGCAGTGTCCTGTGGGAATCGTTCACCTGCGTCTCGCGACCCCGTCTGGGTTGTTGTCGGGTGTCCCACCGCGTGTCATGGTCCGCCCTCCACTGAGGAGGTTTCCATGCCCGTTCTCTCTCTCGTTCTCGGTATTCTCGGCACCATCGTCTGCCTGATCCCTGGGATGTTCTCGTACGGCATCCCGATGGCGGCGATCGCCCTCGTCACCGGCATCCTCGGCCGCAAGGCCGCGGCCGCCAAGCAGGAGGGCACGGGGCTCGCGACGGCCGGCATCGTGCTCGGCGCCGTCGGCCTCTGCATCGGCATCGCCATGTACGTGATGTGCGCGAAGATCACCAACGCCGTCGAGGACGCCGCGAACGACCCGAAGGTCCAGGAGTCCCTCAAGAAGATGGAGGAGGAGCTCAAGAAGGCGCCTCCGAGCGGGAACTGATCCTGCCCTGACCTTTCTCGTCCGTTGCACCCCGAGCTCTTCCACGTCGCCGTCTTCGGCCAACCCCTGAGGTTCGGATCGTACGGCGTCCTGGTCGTGCTCGCCCTCGCGCTCGGCCTGGTCGTGACCCGGCTCCGCGCCCGCCGCTTCGGCCTCGAGCCCTTCGATGCCTTCGCGGCGACCGCCATCGCCGCCGTCTCCGGCTGGACGGGCTCCGTCCTGCTCGACGCGGCGGTGCAGTGGCGTCAGGTCCTGGCGGGCCAGTACCCCTGGGACCAGCCGGGGCTGGTCTTTCTGGGGGGTCTGCTCGGCGGGGTCGCGGGCGCTTGGGCGTACACGCGCGCCTACGGCGTGTCGCTGCTGGCCGTCGCCGACGCCGCGGCGCCGGGCATCGCGCTGGGCCACGCCGTCGGGCGGGTCGGCTGTCTGCTCGGCGGCTGTTGTTACGGACGCCCGTGGGCAGAGGCGCCCGCTCGGGTGATCGAGCTCGCGGGCGGGGCCCGGCATCCGGTTCAGCTCTACGAGGCGGCGCTCCTGGTGCTCCTCGCCGGCGGGCTGCTCGCGCTGTCCCCGCCACGTCGTCGACCGGGGGCGATCTTCGCCCGATATCTCGTCGGCTATGGGGTGTTGCGGATCGTGACCGAGCTCTTTCGGGGCGACGACCAGGAGCGGGGTTTCCTGATTCCCGGCGTCTGGTCCACCTCGCAGACCCTCTCGCTCGTCCTCGTGGCGGCCGGGGTGATGGGGCTGCGTGCGGGCCGGCGGCGGGCGGCCGCACCTCCGGCCTAGCCGCCGTTCAGCGGGACGAGCCGGGCCCGGATGTCCCCCGGAGCAGCGTCAACGTCTCCTGCGCATCAATCCCCTGGGCCGTCGTCGCGAAGCGCCCGTAGGCCTCGGGGTCGATGGTGCCCCCCTCCAGCACGAGGCGGCTCTCGATGCGGAAGATGCCGGGTTCGACCTGCTCGACCCGGCGGTCGAATGCGACCGGGCCGTCGGCGATGTGCACGCTCGGGGCGGCGTCCATGCGCAGGTCGGGCGGGCCCTCGAGCTCCACGACGACGTGCTGGTGCGTGGGCAGCTCGATCAGCATGGGCGTGCGGCGCGACGGCCGGGCGGCCCAGGCCCGCGCGGGGCTCACGGGGAACAGACCGAGCGACAGCGTGTCTCCGGTGCGCGCGGTGAAGGCGTAGCGCAGCACGAGCGGCCCGTCCGGGCGCTCGCCGGCGACGGGATCCTCGAACCGCGTGACGGTGCCCGCGCCCAGCACCGGCAGCAGCAGGCGCTCGGCGACCTTGGGGCGCGCCTCCGGGTCCAGCCGGGCCAGGTAGTCGCCGATCACGATGGCCTCCTGGCCGCTCAGCGTGTCCTCGACCTCACCCGTCAGCGTGCCGTCCGGGGCCCAGCGCAGCTTCAGGCGCACCTCGCGCGCGTCGTCCACCGGACGCGTCGTCGGCAGCGTGACGACGCCCGCCGGGCCCTCCGGCGGCCAGGCCACGAGCGCGTCACCGCCCAGGAACCCGAAGGGGAAGAACCCCACGGGCGCGCCCTTGGGGGCGGGGTCGACCAGCGTCGTGAAGTCGGGGCCGAGCGCGATGAGCGGGTAGGGGAAGTCGGCGATCTGCGTGAACGGCGCAGAGTCCACGTGCACCTTGGGGCGCGACAGCAGCAGCCGGTGGGGGAGGCCCGCCGCCTCGAGCGCCACGGAGAGCACGAGCGCGCGGTGGCCGTGACCGGACGACCACATGCGCGGCGCGTCGTCCGAGATCAGGCCGGTCTGGCCGTCCACGCGCAGGCGCACGGCGGTGGCCAGTCGGGCGGCGCGCTCGAGGGGCGTGCCCTCGCCGGCCTGCGCCTCTGCCCAGGTGTCGAACTCGGCGTTGCGCTGCCGCCGCGCGAGCACGCGGTCGCGGGTGTAGTCGAGGTCCTCGGACAGGGTGACGTTGCGCCCGAAGCGCACCGAGGGCAGGTACATCGGCTCGGGCACGGCGTCGTCCTCGGGCGGCACGACGGGCGTCCGTTCGAGCGCGACCCGCAAGCCGTTGCGCCCCAAGGGTTCCAGGCGCACCGGCGTCGCCTCGGGGGCGCCCGCGAGGCGCTGCATCTCGGGCACGGCGTCGTCGGGGCCGAAGACCTCGGCGCGCTGACGGAACGCCGGCAGGGCGTGGTTCTGCAGGCCGATGCGCGGCGTCAGGTAACCCGTATCGTAGAGGTAGCCGTTGTCGCCGGGCTCCAGGTACGCCGCGACGATGTAGTCGCCGATGGCCACGTCCGGCACGGACAGGCTGTCCTTCTCGGGCATGTCCTCGGCGTAGAGCCGGCGGCCGTCCGCCTTGCGGTTGAACACGGCCACGGCCTCGGCGCCCTCGGGCAGGTCGACCTCGCCGAAGTTCTCCGCGGCCTCGCGCGTGCGCACGGCCAGGATCTCGTGCACCCAGCGCAGCCGCCGGCCGTCGGGGAAGTAGATCGTCGCGCCGTGGTCGAGCACGCGCACGGCGGGGCCGTCGTAGACCTCGGGGTGTGCGCTCGCGTCGGCCTCGTAGGCCGTGATGACGGCGTCCGTGTCCTGCAGCAGCGGCCCGAAGAAGTGCGAGGCGGGCTCGGCGAGCAGCAGCTCCCGCGCCTCGCGGGCCGTGGGGAATGCGACCACGAGGGCCTGCAGCGCGGCCTTCAGCTCTGCGGCGGGGCCGAGATCGGCCGCTTCGAGCGCCGCCCCGGGGTCGCGATCGGCCTCGGCGCGGTGTTTGGCCAGGGCACGGGCCTCGTCCAGGCGACCGAGGGCGACGAGCGCCCGGTGGCGAGCCTGGAGCACCTTGCGGTCGTCGGCGGCGGGCCCGGGGAGCGCGTCCAGGCGGGCGAGGGCCTCGGCGGGGCGGTCGAGCTCGAGCAGCAGGTCGGCGGCCTCGCGGCCCCGCCCGCAGGACACGAGCGGCTCCACCATGCGCAGGCGGCCCGACGTGTTCCCGCGCGCGCCCTGCAAGGCGATGCGGTCGTCGAGCAGGTCGCAGGGGCGGGCCGCCGAGCGTTCGGCGCGGTCGAGATCCGTCGCCGCCTCGTCGTTCCAGCCCAGGCCGAAGTGGACCTGGAACGCCTCCCGATGCACGGCCGTGTCGTGGAGGTCGGGGGCGTCGAGCAGGGGCGCGAGCCAGCCGTGCGCGGCCTCGAGATCGCCGCCCTGCCGCGCCAGTCGCGCGAGCTCGAAGCGGCCGCGGCGGGGCATGGCGGCCAGCGCGTCGTGCCAGGCGGCGTGCCGCGCGTCCCGGGCGCTCCCGGCCCCGAGGGAGGCGTCCGTGGCCAGCGCTTCCGCGCGCAGCAGGCGGCCGATCACCGTGTCGGGGGCCCCCTCGAGCCAGCGCGCGACGCCCTCGCGATCCTCGTCCTCCAGCGCCAGCATCGCGGCCACCAGCGCGGCGGTCGGCGTCGCGGGGCGCCGCGGAGGGGTGTCCTCGGCGGGCCACAGCGTCACGCTCGGCACGCGGCTCGACGCCCACACCAGCATCAGCGGGCCGGCGCCGGGGGCCGTGAAGCGCAGCACGCCCGCCGGCGTGCGGTCCGGCGGCGTCGCCAGGACGAGCCGGCCGTCGCGGAACGCCATGAGTCGGCCCGGATCGCGGATCTCCAGGTGCGCCGGGCCCGGCGGGAGCGTGTGCACCGAGATGACCAGCCCGTCGGGATCGGGCTTCGGGGGGGTGGTCGACAGCGCCCAGGTCTTGCCGAGCGCCGCGAGCGTGTCCGGCCCGGTGTGCGTCGGCGCGGAGAGCAGGAGCCGGCGCGCGTCCAGGTAGGGCAAGAACGAGACGCGCAGCGTGTGCCGCGAGGCGAGGGGTGGCTTCGGCCGGGCGAGCTCGGGGCCGAGCAGCGCGTCCAGCTTCGCCTCGCCGTCGGTCACGTCGCGGGCGGCGGACTCGGCCCAACGCCAGGCCAGGTGCGCCTCGGCGCTGCCGGGGGGGAGCGCGCCGTAGGCCAGGGCGGCGGCGCGCAGGCGCGTGGCGGCGTCCAGGCGCTCGTCGGCCAGCCGGGCCATGAGCAGGCGCGTGCGGGCCAGATCCAGCGCGCGGTCGGCCCCGGCGGCGGGATCCAGGGGCGCGGGCCGGCTCGCGGGGCCGGTCGGGCTCGAGGGCGGCGCCGGCGGCGGCCCCGTCTCCACGCGGCGCGGCTTCGCGGCCAGAAACGTCGTCGCCAAGGCGTCGCCGTGGCCGTGGTACCAGTCCCAGAACGCGCGGTCGGCGGCCCCGGCGCCGGGGTCGAGCGCCCAGCGGGCGGCGGGGGGCTCTTCGCGAGGGGGCGCGCCGGCGCAGGCGCTCAGCGTGAACGCGAACGCGATGGCCAGGGCCGGGGCGGTGAAGACGTGGACTCTCATGGGCCACCTCGGCGCGTGGACACCTGCGCGCTGGCGTCGAGCGCGCGGTCGATGGCGGTGAGCCACGCCCGGAAGGCCGGGTAGGCCTCGGGCGCGATGCGGGTCGCGGTCAGGCGCCAGGTCGTCTCCAGCACCCACGCGCCGGCGCTCTCGGTGGCGACCGCGTGGAACTCGCCGAAATCACTGGGTAAATGTACGTCGGGGGGCAGGGAGCCCCGGGCGCCCGCGGGCCGCGCGATCTCCAGGCGGAAGCTCACCGTGCGCGGCGGCCCGGGCGTGAGCGGGCGGCGACGCTCCGCGGCGTGCGCGAAGGCGTCCACCAGTCGCCAGGGCTGCCCGGCGCGCGGCAGACGCCAGGCGTCCCCGGCCCGCTGCAACGGTGGCATCTCGATCGTCGCGCGGGCGACGAAGGGGTCGTCCGCCGGGCGCAGGCCCTCGACCTCGAGCGCGTCGGCGGCCACGCCCGGGAACCGCGCGGCGAGCGCGCTCTGCAGGGCCTCGCGCCGGCCGGCCTCGGCCTCCATCGTCTGACGCTGCGCCGTCGCGAAGTCGCCGCGCAGCCGCCACTCGGCGGTGCCGCGCAGCCGCCCGTCGGCCTGCAGGGCGAGCTTCAGGAGCCAGTGCTCTCCGGCGGCATCGGCGTTGGGGAACGGCAGCGTGCGCAGCGTGGTGTCCAGCCCCACGACGAAACCCGAGGCCCCCTGGTCCGGCGGCGGCAGGGCGAAGGGATCGTTCCGGTCCTGGGTCGGATCGACGAAGCGGTCCAGGCCCGGCAGGTAGACCAGCGCGTGGTCGAACAGCGCGAAGCTGGCCGGCTGGGCGGCCACGTTGCCCTGGCCGCGGGTCCGCACCAGCACGAGCTGCGCGTCCACGTCCACGGCGCGCAGCAGCGCGATCAGCAGCGTCGCCTTGTCCTTGCAGTCACCGTAGGCCCGCGCCAGCGTCACGTGGGGCGACTCGGGGCGGAAGCTGTGGGTGCCCAACTCGAGGCCCACGTAGCGGATGCCCGAGGCCACGGGGTGGTACAGCCGGCGGACCTTCTCCTCGGCGGTGCGCGCGTCGCCGATGAAGGCGCGCGCCTGGGCCGCCAGCTTGTCGTCCGGCGTGTCGCGGCCGGCGACGAGGCGGGCGTAGCGGCGCCCTGCATCCGCCCAGCTCTCCAGAGTGCTGACGTGCACGTGGGCGCGCTCCGAGGCGTAGCCCGGGGCGTAGGGCTCCGGCGAGCGGCCCGGCACGGCGCGGGCCTCGAACCGCAGCGGGACGGAGGTGTCGACGCGCAGTTCGCCGGCCTCGACGTGGCTCTGCAGCGGCAGCGCCGACTCGAACTCGACGATGGAGATCGCGCGCGGCGAGGCCTCCTGCAGGTACGCCAGCTCGCCGAAGTACCCGGGGAACGACGGGTCCGGGTCGAGATCGGCCACGCGCCACGCGACCTCGATCACGTCCCCCGGCGCCACGCGCGGGAACGTCAGCACCTCGGCCCGCAGGTCGTAGTACAGGCGCCACTGTGGCGCGGACAGGTCGCGATCGGAGCGCCGCGGCGACACGGGCGGCTCGCCCGCGCGCAGGAGCCGGGCCACGTCCACCTCGAGCCGCTGGGTCCCCGGCGTGTAGGCGAGCTCCCAGGTGCCGAACTGTCGCGCGCCCTCGGCGGTGAGGATGCGCACCACACGCCGCACCTCGCGGACGGCCAGGCCCGTGGGCGCCACGACGGCCCGGGCGTGGTGGTAGAGCACGTGGGCCGCGGCGCCGGGCGGGTCGGTCGCGCCGAGCAGGGACTCGACCGCCGGCCCGCTCACCGGGCGCTTCTCCGTGCGGCTCGTGGCGTCGCGGTAGCGCTGCAGCTCGGCGTCGCCCGGATCGATGGCCAGCGCGCGGTCCAGCGTGTCGATGGCGGCCGCGGTCTCCCCGGCGGCGATTTGCATGCGGGCCTTGCGCTCCAGCAGGTTCGGCTCGTCGGGCACGAGCGCCAGCAGGCCGTCCAGGCGTTTGCGGGCGGCGTCGCGGTGGCCCTCGAACTGCTCGATGTCGATGGTCTCCAGCAGGTAGCCCCACAGCTCCGGGCGCGCAGCGCCGATGCGGTCGAGCGTGGCGAGCGCACCCGCGAGATCCCCCCGCGCCCGAAGCCCGGCGGCCCATTGGTACAGCTCGTCCGCGGTGGCCTCGCCGCTCTCGACCTCGGCCTGCAGCGCGGTGAAGAGCGCGTCCGTGCGCCCGGCGGCGCGCAGGGCGTCGCGCCACGTCGAGCGCGCCAGGGCGGGGCCTTTGGGCGCGCCGGCGCGCTCCAGGAGCGCCACGGCCTGGTTGGGCAGCGAGAGCTCTTCGAGCACGATGGCCTCGAGCTTCAGGGCCGGCCAGAAGTCCGGCGCCTCGCGGCGCAGCGTGTCCAGCACCTCGCGGGCGGCCACGAAGCGCCGCCCGTGGAAGTGGGCCCAGGCCTCGTCCAGGCGCAGGGCGAGGTCGGCGTACACGTCCTCGAAGCGCAGCGGGCGCGCGGCCCGGTGGCTCGTCCGCACGGGGCCCTGCTCCGCCTCGGGCAGCAGGTCGAGCCAGGCGCGCAGGCTGCGCGGCCCCGGATCGCCCTCCCAGGCGCTCTCCACGGCCACGCGCGGCAGCAGGCGGTCGGCGTCCGGCAGCGCGGCGGCCTGGGCGTAGTCGGCCAGCGCGCGCAGGCCCACGGCGTCCGGCGGGTCCTTGGACTCGGCCACCGCGAGCTGGGTATACAGATGTGCAACCACGTCGGCGGCCGGGGGCGCGACCTCGGCGGGCTCGGGCACGGGGCCCCAGGGGTCGGGGTGGGCCTCGACGCCCGGCACGGGCGCGCCGCGGGCGTCGGTGACGCGGCAGAGCAGCCGCCAGGCGCCGCCGTGCTGCCGGACCTCGACCACGAGCCGGTTGTCTCCCGGGCGCAGCGCCACCGGCACCGCGACTTGATCGAGCCACGCCGGGTGCTCCTTCTCCGAGCGGTGGACCTCGTCGCCATTGAGCCAGACGGTGATCGCGTCGTCGTAGCCGAAGCGCAGGACGGCGGGGCCGCCGGGGGCCACCAGCCGCGTCGCCACCGTGGCGCGTGTCTCCTGGGCGGGCCGCAGGAACGCCTCGAGCCACAGCTCGCCGCCCCCCGCGCCGGCCGGGTAGGCCCGGAACCCCGCGGGGTCCAGGGGGGCCGTGGACTGGGCCGGGGCCTCGCCCGGGCGCATCGCGAACCCATCGAGCAGGCCCAGGGCCGCCACGGCGGCGCGCACCGTCTCGCGGTCCAGGCGGCGCTCGGCGCGCTCGCGCAGCAGCCACCACCCCATCGCGCGGTAGAGCGGGGTCCCGCGGGCATCCTGCGCAGCGGCGCGCAGTCGGGCCTCGTGCGCCGCCCGGGGCAGCCAGCCGGCGAGGCGGTCCAGCCGCCACAGCTCCACGGGGCCCAGGGGCGTGCCCCGGTTCGCCTCAGCGGCGCGCCACAGCCGATCGGCCTCGAGCGACACGGGATCGCGGCTCGCCGGCGGCTTGGGAGCGGCCGGCGCGGCCAGGGCGGGGGCGCTCAGGCACAGGCCGAGCGCGAGCAACCAGAGGAGCGGACGATTCATGGGGCGATCAACGCGCAAACCGGACGTTCGAGCTACAAACAAACGCACGCCCGGGCGCCTTGCGTCTCCGGACGGCGTGCAATACGGTCGCCGGGTCGACGCCATGAGCACCTGCCCTCACTGCCACGCCGAGGTCCCCAGCGACGCGCTCTGTTGCGTCCACTGCGGCCGCACCCTGGTCACGGACACGATCCAGGACCGAAGCACGCAGGAGCGGCTGCGCGAGATGCTCGAGGCCAAGGGCCTGCTGGTGGGCCCCGTGCCCTCGCCCGCGCCGTTGCTGGGCCCGACGCTGGTCGAGGGCGCCATCCCGCCCGGCGCCATCATCAACGCCAACGGCGGCATGGCGCAGATTCTCCCCCTCCGCACGGACCAGGAGCAGGAGCTCTTCTCCCTGCCGTTCGAGGAGACCATGTCGCCGGCGCCGGCGATCGAGATCCCGCCGCCCACCCCCACGCCGCAGCCCTCGGTCCTGCCGCCGGAGACGCCGATCCCCGTGTCCGTGGCCAGCGGACACCCGGACCGCATGCCGCAGGCCGGCGATCACGTCGAGCAGTACGAGATCAAGGCCGAGATCGGTCGGGGCGGCATGGGGCGCGTCTACCTGGCCAACCACGTCCTGACGGGCCAGGAAGTGGCCCTGAAGATGCTCCTGCCGCAGTTCTCCAACGAGCCGCGGCTGCGCGCGCGTTTCCTCAACGAGGCCAAGGTGCTCGCGCGCCTGGAGCACCCCAACCTGGTGCCGCTGCTGGGGTTCTTCGAGCAGGGCAACCGGGCGTTCATCGTGATGCCCTACATCCGCGGCATCACGCTGGAGCGCATGCTGCGCCGCCAGGGGCGCCTTTCGCTGGAGATCATCGCCAGCCTCTTCGATCAGCTCTGCGCGGCCATCGAGCACGTGCATCGGCACGACTTCCTCCATCGCGATCTCAAGCCCTCGAACGTGATCGTGCGGGGGGATGGCCGCGTGATGGTCACGGACTTCGGCATCGCGCGGGTCATCGGCGCCGAGAAGATGACGCTGCCGGGCATGGTCGTGGGCACGGCCGAGTACCTGGCGCCGGAGCAGGCCTGCGGCGCCTCGCGGGACGACAAACGCAGCGACGTCTACTCCCTGGGCGTGCTGCTGTACGAGATGGTCACCGGGCAGGTGCCGTTCCATCACCCGAACGCCGGCGAGGTCCTGCAGCGGCAGGTCTCCGCGCCGCCGCCGCCGCCGCGCACCATCGTGCCGGACCTCACGCCCGAGCTCGAGTCCGTGATGCTGCGCGCCCTGGCCAAGGACCCGGACAAGCGCTTCCAGACGCCCCAGGAGTTCGCCAACGTGCTGCGGACGACCCTGTGGCCCAAGCCCTCGACGCAGCTCGTCGCCGAGCGTGAGCTCGCCGCGCAGGCCCCCCCGGCGCCGGGACGCGCCGGCTCGGGCGGCAGCCTGCCGCGCGTGAAGTCGCTCGGCGCGGGCACCGCCGCGCAGCCCACGCCCGCGCCCTCGGGGGTCGGTGAGGCGCCCGCGCCCGAGACCGCGCCGAAGCGCCCCTCCGCGGGGGAGGCGCTGCGCTGGGTCGCCATCGTCGTGGGGCTCGCCGGGCTCGGCGCGGCCATCGGCGCCCTGCTGCGTCTGCGCACCTGACGCCCGCTCCGACCGCGCGGCGTGGTGCACGGTGTCCGGAATCTGGACGCCCCCCCGTATCATTTCTGGACACCCTGGAACACGTGTGATGCGCAAGTCTTTGATTTCATTGGGGCTGTCGTCGGCATTCGCCTTGCTCTCTCCCTCGGTCGTCCGCGCGGAAGAACCTCCCCCGCCGGCGACCTTTCCCCATGAGAGACACGGCGAAAACACTCTGGTTCTCGATTTCGCGGGCGCGGGCTTCTGGGTCACCGAGCGCGCGCCCCTCAGCCGGTTCGCGCCCGTTCACGCCGGGCTCACGTACGGGCACCGCATCGACATGGCCCGCGTCGGCAGCCGCCTGGGCCTCTTGATGAACCCGCTCGATGCCGATGCGCCCGTGCTCTTCGTGATGGGCGACCTGGTCAGCATCGAGCGCGTGTTCCGTGAAGCGACGCGCTTTCGCCCCTACTGGCGCGTGGCGCTCGGGTTCGTGCTGGACCTGCGCGGCCCCAAACGCGACCTGGGGGACGAGGGTTTCTTCAATGACGACAACGGCGCGGCCGGCGGACTCTCGCTGGGCCACGGCTGGGGATTCGACGCCTTCCTGACCGACCGCCTGTTCCTGCGGGCGGAGATCGACGGGCGAGTCCACGGCGGGGCCGGGCGCGTCGGCGTGCTCTTCGGAGCCCACACCGGGCTCGGATGGGTTTTGTGAAATGAGCAAAGCGAAAGCGGTCGCGTTCGCGTGCCAGCGATGCGGCAACCGGACCCCCAAGTGGCTGGGGCGCTGCAGCGCCTGCGGCGAGTGGGGCACCGTCGTCGAAGAGGTCGACCTGCCCACGGGGCCTGGGGGCGGCCGGTCCGGCTTCGGCTCCCTCGCCTCGACGAAACCCCAACGGCTCGCCGAGGTCGGGGGCGAACACCTGCAGCGCCGCGAGACCGGCATCGCCGAGCTCGACCGCGTGCTGGGCGGCGGCCTGGTGCCCGGCTCGCTCATCCTGGTGGGCGGCGACCCGGGCATCGGCAAGTCCACGCTCATGCTCCAGGCCGGGGAGCGGCTCGCCCAGGCCGGGCTGCGCGTGCTGTACGTCACCGGCGAGGAGAGCCCCGAGCAGACCCGCCTGCGCTTCGACCGCCTCGGCGCCAAGGCACACGATCTGTGGCTGGTGGCCGAGACCTCCATCGAGCGCATCGAGGCCCACGTGAACGAGCTCGACCCGGCCGTGCTGGTGGTCGACTCCGTGCAGACGCTCTTCACCGAGGCGCTGAGCTCGGCGCCGGGGAGCGTCGGGCAGCTTCGGGAGGTCACCGCGCGGCTCCTCGGGCTCGCCAAGGGGCGGCACATGGCCACCTGGCTGGTGGGCCACGTCACGAAGGACGGCGCCATCGCCGGGCCCCGCGTGCTGGAGCACATGGTCGACACGGTGCTGTATCTCGAGGGTGAGCGGGGCCACGCGTTCCGCATCCTGCGCGCGGTGAAGAACCGCTTCGGCTCGACCAACGAGATCGGCGCGTTCGAGATGCGCGGCACCGGGCTCGACGAGGTCCGCAACCCCTCGGCGCTGTTCCTCGCCGAGCGCGTGACGGGGGCCGCGGGCAGCGTCGTGGCGGCGAGCTACGAGGGCACGCGGCCCGTGCTGGTCGAGGTCCAGGCGCTCGTCTCGCCCTCGCACCTGGGCACGCCGCGGCGCACCTCGATCGGCGCCGACTCGGCCCGGCTGGCGCTGCTGCTGGCCGTGCTGGAGAAGAAGGCCGGCCTGTTCTTCTCGGGGAACGACGTCTTCGTCAACGTCGCGGGCGGCCTGCGGCTGGACGAGCCCGCGGTGGACCTGGCGATCGTCGCGGCGCTGGCCAGCAGCCACCGCGATCTGGCCCCGGACGGCGGGACCATCGTCTTCGGCGAGGTCGGCCTGGCCGGCGAGATCCGCGGGGTGGTCGGGGCGGACGCGCGGGTGGCCGAGGCGCGGCAGCTCGGCTTCGCCCGGGCCATCGTGCCGGCCCGCAATCTGGACCGGCTGGGCGATCAGCAGGGCATCGAAATCGTCGCCGTGTCGACCGTCCGTGAGGCCCTGGATCGCATGGGATTTGTGTGACGGTGTAGCGAATCTGCGCGCCTGTCGTGTTTTGTGGCGCCATGTAGGTTTTTGTATTCCACTTTGCTTTCGCTATCGTTAGGCTCCGTCACGTCGATCCTCAGCAGCGAAGATCCGAGGTGAGCCGATGTCTCCATCCGAGTCGAATGCCCAGTCCGTTGCTTGGCGCCGCATGTGTCGTCCCCTTGTGTGCGCCGCGCTCCTCGCGCTGACGGCCCTCCCGGCCCACGCGCAGGACGCACCGGCGCCGGCCGGACCCGCGGCGCCCGTCGAGATCCCGACGCCGGCGGCCGTCGAGGCCGCGGCGCCCGCCGAGACCCCGACACCGGCGCCCGTGGCCACCCCCGCGGGTCCCGCCCCGGCGGTCACGGTCGAGTCGACGCTGCCCGGTCCGCTCGTCGCGGCGCTGCCCGAGCTGCGGCCGGCCTTCGACGCCCTGGCCGCGGGCAAGCTGCCCCGCGCCCGGGAGCTCTTCGACCAGTGGATCGCCACCCACGGGGCCGCGCCCCAGGTCGGCGCCGTGCGGTTCCTTCGGGCGCGGTGCGACGCCCGCCTGGGCAACCTGAGCGCGGCGGACGCCGGGTACCGTGAGGCCGAGGCCGCCCTGCCCGAGCTCGCCGACTGGCTGAAGGCCGAGCGCGCGCGCCTGGCCCTGCGGGACGGTCGCTTCGAGCAGGCGGACGCGCTCGTCGAGGCCCTGTCCACGAGCAACCGCGAGTTCTTCGGCCTGGTGATCGAGCGCGCGCAGCGCCAACTGCGCGGCGGTCGTCTCATGGACGCGCTGACCACCCTGGGCCGCCTCACGCCGTCGCTGAGCTTCGCCGGCGAGCGCGCGCTGGTGTCCCGACTGCTGGCGGACGCCCGCCTGGCCCTGACGGGCGATCGCGCCGCCTGGTACGCCCGCGTGGCGGACATCTGGCGCAGCTGGCCGAAGACGGACACCGGCCGGGATCTCGAGCCCCTGCTGATCGGGGCGGTGGCCGACACGAGCGTTGCCGAGCCCCCCCTCACGCTGGACGAGCTCGTCGACATCGCCCTCCGACGGTCGCTGAACGGCGGGCCGAAGGCCGCCGAGTCCGTGACGAAGGCGCTGCAGAGCCGCTACGCGCGGCGCATCACCGGCCTGAGCGTCCTGCTCGACGGGCAGGCCACGGTGAAGAAGCGCGCTGCGGCCGTGCGCCAGGCCATCGCGGCCGTGCTGCCCTCCGTGACCGAGGCCGCCATTCGCGACGGTCTTTGGGACGTCGAGGCGCGCAGCCTCCGCCAGAACGAACGCTACGACGACGCGCTCCTGGTCTACGAGCGCATCGGCCGTGAGGGCGGCGCCTCCGTCCGTCGGGCGGCGGCGCTCCTCGAAGGCGGTCGCATGGCGCGCCGCATGGGCCGCGTGACGCCCGCCCGCTGGTCGTTCGACCGCTTCCTCGCCCGGCACCGGGAGTTCCCCGAGGCCCGCGCCGAGGCGCTGTGGAACCTGGGCTGGTTCGCCTGGCGCGACGGCCTGCTCGACGAGGCCGACCACTTCTTCCGGCTGATCACCATCGAGACGCCGGAGACGACGGACTCCTCGAACCGGACCTACGCCGAGCGCGCGACCTACTGGCGGGCCCGCGTGCTGCACCGCCGCGACCGCGTCGACGAGGCGCGGACCCTCTGGGCGGAGATCGAAAAGCGCTACCCGCTGTCCTACTACGCCAACCTCTCGGCCGCCTGGCGCCGCCGCACGGGGGATGCCACCGACACCCTGCCGCGCCCGGCGAAGGACGAGCCGAAGACGCCGCCCACCGTCGCGTCGTTCAAGGCCGTCGAGCCGGCCGCCGTGCCCGCGCTGACGCTCGTGCGGCTCGGCCTGCCGGACGAGGCGCGTCAGCTGCTGCGCCACGCGCACCGCCAGGAGCGCCTCGGCATCACCGGCGTGCAGTTGCTCTCGGCGCTGTATCGCGCGGATGGCAACGAGTCCCTGGCCCACTGGGTGGTGCAGGGCGGCGACCCGCTCACGGCGCCGCCGGTGCAGGATGCCCGCGGCCGCTGGCTGTCGGCGTTCCCCCGGCCCTTCGGCGACATCGTGGAGAAAGAAGCCAAGGAGCACGCCATCGACCCGCTCATCATCTGGTCGATCATGCGGCAGGAGAGCGGCTTCCGCTCCGAGGCCCGCAGCTCGGCCAAGGCCCACGGCCTGATGCAGGTGCTGCTGCCCACGGCGCGCCACGTGGCCAAGGCGATGCTCGGCGAGAAGCCGCCGTCACTGGCCAAGGTCTACACACCCGGCGCGAACGTACACTACGGCGCCGCCTACCTGCGGCACCTGCTCGACCGCTACAAGGGCAACCCGGCGCTCGCCTTCGCCGGCTACAACGCCGGCCCCGGCGCCGTGGACAAGTGGCTCAAGCGCTTCGGGCCCATCGCCTGCGACGAGTTCGTCGAGGAGATCCCCTACGCCGAGGCGCAGGGGTACGCCCGCAAGGTCATCCGCAGCTACGCCGCGTACACGTACCTGTACGGCGCGGACGACAGCCCGTTCCTCGAGCTCCCGTTGAAGCTGCCGACGCGCGGCAGCGCGGTCGCCCTGCGCGACTGACCCGCCGGTCAGGTCCGCGCGACGGCGGCCTTCCAGCCGGCCACCCGCGCGGCGACGTCGTCTGCGTCGAGCGCGCGCGTGAAGCGGCGCTCCTCGCGCCACGCCTTCGAGACGGCCGTCAGGTCGGGCCACAGGCCCACGCCCAGGCCGGCCAGGAACGCCGCCCCGAGCGCGGTGGTCTCCAGCATCGCCGGCCGCACGATCTCCACGCCGAGCAGGTCCGCCTGGAACTGCATGAGCAGGTCGTTGGCCGAGGCGCCGCCGTCCACCTTCAAAGCGGCCAGGGGCCGGTCCAGGTCGCGCTGCATGGCGTCCAGCACGTCCGAGCACTGGAACGCGATGCCCTCGAGCGTGGCGCGGGCCAGGTGGGCCGCGGTGGTGCCGCGGGTGATGCCCGAGATGGCGCCCCGGGCGTCCGGGCGCCAGTGGGGCGCGCCGAGACCCGTGAGCGCGGGCACGAAGTACACGCCCCCCGCGTCCGGCACGCCGGCGGCCAGCGCCTCGATGTCCGCGGCCTTGCGGATCAGGCCCAGGCCGTCGCGCAGCCACTGCACGGCGGCGCCGGCGATGAACGTGCTGCCCTCGAGGGCGTAGGTCGTGTGGCCGCCCACGCGCCAGGCGACCGTGGTGAGCAGGCCGTTGTGGCTCTCGACCGCCCGGTCGCCCGTGTTCATCAGCAGGAACGCGCCCGTGCCGTAGGTGCACTTGGCCTCGCCCACCGCGAAACACGCCTGGCCGAACAGGGCGGCCTGCTGGTCGCCGGCCATGCCCGACACCGGGATGCCGTCCGGCAGGCCGGGGAAGTCGCGGGTGGTGCCGTAGACCTCGCTGCAACTGCGGACCTCGGGCAGCACGGCCATCGGCACGCGCAGCAGGCCGCAGAGGCCCTCGTCCCAGTGCAGGGTGTGCAGGTCCATCAGGAGCGTGCGGCTGGCGTTCGAGGCGTCCGTCACGTGGGCGGCGCCGCCCGTGAGCCGCCAGACCAGGAACGAGTCGATGGTGCCGAAGGCGAGCTCGCCCTTCTGCGCGCGGGGCCGCGCGCCGGCCACGTTGTCCAGCAGCCACGCGATCTTGGTGCCGGAGAAGTAGGGGTCGAGCACCAGGCCCGTGCGGCGGCGGAAGAGCGCCTCGTACCCCTCGGCCCGGAGCTCCTGGCAGCGGGGCGTGGTGCGGCGGTCCTGCCACACGATGGCGTTGTGGATGGCCCGGCCCGTCTGCCGGTCCCAGACCACGGTCGTCTCGCGCTGGTTCGTGATGCCGATGCCGGCGATCTCCTCGGCCTGCACGCCGGCGGCGGCCAGCGCGCGCTCGACGGACCGGCCCACGGAGGCCAGGATCGCCTCGGGGTCGTGCTCCACCCAGCCCGGCTGGGGGTAGATCTGGGCGAACTCCTCGGTGTGGCGGCCGCGGATCGACAGCGCGCGGTCGATGACCAGCACGGTGGAGCCGGTGGTGCCCTGGTCGATGGCCAGGATGTACTGCTTCATGCCTGTGTCTCCCGTGAGCAGGGGGCGGGGGCGGGCGCGGCCCGCAGCGAATCGATGAACTCCACGGTGTCGTGCACCACGCTCTCGCTCTCCACGTCCAGCGGCAGGATGTGCCAGCTGCGCGGGTACACGACGAGGCGCTTGATCGGCATGCGCAGCGCGGCCATCAGGCGCCGGGCGTTGTCCACGGGGGCGACGTGGTCGTTGCGGCCGTGCAGCACGAGCGTGGGCGTCCGCAGGCGTCCCAGGCACTCCCGGGCGGCCCGCTGCGCGTCCACCAGGCTGGCGGCGGCGACCAGGGGCACGCGGTCGTAGCTGGGCATCGCGGCGGCGACGCCGGCATCGGACACATCCGGGCCGTCCGACTTCTCCATCAGCGGCAGGGCGTCCATGAAGGGCAGGCGACGGACGACGCGCAGCACCATCTGCGTGCGCAGGTCGAGCGTGAGCGGCGTGCCCATCAGCACCAGGCCGGCGCAGCGTGCGCCGCGGTCGTGGGCCAGCACCAGGGCCAGCAAGGCGCCCATGGAGAGACCCACGACGTAGACCCGCTCGTGGGTGGCGGCGAGCCGGTCGAAGGCCTGCCGGGCCGAGGCGAGCCAGTCGGTCCAGCGGGTATGGGCGAGACACTCCGGGCGGCTGCCGTGGCCGAGCAGTCGCGGCGCCACCACGTGCACACCCTGCGCCGCCAGCGCCTCGACGATGGGTCGCATCTCGTACGGCGTGCTCGTGAGGCCGTGCAGGCAGAGCACGGCGTCGCGCCCTTCGGCGGGAAACTCCAGCGTGGCGCCGGCGTCCATCGGGGGGGCTGTGGCGTGCATCGGCCCGCAAGTAGCACAGCGCGGCGGTGGGCGAAACTGGATCAGGCCGCGCTTTCGGTTCCCGCGCCGCGGGGGTAGGCTCTCCGCCCATGGAAACGCGCTCGAATCGTTCTGCCGGGCTCGCCGGCGCAAAGTCGATGGTGCCGCTGCTCGCGCTCGTGGTCGCTGTCGTGGCGGCCTGTTCGCCCTCGGGACCGGCGCCCTCGACGCCGACGCCGGCCTCCGGGCCCCCCGCGTCCGCCGCGGCGTCCCTCGCGAGCGCGCCGACGGAGCCGAACCAGCCGGCCACACCCAGCAGCGCGGCGTTGATCGGCGTGTCGGGGCCGGCCAGCGTGCCCATCGTGGCCGTGCTGCCCACGGAGCCGCCCCCCGCCGGCGCGAGCGTGCCCTCGGCGGCGCCCCTGCCGCCGGGGTACCACGCGCTCTCCGGCACCAACCTGGCCCTGGCCATGCCCGGCAAGGTCAGCGTGGACCGCATGGACTTCGGCGGCCCCGGATTCCTGGTGCGCGGCGAGGAGGGCTGCGAGGTCGTGGTCCGGCCGGTGGACCCCGGCCTGCCGCGCACGCTCGACGAGGTCCGCTTCCGCATCCAGAACGACGCGATCCGCTGGCGCAAGTTCGAGCGCATCGAGGGCTCGCCTCAGGGCTGGGTCATCGAGTACGAGACGGACGGGCTCACGGATCCCAAGAAGGCGGCCTACGGCGTCAACGTCCGCAAGAACGTGGACGGCGACGAGGTGGCCTGCAGCCGCATCCTCGAGACGCAGGCCGCCGCGAAGTGCGCCCTGGCCGCCTGCCAGTCCCTCCGCCACCTGCCGTGACCCCCCTCGCTTGAACGACGCCCTTCGCCGAAGCCTCCAGGCCGCCCTGCCGGATCTCGACGCCATCCTGCACACCCTGGACGGCGACCTGGGCGCCACGATCCGCCCCGCCGGCGGGCCCGCGGACACGGCGCCGCGCCACCCGGCGCTCCAGGCGCTCTCGGGTGCCGAGGCCGGCACGCACCTCACGTTCGAGGGCCTGCTCGGCGAGGGCGGCATGGGCCGGGTCCGGCAGGCCACGCAGGTCAGCCTCGGCCGGAAGGTCGCGGTCAAGTCCCTGCGGCCAGACGCGCGGCGCCCCGATGCCATCTTCAGCCTGCTCCACGAGGCCTGGATCACGGGGCGCCTGGAGCACCCGAACGTCGTCCCGATTCACGACATGTGTCTCGACGAGGCCGGCGAGCCGCTCATCGTGCTCAAACGCATCGAGGGCCGCCCGTGGTCGGAGCTGCTCGCCCGGCCGGAACTGCTGCGCGAGCGTTTCGGCGTCGAGGAGCCGCTGCTCTGGCACCTGCAGATCCTGATGCAGATCTGCACGACGGTGGCCTTCGCGCACAGTCGCGGGGTCATTCATCGCGATCTCAAACCCGACAATGTGATGATCGGCGCCTACGGCGAGGTCTATCTGCTCGATTGGGGCATCGCCGTCAGCCTGCTGCCCGATCCCAGCGGTCGTCTGCCCCTGGCGAGCGAGGTCAAGGAGATGGCCGGCACGCCCATCTACATGGCCCCGGAGATGCTCTGTCAGCCCGGCGCCGTGCTCGGCGAACGCACGGACGTCTATCTGCTCGGCGCCATCCTCTTCGAGCTCCTGACGGGGCGCGCGCCCCATCAGGGCGGGGGGGTGATGGAGGTCCTGATGCGGGTGGTTCGCTCCGAGCCGGACTTCCCGGTGGACGCGCCGCCCGAGCTGGTCTCGCTGTGTCGCCGCGCGATGGCCCCGGCGCCGGCGGACCGGCTGGCCTCGGCCGAGGCGATGCGCGGCGCGCTGCAGGACTGGCTGGCCCATCGCCCGTCGCTCCTGCTCACCTCCCAAGCGGAGCGGGCGCTGGCCGAGATGATGCCACTTCTGGCCCTCCCCGCCGGAGCCGAGGCCGATCCCGAGGCACAGGACGGGGCCCGGCGCTTGCGATACAAGCTGCTCGGCGAGTGTCGCTTCGGGTTCCGGCAGGCCATGGCCATCTGGCCCGAGAACCGGCGCGCGGCGGACGGCCTGCGCTGGGCCATCCGCGCCTCGCTGGAGCACGAGCTCGCCCAGCGCGACCACCGCGCGGCCGCCGCCTTGCTGCCCGAGCTCACGCCCCCATCACCTGAAATGGAGCGGGCCATCGAGGCGCTGCGGCGCGAGAACGAAGCCGAAGCGCGTCGCCTGGACGCTGCGCGGAGCGTGGCCGAGTCCCATGATCTCACGATCGGCGTGCGCACGCGGCGCTTCTTCGCGCTGGTGCTCGGTGTGTTGTGGACCGCGCTGCCCCTGCTCTTCGGACACATCGGCCCCGAGGGTCTGGGGTGGTGGAAGGTCGCCGGGCCGCCGACGCTCTTCCTGCTGATCGTCGCCGCGCTCTCGTTCTGGGCGCGCGAGACGATGATGCGCACGGCCGTCAATCGGCGCGTCATCGCGGCCATGGTCCTGGCCTGCGGTACGCTCCTCTGGCTGGATCTGGCGCACTACCTGGCCGGGCTCGACCCCGCCGAGGCAATCCGGGTACACCCCATGGTGGTGATGGCGGTGATCTGGATGGGCGTGGCCACCATCGACGCCCGCTTCTGGCCCACGGGCCTGGCCGTGACCGCCGCAGCGCTCGTCGGGATGCTCGCGCCGGCGTGGGTGCTCTATGCCTTCGGTCTCGTGAATCTGGCGATGGGGATCAACGGCCTGTGGGTCTGGCGCGTGGCGCCGAAACCTCAGGGACCGCAGACCTCGGGCTGACCGGGCAGGCGCCGCGCGAAGAACGAGGCCTTGAGCTCGTAGGCCTCGGCGCCGCCCGTCTTGGCGGTGCACGCCGGGGACGAGATCAGGCCGTTGAGCTGGGCGGTGAGCGGCGCGGCGCCGCGCGGGCAGCCGGCGCAGAAGGCGCCCTCGGCGACCACGTCGTTCTTGTCCGTGGCGAGACAGTCGCCGATGCACGAACAGAGCTGGCTGATGTCCGCCTTGGTGAGACAGGCCGTCAGCTCGCCGGAGATCTCGCCGGTGTCCTTCGTCAGCGTCACGTCCGCGCTGACGTAGCGGAGCGGCACGGCCTGCGGCAGCGCGGGATCCGGCGTGCAGTTGAAGGGGATCTCCTTGGCGTTCTGCGCGTAGATGTAGATGGCATCGGTGCTGGGCACCTCGACGTTCACGGTGCCATAGGCCTCGGTGCCCGCCGGTGCGTCGACCACACACGAGATCGCCGACTGGGCGGGGTCGTGCTGGGCCACATGGTTGGCCGTGTCGAGAGAGATGGGCGCCTGGAATCGCGTACCGTCCGTCGTCGGCTCGCGACACTGGCTGGCATCGTCGACGCCGACACCGCTGCCGATGAAGACCTCGGCCTGCTTCGTGTCCGGATCGAACGCGTCGATGCCGATCAGGATGTTCAGGCGGTGGTCCGTGACGTCCGTCTGCCAGAGGCGGTTGAGCACCGTGGCCTGGAACGGCGGCATCCCGCTCGGCGTGGGCTCACCGAGCTTGAAGATGTGAATGCACTCGAAGCGCCAGGCCGCGGGGAACGGCCCGCCGACGAAGGCATCGCGCACGGCGGCGTCGCGCTGGGCATCCCACTGCGGGAACAGATTCTCCGAGTCGTCCGGGTCGCCGGTGCAGGCGGCGAGGCTCATGAGAACCAACGTGGCGAGGGACTTCTTCATGGTGGACACCGCGCGTCTCCGGGGGCAAGGCGAGCCATACTATTGGGGCCGGGGCGCGCGCGCTACGACGTTCGACATGGCGGATCGGGAGTGCAACGCGCGCAGGGCTGTGATACCCCAACGGGCATGCGAAACCGGTCCTCCCTCGCCCTTGCTTCGCGTCGTGCGCCCCGCCTGCGCGCTTGTCCCACCCTCGCCGGGGGCCTGCTGGCCGCCGGTGTGTCACTGGTCGCCGCCGAGGCGCGCGCCGGTGGCTTCGAGCTGCCGGACAACGGCGTTCGGGCGGTCGGGCGCGGCGGCGCGAACGCCGTCGGTGTGTCCGACCTCACGGCCGTGCACTACAACCCGGCGATGCTGGCGCGACAGGCGAAGACCTTCTCGCTGATGTACAATCACAACCTGGTCTTCCACTCGGAGTCGTTCCAGCGCGCGCCGCTGGGCGATTCGTGGGGGCCCGATCTCGGGGGCCGCACCTTCGAGAAGGTCGAGGACGACGAGACCCTTTTCCCGCTCGGCGGCTTCTTCGCCGTGGGGTCGGACTTCGGTCTGTCGAACCCGGACACGGGCAACCTGATGTTCGCCCTGTCGGTCTTCGGGCCGAGCGCCTACGGCAAGCAGAGCTGGCCCGCCTACGGCCCCCAGTCGTGGATGCTCACGGAGACGGACCTGCTGCTGGTCTATTACTCGCTGAGCGCCGCCTGGCAGTCCCCCAAGGGTGACTTCGGCTTCGGCGCCACGCTCCAGTGGGTGGACATGCCCAACATGGTGTACGAGCTGGCCATCGACGCCGACCCCAAGACCGCCGTGCCCTCGGACTGCGGCACGCTGGCCCCCGTGGCCAACGAGGGCACCTGCGGCAACACGCCGACCCACGTGCTCGGCCGCCTCACGCTCGAGGATCGCTTCGCCTACACGGCCGTGGTCGGGGGCTTCTGGCGGTTCCACCCGAACGTCGAGTTCGCCGTGTCCGGCCGCGTGATCCCCGTCGAGATCGAGAGCAAGGGCGGCGTGAAGCTGGACAAACCGGAGCTCTCGCCCGAGGGCGTCAAGGTTCAGCTCCCGCTCACGCTCCCCATGACCGCCCGCGGCGGCGTGCGCTACTTCGACGAGACCTTCGACGTCGAGCTGGACGTCTTCTGGGAGGGGTGGTCGGTCATCGACCGGTACGACGTCGCCATGCAGGGCGAGATCAACGCCGTCCCCGTGCACGACCTGAGCATCGAGAAGCAGTGGCAGGACACCGTCAGCATCCGCGCCGGCGGCGAGTACCGCGTGCTGCCGACGGTGCTGGACGTGCGCGCGGGCGCCTTCGTCGAGAACGGCGCCGCCCCGGACGCGTACAGTCACATCGACTTCCCCAGCTTCGACCGCCTCGGCCTCGGCGCGGGGCTGACCTGGCATGCGATGGACACCCTGGACGTCAGCGCGGGTTACATGCACGTCTTCCAGGAGTCGCGCACGATCAGCGAGGCCGACGGCAAGCAGTTCCAGCAGCGGCCGGCGCATCCCTGCCCGGAGGAGTGCACCGATCCTGCCACGGGCGCGCCCATCCCCGGCGTGGTGGCCAACGCGGGCACCTTCGAGTCGAGCTTCGACATCGTCTCGCTCGGCGTCGATTTCCGGCTCTGAGCCGGGGCCCGCGCCGCCTCGCGCCGCCTTGCGGCGGTCAGGGGCGGGCGTGGGACAGAGAGGGTTTGCCCCCGCGCGTTCCGGCACCGGGTTCCGCCGGGGTCGGTGCGCCAGGGACGTTCGCCGAAACACCGCTTCGTCCGGCGAAATTGAGACCTTGGAATCGGGCGTTGACGAGCGACAGCTCGAGCACGGAGCGGCGCCCCGTACCAAAGCGCGCGTCGTCACGAACGCCCACCTCGGCGGCGCCGAGTTGAATGAGCAGGTTGCGTGCGGCCGGGACGCGGGCCGACAGCGAGAAGTCCGCGCTGTCCACCGCGAGCTCGATGAGCCGCTCCATGAACGCATGCACCAGGTGCCAGGTGGCGACGTGCGGCGCACCGGCGTCGACCTCGAGGCCGGTGCAGGTCGCGTGGCCGTGGCGCGCGAGGCCGAGCAGGTAACCCACGGGGGTGCCGTTGCGCTCGAGCAGGAAGCAGGTGCGGTCGACCAGGCAGCGATTGGCCTGGACCTCCGACAGCCACAGCCCCACGTCCGGCCGGGCCGCGTCGATGGACGGCAGGCGCCGGGGGAGGGTGATGGCGTCCGTGGGGCTGAGGGGGGAGACCGTGAACTGCATACGCTCAGTATCCTCGGATCCGAATGTGACAGGAACGTGACGTGCGTGGAGCAGATCAATTCCCGCCTCCGGCATGCTCGGCATCAAGCGAAGTCGCCCAGATTTCTCGTGAACATCACGTACCTGTTTCATTCGGCCGAAATTGTGTCGGGCCATTCACGGCCGGTTCGGAATTGCCCCGCCCCCGTTGAAATCGTCGTCAAGTCGACCCGGAACCTGGAAAGGACCCCCCCATGGCACGTCACCCCCTGAGCTGCACCCTCGGCCTCTTCGTCCTGGCCGCCGCCCCGTGTGCGCACGCGGACGAGATCGCCGCGCCCGCGGCGCCGAGCGCAGCCCCGGCGATCGAGGCCGCCCCCGTCGA
>CAINDO010000098.1 GCA_903847385.1 uncultured Myxococcales bacterium
CGGTGATCAGGACCCCTGGAACGCGCGATCAGATTGCCTGGAACGGGTGATCACGTTCGGTGGAACGGGTGATCACGTTGCCGTGGAACAGGCGATCAGGTTGGTCTGGAACGGGTGGTCACGATGGCGTGGCGCCATCAACACACCCGTCTGCGGCTGTGTGTTCGGCAACGGGCGGTACTGCGCGTCGTCTGCCCGCGATCTGGAAGGCCCGAACGGCTGCCGGGTGCCCCTGGCCCACGAGCAGCCGGACGCCCTGCTGCGCTGCACGGACGCCGCTTGGAGCGTGGAGCAGCCCTGCGAGGCGGGCTGCGAGGTGCGGCCCCCCGGCGAGGCCGACCGCTGCGCGAGCCCGCCCCCCGGGCCGGACGACGGTCTGTGGCACCTGCCCTGGCGCTGCGGAGACACCTACCGGTGTACGCAGGGCAACGACGGTGACATCTGCGGCGGCGGCGTGGGCAGTCACACCGGCCGCCAGCGGTTCGCCTATGACTTCGGCATGCCGCGCGGCACGAGCGTGGTCGCGGCCCGCGCCGGCGAGGTGATCTTCAGCGACAACCGCGTGGGGCCGGGCCAGGACTGTTACGACGGCTGCAACGACCAGGCCTGCTGCGACCGCTGCATCAACACGGTCAATCGCGTCGTGCTGAGACACGGCGATGGCACCACCAGCCTGTATCTCCACCTCGACAATGCCACCGCGCAGGTCGGCGCGATGGTCTCCGCCGGGGACGAGCTCGGCGTGTCCGGCATCTCCGGCTGCTCCTTCGGCGCGCACCTGCACTTCCAGGTCCAGTCCGACTGCGGCATCTGGTTCTGCGACTCGCAGGGCATCGACTTCAGCGAGAACGGCGACATGGCGTGTGGCGCGCAGAACGCCTCGGGGAACTGTCGATGAACACGAACACACGTCGTCCGACCTGGCTGACGCTGCTCGCACTCGCCGCGTGCGACACCGGCGGCGGCGGGGACGGGGCGTCGGCCGAGGACGCGGGGAGCGCCGACGCGGGTGAGGTCGATGCCCGGGTGTCTCTGGAGTGCATCGACGAGGACTATCCGGGCGAAGACTGGCTCGCGGAGCCGGAACCGCCCGTTGTTTCCGCCGAGTGGACCGACAGCCGGACGCTCGTCGTCACCATCTCGAGCGGCGCCGAACTCGGGCCATACTACTTCGGTCTCGTCGAGAACGCGGGCAGCGCAGACGGCTGGGACGGCGAGGATTGCATCGACGGCGTCCTTGATGACCACGACTTTTGCCACATGGTGCCCGCAGACGGCGTGCTCACGCTGACCTCGGTCCACCCCGACGAGGGTGGGACGATCGAGGAACTGCAGGAGGACGTGACGACCCTGATGAACGCGGCCCGTGCGCCCGGCCTGACCTACGTGCTCATTCGTGCAACCGAGGACGCGAACTGCTGGACCTGGGGCCACGACCCCCAGTTCTACATCGACGAGCTGGGGTGCAACACGTACGAGTGATGCCCCACCGCCGGCCATGTCGACTGCCACCGCCCAGCCCAACGACGATGGGTGCATGGACTCCATGATGGCGACAGTCCTTCTCGCGTCTTTGTGTGTCGGCTGTGCGCGCGACTCCGAGATGGTGGGGTTCGATTCCGACGACGCGTTCGGGAGTCCGTGCAGCGAGAGGCTCTGCGTCCTCGACGACGCGGGCGTGAGCACCTGCGTCTGCGTCGCCGCGGTGGCGGACTCAGGGGCCGGCATGTCCGAGTCGGCTTCAGAGACAGAGTGGGAAGACGAATCGCCGGACGAGCCGCTCGCCCGCGTCCCCATCGTCTCGGCCGAGTGGACCGACCGCCAGACCCTGGTCGTCACGGTTTCAAAGTACGCAGACCTCGGTCCCTACAGATTCGGCCTCGCCGAGACCGGGAACGCCGGTGGTGAGGTCTGGGACGGTGAGGACTGTATCTTCGGTGTGCTCGACGGCTACGACCTGTGCCACGACGTGCCGGCGGACGGCGTGCTCACGCTGACCTCGGTCCACCCCGACGAGGGCGGAACGATCGACAAACTGGAAGAGAGCGTGACGACGATTGCGAATGGTCCGCGCAGCCCCGGCCTGACCTACGTCCTGATCCGCGCATCTGACGACCCGGACTGCTGGACCTGGGGCCACAACCCGCAGCACTACCTCGACGCGCTGGGGTGCAATCAGTTCGAGTAGTGGCGGTGCGGTCGGATGTCGCTACTCGCAGACGAGCCACGTGCCGGTGTAGCGGCCTGGCCCGGCGACCTGTGTCGGGATGAAGCCGGTCTGCGTCTGGCCGTTCCAGGTCAGTTCGAAATCGACGCCGTCGGCCGGGGTGATTCGTGAAATGTCGGCGTCCTGAACGTTCAGTGCGTATGCGCCGGTCGCGGAATCGACGGTGAGTGTGATTTCCGGAATCGGAAGGGCGGTACGCGCGTCGAGCGACCGGCCTGCAAACAAGCCATAGTCGACCGCAAATTCGAACGGCGCCTGCGAAGTCAGGGAGAGACCCGCCGTCGAGACGTAGGTCGCCGCGCCGCGCCAATCACGCCAAACCTCTGCGACCGAGAAGACTGGCGACCTCAAGTCGACCTGCAGATTGCGACCATCCAGGCCGCGCAGAAACAGTGTGTCCCCGCGACGCTCGAGGACCACCCCCGACGCATTGGACACCGCAGCGACGGCCAAGGCCAAGGCCCCATCCGCGTCGCCTGCTCCAATGTCGACGGGCCCGATGGGAACCCCGTTGAGAACGAGGGAGCCTGGTTCCAGCGACGCCGGGGTCGCAGCGTTGTCGAGGCCGAGTGGCAGGAGTGCAACGGTTGCCTCCGCATGAACCTCATGTGTTGCAGAGGATGAGTTCAGCGCTCCCGATGCGGAAATCGCCGAGTTCTCGGGGAAGTAGACACTGACGAGGTCCTGAACTTCGGCAGGCACGGGAATCGGCGACCCCTTGATGTGCCAGTCCGTTCCCCACAACCAGTTTCCGCCGCGAACGAGCCTCGGGACATAGTGATTCTCGTGAACCACCTCGACACTTGCCAAACCGATCAGTCCTGTCGCGCGGTCGACAACGGTGAACTCACGGGTGGAGTAGAGTACCAAGGGTGCGAACGCGCCCGCCTGGTTCGACGAACCGAGGTAGAAGCCGAGCATCGTACGGACCTCCTGTGTAGGACCGTCGATCAGGATGTTGCGACCATCTGCTGCCGAGAGCGTCAAGTATCCGTCGGGACTTACTGAGGCCTGAACCCCGGTTTCGGCACTCCGCGCGTTGATCGTGGTCACCACGCGACCCATCGGATCGAGCGGTTCGATGTCGAACCCAGAAAATTCGATCCCATTGATCAAAAACGTATTCCGGTCGCCGACGTGTCCTGAGGTCAGTGGCGCCGGCATGTGGAGCACTGTCGTTCCTGGGACAGCACGGACACCCGTCAACTGTGACGAGTCATTGACCGCCGCCGCGAGGGCGATGGCCGAGTGTGCGAGAGAGACAGTGCTGACGACATCGTCCTCCGGGCGAGTTTCTCGCGTGGCGACCCCGTTCAGTTCCAGCGAACTCGTCTGCATGCCGCTGATCGCGTGGAACACCGCCCGAGCCATCGGAACGCCGACGGTTACCTCGCACGAGTTGCCGATGCAGCCCACCCAGTCGTTCCCCACGCGGCGAAAGGCATCAGCGGGCACGGTGAATTCGGCGTCGTCCATGCGGATGGCGACGTCGCCCAGCGGTTGGTCGCGGGGGCCACACCGTGCCAGATGGCCGAGAATTCGCGCGACGGTGGTGCGCAGGTTCACTTCGCCCGTCGAGACAGTCAAGCACCCGATGCTGCCGCAGGTCGGAGCGGCATCGGGCGCAAGGGCGTCGACGAGCTGAGCGTCCGGCACAACAGCGTCCGGTACGGCTGCATCCGGCCCAGCGGCGTCGTGTTCAGGCGCGATGGCCCCGTCCGGCGTTGGGGGCGGCATGGAGGCATCGGGCGTCGGCGGCCCGACGAGCGCGTCCGGCATCGAAGGCGACACGAAGCCATCGGGCGTCGGCGGCCCGACGAGCGCATCCGGCGCCGGGGGCGGCGCCACGAAGGTGTCCGCGACCGGCAGGAAGGCATCGGGCGTGGGGGGCGTGATCACTGCCGCGTCCGCCGCGGCCACGAACGCATCGGGGCGCGACACGATCGCATCAGTCGCGACGACGAACCCATCGGGTGTGATCACCGCTGCATCGACTGTCACCGGACCGGCATCGCTCATTCCGCGTCCGCCCGCGCCGCCGGTCCCTCCGCCACCCTCTCCGCCCGCGCCTCCGCGCGCCCCATCCGGGCCGGCGTTCCCACCCGCCGCGGCGTCCGCGGGGGGCGGCTCGGCGTCGTCCATGGCGCTCAGGCTCAGGTCGCGGTCCGGCGCGGTGATGCATGAGTTCATGGCGAGCGACGCCCAGGTGAGGGCGCGGCGGGCGCGGTTCGTGTTCCTCGATTGCATGCGCGGTCTCCTCGGGGCGGTCAGAAGCGTCCGGTCCAGATCATGCCGTTCGGCGTGGGCGCCCAGGCCGTGGGGGCGCCGGGGTCGCGCACCCAGAGCCAGGTGGCGAGTCCGCCGAGGGCCGCGCCGAGGCCCAGCACCCCGTACCCGACGTTGGCGTAGGTCACCACGCGGTCGTCGGCGGCCCGGACTGCATCCCGCGCGCTGACGCTCGTGCGTCCGCTGTCCTCGAAACGCGCCATCGCGGCGTCGCCGTCGTCGATGGCGGCGTCCGCCAGCACGAGCAGGAGCGCCCCGCCGACGAGACTTGCCCCCGCGGCGCCCGTCGCCACCCAGGCCCAAGTGCGGTCGGGGGCCGGCGGTGGTGCGACCGTCGCGGGCGCCTGCACGCTTGCGGGTGCCGGCGCCGCGGCCGGGGTCGAAGCCGCGGCGCTCGCGGGCGCCGGGACGACGGCGTCTTTCGAAGCGCACTTGGCGAGCAGGTCGCCCAGGCTCTTGGCCGCCTTCTCGCGCTTCTCGGGCTCGGCGTCGGGCAAGCCGATGAAGGTCTTGTAACGCTCGACCGCCTTGCAGGCCGCGTCCGCCGTGCCCACGCGCTGGTTGGCGCGCGCAGCGCCATACAGGGCCAGCGCCCGCAGCGGGTGATTGGGCGCCATCTGGCCCAGGACCTCGTCGAACAGGGTCGCGGCGGCGTCGTGCCGCCCCTCCTGCGAGGCAGACACGGCGCGCTCGTACAGAACGTCCGTCGTGTCCTCGCCAGCGGCGGTGGCCGGGACGGGCGTCGAGACGGCGAGGCCCGCCAGCAGGAGCAGCGCGCGTTTCACTCGACCTCCACCAATTGTCCGTTCACACACTTGTGATCCACGTCCACGTTGCGACACGCGGCGACCCGTGCGCGACGGGCGGCGACATGCGGTGTCGCATTGGGGAGCGCGATCAGGTCGTCGAGCAAGCGTTTGGCCGGCAGACACCGGCAATCGAGCAGCGCGCGGTCCAGGTCGGCGGCCTTGCGGCGTGCGGCGGCGTCGTCCACGGCGGGCGGCGGCCGATCCTCGGGCTCCGGGCGCGCCGCGGGCCGGGCGGCTGCGGCGGAGGGGGCGACGGGGCGGGGCCGGGCGACGACTGCC
>CAINDO010000099.1 GCA_903847385.1 uncultured Myxococcales bacterium
CAGCGACGCGAGCGCGGGCGCCGCCGTGGCCGTGAGCGCGGGCAGGAGCGCCGAGACGAGCAGCGTGACGAAGGGCTGCGTCGTGGGCGACACGCCCGCCGTCAGGCGCGGCGTGAGCAGGAACGCCGCCGCCGCGCCGGGGGCCGCCCCGAGCGTCAGCGCCGCCAGCCAGGTGACCGGCCCGGGCGCCGCCGGAGAGGTCTCGGAGACCCGGCCCCGCGTCGCGGGCGACAGCGCCGCCAGCAGCCACGGCGACCCGGCGATCACCCCCAGGCACACCCAGGTCGCGAGCCCCAGCAGCGCCACGGGCAGGCCCCAGGCGAGCTGCGGCGCGTGGCGGAGCAGCGCGCCCGCCTCGGCCAGACCGGGCCCGACACCGAGCCAGGCGAGCACGGCCAGGCGGTGTGTGAACGCGCGCGGCAGGGCGTCGGGGGCGGGCGGGGCTTCGGGGTCGGGCGACATGACGACGGCTCGTGGCGTTCGGGGGGCGCGAGTGTACAAGGCCGCCCCGCCGCTGTCGCGAAAGTGAGGCGGGGCACCGCCCGGGAGAAGGCCGCGAAGGCCTGAACCGGGTCGCTCAGCCGCCGCGCAGGCGCTCGATCTCCGCGCGAAGTCGGGCGATCTCGGCCTCGGCCGCGGCGCGGGCCTCGGACTCGGCGGCGGCACGCTCCGTCAGCGCGGTCGCGCGCTCGGCCTCGGCGGCGGCGCGGGCCTCGGCCTCGTCGCGTTCGGCCTCGGCCTGCTGGGCGCGCTCCAGGGCGTCGTTCAGCGAGAGCGACAGCTCGGCGTTCAGCTCGCGTGTCAGGGGCACGATGCCCAGGCCGTCGTACCAGCGGGGCTGCCCGTCGCGCAGGCCCAATTCCATGCCCAGCGAGCGCACGGGCCAGCGCCCGTTCTGCGGGATGATGCGTGTGTACGTGCGGTCGGTGCTCTTCGCCCGGTGCCAGCCGTGGAGCACGACGCGCCGCGCGTCGAACATGAAGTACTCGTCGATGCCCAGGCGGGCGTACCGCGCGACGTTCTCCTCGGCGTCCTTCCGGCGGCGGCCGCCGTAGTGGACCTCGAGCACGAAGTCGAGCCCCCGGCCCTCGGCGGACACGTTCCAGACCGTGCGACGGCCCGCGGGCACGTCCAGCACCACGAAGAGGTCCGGCGCGAACCGGCGCTCCTCGGGGTAGTACACGGTGAGCCCGCGGCCGATGTAGGCGCCCCGGTCGCGCTTGCGGAAGTAGCCGTCGAGCGAGTCCTCGCTCGTGCGGACCGCCTCGATGTGCCAGTCGCCCTCGGGCGGCGCGAGCTCGTGGTCGGGCATCGGCCCCAGGCGCTCGAGCACGGCGGCGCGCTCGGCGGGGCTCATCGCGTCCCAGGCGGCCTGCGAGGGCGCGCGCGGCGGCTCTTCCGGGGTCGGGGCGGCGGGGATTTCGCTGGCCATGCGCCCATCATCGGGGTGGGGGCGCCGCGCGTCAATGGCCGGGCTGGTGCGGCCCGTGCCGCGCCATCGCCCCGCTGGTCGAGCGGCCCGCCGGCGGAATGGCACCATCCGCTTGCAGGTGGAACGTGCGCGACGCGCTCCGACTCGGCCCACGGCCGGGGGCCAGCCCCCGCCGGCGACCGACGTGGTGTTCACCGACGTCCACAGCGGGCGCTCGTCGACGGGCGCGATCGGGCTCGGCGAGCCCGCCACGGTGCCCACGGCCGCCGCGATCGCCAACGCCGTCGCGCACGCCACGGGTGTGCGCATGTTGGAGCTGCCGCTGACCCCCGAGGGGGTCCTGGCGGCGCTGGGGAGTGTGTCGTGAGTGGGTTGCGACGACGGGGCAGATGGCTCGCCCTGTTCGGTGAAGCGGTCAGTTGCTCTCCGGCGTGAAGCTCACCTCGGTCATACCGCCGGCGTCGACCAGGATGGCGGGCCCCGGGTAGCTCGCGTTGCCGTACTCCACTCCCGTCATGTGCGAGCCCGGCGGCACATTGAACACGAATGCGGCGGAGCAGCCGATGCCTTCGCGTTGCAGGCCCGCCGTGGAGCGGCAGGGCGACCCGGTTTGGTAGATGACTACGCCCGGCACCCGCAGCGTGAACTCGCCCGGGAAGAGGCCGTCGCAGTCGGTGAACTTGGCCCAGATGAACCCGTCGTCGGCGGCTTGCGTGAGCCCGAAGTCTGCCGCGCGTCCCGAGATGAATGACGCCGGGAATCCCGAGAGCTTCGGGGGCACGGCCTCGACGCGGTGCGCGTCGAGGTACCGGCGGTACGGCACGGTCGCCGGCCCGCTCGCGTGGAGGAGGACGTGCCTGTCGGAGCTTCCCGCCGGGAGTGTGAAACGGGCGAAGCGCGGTCCGTTGGCGGCGATGACCACGCTCTCGAGCACGCCGTCGGTGGCGGGCTCGCGTCGCTCCACGGTGACCACCGTGTCCGGATGTCCCACCTCCGCTTCGAAGGCGATCTCCCGCTCGCTCGACTCCGGCCGCACCCAGGTCCCGCACTCCACCGGCGAGCCCGTCACGGCGTCGGGCTCCTCCAGGAACTCCTGCACGCGCAACCGGACCGCGTCCCGGTAGTACGACGCGTGACCATCACGCGTGTACGAATAGAGGTGCGAGCCGTTGCCCAGCGCAGCCACGAGCGCCCGCGTGCCCTCGAACGGCGTCGCTGGATCCAGCAGGCCCTCCAGCACCAGCATCGGCGGGGCGCCCGTCGCGTTGATCGTCGCGCGGTCGCTCGCGACCGGCCAGCCCAGACACGCGTAGTAGCCCCAGAGGTTCTGCAGCCCACGTTGGAGGCCGACCCCACGCATCGCTGCGAGGTCGGCGTTCCACTGCGCCTCGGTCCACTCCGCGAGGCCGTCGGCGCAGCTGATCGCGACGTGTGGCATGTCGGTGACCCCTGAGTACGAGCCATCCGGGCTGCGCCCTTCACGATCATCCATGGCGCTCAGGATCCGCGGGGTGTCGTCGTCCTCCAGCACCGTCCGGATGAGGCTGCCGACCAATGGGTAGTCGGCAACGCCCACGTACAGCGCGTTCATGATGAGGCCGTTGAAGTCGTCCGACGAGACCGGTCGCCGCCCACCGTCGACCTCGCCGCGGTCCACCATGGCCAGCGCCGCCTCGTACGCCTCGCTCTCCGACGCGAACCGGCCGCCGAGCACCGGTGGCAGGTTCGCGTCCGCGAAGGCGAAATACTCTTCCATCCGCAGCTTGATCGAGGCGGCCTGCGCGACGATCTTCGCGCCGCTCGGGTTGTCGGGCGACACGCCGGCATCCAACACGAACGCCCTGACTCTCGTGGGAAAGAGCGTTGCGTACACCGCGCCGAGCCAAGTGCCGTACGACGTGCCCAGGTAGTTCAGCTTCTCCTCGCCCAGTGCGATCCGGATCGAGTCCATGTCGCGCGCCGCGTTCTTGGTCGTGATCGACGCAAGCCGTGACGCAGAGCCGGCCGTCCGCAGGCAGCCCTCACGCAGCTTGGTCGCGATCGCCATCGCGCCGCTCGCGTCGACCGAACCATCGCTGACGCGGAACTCATCGATCTCCTCGTCGGTGAGGCACTTGAGGTCGGGCTCGCTCGCGCCCGTGCCGCGCGGGTCGAAGCCGATGAAGTCGAAGCGCTGCTGCGCCTGCTCGAGGGTGTCATACGCTCCAGTGATCCGTTCGACACCGCCGCTGCCGGGACCGCCGGGGTTGTACAGCAGCACGCCGAGGCGCCGGGTCGGGTCGAGTGCCTTCTTCCGGGAGACGCGGATTTGCAGGAATTCCACGGGCTCCGCGTAGTTCACCGGCACCGTGAGGAAGCCGCACTCCCAGCCCGCCAACTCCGCACAGGCGGAGAAGACGATCGGGTCGGGCGTCCACGCCGGCACGTCGCCGCCGTCGCCCGCGTCGGGATTCGACGTCGGCACGTCACCGTCGCCCGCGTCGGGATCCGGCGTCGGCACGTCGCTGCCGCCGCCCACCTCGGGCTCGCTGGTGGAAGCTGGCTCACAGGCCCACAGCCCGAAGCACAAGAGAAGGCATGTCTTCGCGTTCACAGGCGATCTCGGCATCGGCGGATTCCAGGACCCGCCCCAGTTGGTCGCAATGGCGGGTCTTGGATGACGGCGGTGCGTGTAGGTGACATCTGGTAGCCCGTCAAGACCTCGTTTCGCGCTTGTTTCCTTCGACCCCAACCCGCACGAATCCCTTCGCCCCGGGGAGGGGTGAGACGCATTCGGCGGTTGGACGATTGAGCACGAGTGCCGGATTGACGCACCGCG
>CAINDO010000100.1 GCA_903847385.1 uncultured Myxococcales bacterium
GCGGCGGCCACGGGCGGGACACCGACGCCGGACGCGGCGGCCACGGGCGGGACACCGACGCCGGACGCGGCGGCCACGGGCGGGACACCGACACCGGATGCGGCGGCCACGGGCGGGACACCGACGCCGGACGCGGCGGCCACGGGCGGGACACCGACGCCGGACGCGGCGGCCACGGGCGGGACACCGACGCCGGACGCGGCCGTGACCCCCGACGACCTGCCCCTCGGCGACTGCGACCTGGCCCGGGGCGCCGCCTGCGAGGGCGCGCTGGTCTGCACGCCGGCCCCCCTGGCCGGGCTGAGCGCGTGTCCGGTGGCCCCGACGTACTACGACGTGCCGGGCTGCGGGCCCACGCCCCACCCGGACGGGGCCGGAGAGATCACGCCGACCTGCTGCACGGACGCCGACTGCACCGACGCGGGCCGCGCCGGCCGCTGCGTCTACACGGAGAGCCAGACCGGCTGCTGCGGCACGATGGGCGAAACCCACTGCGCCTACGACGCCTGCGCGACGGACGCGGACTGCCCCGCCGACCGGATCTGCTTGACGACGGGCATGCGCGGGGTCGAGGCGAACACCTGCGTTCGGGCCGCCTGCCGCGCAGACGCGGACTGCGCCGCGGTCCCCGGCGCCGAGTGCCGCCTGCTCGGGGTCGGCACGTTCGCGGCGCTGACCTGCGCGGCGCCGGACGCCGCGTGCCGCGTGGACGCCGAGTGCCGCGCCGAGTGCCCCTCGGGCCTCTGCGAGCCCCTGTGGGCCGTGGTCGATGGCGAGTGGACGCTGCAGACGGGGACCGGCTGCGACGCGAACAGCTGCCTCGCCGTCCCGTGACCGGCGCCCCGGCGGACCCGTACCTCGGGCGGCTCCTGGACGGGCGCTTCTCGCTCACGCGCCGCCTCGGACAGGGCGGCATGGGGGCGGTGTACCTCGCCGATCAACGGTCGATGGAGCGCGAGGTGGCCGTCAAGGTCATCGCGCCCGGGCGGCTCGAGGGCGCGGACACGGACGCGATCGAGGCGGCCTCACGCTTCGTGCGCGAGGCCCGGCTGACGGCCCGGGTGGCCTCGCCGCACGTGGTCTCGGTCATCGACGCCGGGCGGACGGACGACGGCCTGCTGTTCCTGGCGATGGAGCGCCTGCATGGGCGCGGGCTGGACGCCCTGATCGCCGAGGAGGCGCCCCTGTCGGCGGCGCGCGCCGTGGGCATCGCCGCGCAGATCGCGCTCGCGCTCGAGGCCGCCCACGGGCAGGGGATCATCCACCGCGACCTGAAGCCCTCGAACGTGATGGTGCTGGCCGAGCCCGCGGACCGGGACTTCGTGAAGGTCCTGGACTTCGGCATCGCCCGCTCCCTGGCCGGCGATCACACCACGCTGACGCGGCGCGGGGACCTGTTCGGCACGCCGGCCTACCTGTCGCCGGAGATGGCGCGGGGCCAGCCCTGCGGGCCCGCCGCGGACGTGTACGCCCTGGGGCTCATCACCTACGAGCTGCTGGCGGGTCGGCGCCCGTTCGAGCCCGTGCCCACGCCGCTGGCCGCCACGCTGCAGCACCTGACGGAGACGCCGCGGCCGCTGCCCGAGGGCGTGCCCGCCGCGCTCGCGAGGGCCGTGCTGCACCTGATGGCCCGGGAGCCGGAGGACCGCCCGGCGTCCGCCGCCCGGGCGCGGCTCGCCCTCGAGGAGGCCGTGCGGCCCGGCGCCGCGCC
>CAINDO010000101.1 GCA_903847385.1 uncultured Myxococcales bacterium
CGCTCGCCGACCCGGACGCCGCCCCGCCGCCCCCCGACGCCGCCCCACGCCCCCGCCACCACCCCCTGGACTACGACGAGCCGGCGCAGCACGCGCCGGACCTGCGCCTCGGCCGCGTCGACTGCCGCACCTGCCACGGCGCGACCCTCGAGGGCGACACGGCGCGGGACTGCGACGGCTGCCACCCGGTCGGCTGGCGCACGGACTGCACGTTCTGTCACGGCGGCGTGGAGACGGACACGGGCGCCCCGCCGCGCGCCCTCGACCCGGCGGCGGACCCCGCGCTGCAGGCGTTTCCGGCCCACACGGCGCACGTCACGGCCAGCGGCCACGCGGCCTACGGCTGCGAGCAATGCCACCTCAAACCGGAATCCGTGACCTCACCGGGCCATGTCTTCGACGCGACCCCCGGCGCCGTCGAGGTCGACTTCACGGGCGGCCTGAGCGGCGGCGGCGTGTATCCCGCGCCCGGCCGCTGCAACGCGCTGTACTGCCACGGCAACGGCGCCTTCGCCGGGAACGCGGCGGCCGACATGCCCCGGCCCGACTGCCAGGGCTGCCACCCCCGCGCCCGCCTGATCGGGCTCCACGGCCGCCACCTGGCCGCGCCCGACGTGACATGCGACGCCTGCCACGCGCTCACCGTGGCCGGCTCGGACGTGATCATCGCCCCGGCGCTGCACGTGAACGGCGACGCCGAGGTGGCCCTGACCGCGCCGGGCTTCGTGTATCAGGGCGGCATGTGCAACGGCCTCTGCCACGACGTCGAGCACGTGCGGCGCGTCTGGTAGGCCGTTCGAGTCAGGGGCAGTGGCCGCGGGACTCCCATCGCCCGTCGACGCAGTCGAGCTGCAGAACCGTGTGCATCTCGTTCGGGCAGGTCACGAACATCCGATCGCCGTTCCAGCACTCGTCGCGCTCCACACAGGCGCCCCCCGGGTACCACTGACCCCCGGAACAGTACCAGGTCACGGCGCCCCGGTTGTTGATGCCGCAGGGCCGGTCCTCGGTGGTGTCGTCGACGCAGACGTCCGAGTCCACGCAGGCCCCGTCCAACAGCCACTCGCCGCCCGGGCAGACGAAGTGCTGCCGCCCGCGCCCGTTGAACCCGCAGGACTGGTACTCGTCCGTGTTGAACGCGCACTCGTCCGGGTCCTCGCAGGGTTGATAGGGGCCCCACACCCCGTTCTGGCACGGCCGCATCTGAACCCCACGGCCGTTGATGCCGCAGACCTTGAGCTGCTGCTCGTTCCCCAGGCACTCGGCGGCGCCCAGACATGGGCCGTAGTCGGACCACGCGCCCATCAGGCAGGTGCGGGTCTCGTTGCCCGTGCCCCCCACGCCGCAGGCGCGCAGTTCATTGGTCCCATTCACGCAGACGTCGGGGTCGTCACAGACCGTATACGGGCCCCACTGGCCGTCGACGCAGGTACGCGAGCGGGCGCCACGGTCGTTCCAGCCGCAGGGCAGCACGTCGACGGCGTCGGTCGCGCACACGTCCGGATCGTCGCAGTCGCTCCAGGCGCCCCAGGCGCCCTGGATGCAGGTGCGCGCCAGGCGCCCGCGACCGTTGATGCCGCACACGGCGCGCTCCTCCGACGCGTCGAGACAGACGTCCAGGTCGTTGCACAGGCCGAAGTCGCCCCAGCGGCCCCCGGCGCAGGCGCGGTACGCGAAGCCGCGCCCGTTGAGGCCGCACGCGCGGGCCTCCTCGGCCCCGTCCTGGCACTCCGGCCCCTCGACGCAGGCCGACCAGGCCGTCCACTGGCCCATCGCGCACTCGCGCCGGCGGATGCCGTCGATGCCACAGGCCTCGCTGTCCTGCGCCGCGTCGAGGCACACGTCCGGATCCGCGCACTCGGACGCCGGCACCCAGCTCTGCGCCCGACACACGAAGCTCTGCAGGCCGCGGCCGTTCAGGCCACAGGGGCGGCTCTCCTCGCGGTCCTCGACACACCGCGGCGGCGGCACGAACGCGTCGGGGACCGGGGGCACGAACGCGTCGGGCGTCGGGGGCACGCCCGCGTCGGGGTCCGGGGGCGGCATGTCCGCGTCGGGCACCGGGGGCCGCGCGGCGTCGGGGTCCGGGGGCGGCGTGTCCGCGTCGGGCGTCGGGGCCTGCGCGGCGTCACGCCCCTCCCCCGTGGCGGCGTCGGTCACCGGCGGCGCGGCATCGGGGTCCAGCAGCGTCGAGGGCGCCCGACAGCGTCCCTCGAAGCAGATCGCCCCGGTGGGGCAGTCGACGTCCGTCCGGCACGCCGTGTCGACGGCGGGCGCACAGCCGAGGAGTGCGGACAGCGCCAGCGAGACGCGCAGCGGAAGAGTCGGACGGCGGAGCGACATTCGCGCGATGCTAGCGGAAAGACGCGGGCGCACTCTCGACCGATTCCCCTGACGCAGGTCACCCGCCGGGCGCTCGCAGGTCGGTGACGCCCCAAACAGATTGCCGGACGCTTCGGAGCGGTGTACCGCTGTCACTCGTGGTTTGCGTCCGTGGAAATCGCCCATGACCTCGGAGACGCGCGGCCGTTGGATGCTCGTCGCCGGGTTGATCGGCGTGCTGGTCTTCCTCGGCGTCTGCGGCACCGTGCTCAAGGGCGTGCGCGACGACCGGGCCGCCATCGAGGCCCGCGTGGGCTGGCTGATGGGCCTGCAGACTACGGAGAGCCCCGCCGACGCCACCCGCGCCGTGGCCGCCGCCCGCGCCGTGAGCGCCTGCGCGGACTGCCTGCCCGCCACGCGCGAGGCCGCCGCCGGGTGGCTGCGTGTGGCGGACGCGAACGTCGCGTTGGGCGACCCACCCTCGCCCGCGGCCGTGGCGGGCGCGCTGCGCGCCGAGAACGCCGCGATCTCGGCCCAGCTCGGGGCGGCGTGGAACGTCGTCGAGCTGCTGCTGGTCTGCGCCGTCGCCTTCGCCTTGGGGTTCTTCGCGCTGCTGCGCGTGGCGCTGAACCGCGGTCGGGCCCGGCAGGCCGCCTACGACGCCCTGGCCGCCGAGACCCGCACCCGGGAGCAGGCGCAGCGCGTGCTCGAGAGCGAGCAGGCGTTCTCCAACAGCTTCTTCGAGTTCACCCCGCTCGGCATCCAGATCTTCGACGCCGACGGCCTGTCGTTGCGCATGAACGGCGAGATGGCGCGCATGTTGGGGTTGCCCTCGCGGGACGTGGGCGTGGGCGTGTTCAACATCCTCACGGATCCCGCCGCCGTGAAGGGCGGCTACGCGACGCGGGCCGCCCCGGCGTTCCGGGGCGAGGTCGTCGAGTACCGCGGGCAGATCGCCCGGCCCGAGGACACGGCGCCCTTCTGGCCAGTGACCGCCGGGGTGCGGGTCTTCGACGAGCTGTATTTCCCCGTGCGCGACACCGCGGGTCGCGTGGTCAGCGCCGTCGCCGTGTTCCGCGACGACACCGAGGGGCAGGCCGCGCGCCAGCGCCTGGGCCTGTCCGAGCGCATGGCCGCCGTGGGCACGCTGGCCGCCGGCGTGGCCCACGAGATCAACAACCCGATGACCTACGTGGCCGCCAACATCGCCTGGCTGCTGCGCGAGCTCGAGACCGAGGGGGAGGCCCTGCCCGACCAGACCCGCGCCGCCGTGCTGGAGTCGCTGCGCGAGGCCCACGACGGCGTGGCGCGCGTGCGGGCCATCGTGCGCGACCTGGGCACCTTCAGCCGCGCCAGCCCGGGCGTGACCGCCACCGTGCGCCTGAGCGACGCCGTGGAGCCCGTGCTGCGCATGCTGGCGCACGAGACGCGCCACCGCGCCACGGTGATCAACCGGGTGCCGGACACGCTCTCCGTGCACGCCGACCCGCTGACGCTGGGGCAGGTGGTGCTCAACCTGGTGCAGAACGCCGCCCACGCCATCGAGCCCGGGCAGCCCTCGGCCGAACACATCGAGCTGACGGCCGCCCCGCTGGACGACGGCCGCGTGCGGCTCAGCGTCGCGGACTCCGGCCGCGGGATCCCGCTCGAGATCGCCGCCCGGGTCTTCGATCCGTTCTTCACCACGAAACCCGTCGGGCAGGGCATGGGGCTCGGCCTCAGCGTCAGCCGGGGCATCGTGAACGCGCTGGGCGGGCAGCTCACCTTCGCCCGGCGCCCCGGCGGCGGCACCTGTTTCCACGTGGATCTGCCCGTCGCCCGGCCGCAGCAGGCCCTCTCGGTGCCGCCCACCCCGACGCCGGCCCCGCGCCGCACGCGTCTTTTGATCGTCGACGACGAGCCGATGCTGACGACCTCGCTGCGGCGCCTGCTCGGTCGCCGGCACGAGGTCGTGGGGGCGGGGTCCGGCGCCGAGGCGCTGGCCATGGTCGCGCAGGACCGCGCCTGGGACGCCATCCTGCTGGACGTGATGATGCCCGAGATGGACGGCCGCGCCGTGCTCGAGGCGCTCGAGACGCAGGCCCCGGAGTTGGCGCCGCGGGTCATCCTGATGAGCGGGGGCACGTTCTCGGCGGACAGCGAGGCCTTCTGGCGCTCGTTCAAGGGCCCGCAGCTCAACAAACCGTTCGAGACGGACACGCTGGAGCACGCGCTCGCCCAGGTCGCCGAGCCCGGGCCGTCGCAGTCGACTTGATCGGGCGGCGCCGCGCGGTCATTCTCCCGCACCACACGACGCTCCAGACACCCCCGAGGGAAACGCCATGTCCAGCATCCAGGCCCAGGTCCACAATCACTTCAAGGTCTTCGCCGGCACGTACGACGGTCACGGCGGCATCGGCGCCCTGGCCGAGACCGTGCCCGCCTGGGTGGCGTCCAGCGGCGCCGCCCCGAAGAGCATCGGCGTCGAGTACCTGGAGTCGGCCAAGCGCCTCGTGCTCACGGTCGGCTACCGCACGGACGAGCCCGGCTACGCGATCCGCCTGACCACGGTCAACGTGGGCAAGGTCGAGAACCTCGACGACGCCGGCCTGGCCAGCCTGGAGACCCGCATGGGCCAGGCCGCCGCCGGCATCGCCAACATCATCTGCCACGAGCTCTTCGTCACCGACACCCGCGACGTGCTCATGGTCTTCATGACCCAGGCCTGAGCCCGATGGCCCGCCGGACCCACGACGCGCCGGCGGGCGCGCTGAGCGAGCTCGACCCCCTGCAGGTGCCGCTGCCCAACGGCACCGAGGTCACGACCCGCGTCGACCGCGTGGTCGAGGGCCGCGTGGTCACCCAGGGCGCCGTGGGGCGCGTGGTGGCGCAGGCCGAGGGCGCCTACGACGTCCAGCTCGTGGGCGTGGGCATCGTGCGGTTCGCCCGCGACCAGCTCCGGCCGCGCAAGGTCGGGCAGGCGCGGTACGCCCAGCGTCGAGCCGGCGCCTGGGAGGCTTTGCACCCCTGCCGCGTGGTCGAGACCGTGGTGGGCTCGCGGGCCTGGGGTCTCGCCGACGCGAACTCGGACACCGACCTGCGGGGTGTGTTCGCCCTGCCCGCCCCGTGGACGGCGGGCCTGGCCGAGCCGCCCCGGGACCTGGTGAGCGCCGACGGCAGCGAGACCTACTGGGAGGTCTCCAAGGCCATGCGGCAGGCGCTGCGGGCCGATCCCAACACGCTCGAGGCGCTGTTTCTGCCCGAGGCGCAGGCGCTCGACGAGATCGGCGAGTGGCTACTCGCCGGCCGCCAATGTTTCGTGTCGCGGGAGATCTACGGCGCCTTCGGGCGCTACGCGCTCTCGCAGCTCGCCCGGCTGCAGAAGTCGCAGCGCGTCGCCGAGCGCGTGGGGGACGTGCTGCCCTGGATTCGCGCCTCGGACGCGCCCACGTTGGACGCCATCGCGCGGCGCCTCGCGAGCGCGAGCGGCCTGGGCGAGACGGACGACGCCGTGCACCAGGCCCGGGAGACCCTCAAGGCCCTGTACCGCACGCTCAACGAGCGCGGGCGCCTGCCGCGGCCGGACTTCGAGGCCCTGGTCGAGCTGGCCGGCGACGAGGGCTCCGGGCACACGCTCGACGTCGAGCTGTCGCGCGCGCTGCGGCCCAAGAACGCCTACAACCTGCTGCGCCTGATGCACACCGCGCTGGGCTGGCTGACCACCGGCGAGCCCCGGTTCCGGCTGGAGGGCGACGTGCGCGAGCGGCTGTTGGCCATCAAGGCCGGGCAGGTGCCCCTGGACGCCGTGCTCGCCGAGGCCGACGCCCTGACACCCGAGCTCGAGGCCGCCCGCCGCGAGACGCGCCTGCCGCGTTTCCCGGACGTGCGCGCCGCGGACGCGCTCATGCGCCGCATCACCCTGGAGCTCTCGCGGCGGTACGCGGTGGGTGTTCCCGGGGTCTTCGGCGCCGACGCGCCGGCGCCACCGCCGCCCGACGCCGAGGAGATCGAAACATGAGCATCCTCCAGGCCGGCCTGACCCCCCACGCCGAGACCATCGCCCGCCGGATCGTCGCCGAGGAGCAGGCCCGCCGCACCCACCTCGTCGTCGCACTGACGGGCGCCCACGCCTTCGGGTTCGCCTCGCCGGACAGCGACCTGGACCTGAAGGCGATCCACATCGCGCCCACGCGGGACCTGCTCGGGCTGCGCGGCGTCACGCCGACCTTCGACCGCCTCGAGGTCGTCGAGGGCGTGGAGATCGACTACACCAGCAACGAGCTGGGCATGGCGCTGCAGGCCATGTTGCGGGGCAACGGCAACTTCCTGGAGCGCGTGCTCGGGCCGCACACGTTCCTCGAGGACACGCGCCTGGGGGACCTGGCGACGCTCGCGCGGCGCAGCGTCAGCCGGCGCGTGCATCGGCACTACCGCGGCTTCGCCACGGGGCAGTTGCGCGAGTTCGAGAAACCCGAGGGCGGCACGGCCAAGAAGGCGCTGTACGTGCTGCGCACCACGCTCACCGGCGCCCACGCGCTGCGCACGGGCGAGATCGACCCGGACCTGAACCACCACCTGCGCGCCGCCGGCTTCGACGACGCCGAGGCCCTGCTCGAGGTCAAACGGAGCGGCGAGCGCGCCCCCCTGCCCGCCGCGCTGCGCGAGCGCTGGACCGCGCGCCTGCAGGACGCCTTCACCGTGCTCGACGCCGCCCTGGAGGCCTCGCCGCTGCCCGAGGCGCCGCCCGAGGACGTCGAGCGCGACTGTGAGGAGTGGCTCGTCGCCGTCCGCCTGGCCGCGCGGGACTGACCCGCCGGTCAGTTCGGCGGGAGCGACGCCGGGGCCGACTTGGGGGCGGGTTTGGGGGCGGGTTTGGGGGCCGGTTTGGGGGCCGGTTTGGTCGCGGGTTTCGCCGGCGGCTTCGGCGGCTGCGCTTCAATCAACTGCCCGGCGGGCCCGTTGCCGTGTTCGCTCCAGGCCGAGAGCAACGTGTCCAGCCGCGCGCCCGTGGCGTTGCCGGGGGCCCACAGGTTCTGCGTCTCTCCCGGGTCGGCGGCCAGGTCGTAGAGAAAGCGCTCGTCCGTGTCCAGGCGCAGGATGAGCTTGTCGTGGCCGTCGAGCACGGCGGCATAGACCGGGTTCGGGGCCTTCCACACGCGCAGCTCGGCGAAGATCGGGCGCGGCGGCGCGTCGGGCTTGGGCGTGGCCCCCGCGAGCAGGCCGCGCAGGGTGCTCCCGGTGGCGCGGGGCAGCGTGGCGCCGCCGAACTCGGCCAGCGTGACGCCCAGGTCGAGCAGGTCCACGTTTGTGTCCACGGAGAGCCCGGCGCGCACGCCGGGGCCCTGCACGTAGAGCGGCACGTGGAGCACGGTCTCGTACAGGTCCTGCGCGTGGAACTCCGTGCCGTGCTCCATGAAGGACTCGCCGTGGTCCGCCGTGATCACCAGCACGACCTCGCGCTGCGCCCGCAGGGTCTCCAGGCCCTCGATCAGCGGCGCCAGATCGGCGTCCAGCCGGGCGATCTCGCCGTGGTAGTCGGCGATGGGGCCCGACTCGCCGGCGGGGCGCTGCGGCGTGCGGCGGTAGGGGTGGTGGGCGTCCATCAGGTGCGCGTACACGAACCCCGGCTTGCCGCCCGTCTCGTTCAGGAACTTCAGGATGCGCGGCACGATCTCCGGCGTGGTGTGGTCGTTGGTGCGGCGGCCGTCCGCGCCCGTGACCTCGTGCACGGTGGTGAAGCCCTTGCGCAGCCCCGGCGTCTGCATGTGCGGGATGGTCGGCACCTCGGCCAGCGACACGTACCCCCGCGCGCCCAGCGCCGTGGGCAGCGTGGTGAAGCGGTCGTCGAGGCGGTAGTCGTTGGGTTTCTCGCGGTAGTCCGTATGGGCCACCCAGCGCCCGGTGAGCAGCGCGGGCACCGAGAAGCGCGTCGCGCTCGAGGCGGCGTGGGCCTGGGTGAAGCGCGCGCCGCGGGTGGCCAGGCGGTCCAGGTTGGGCGTGAGGCCCGACTCCGGCCCGAAGGCGTCGGCGCGGCCGCTGTCGATCACGATGAGGACGATGTGGGGGGCTGGCGGCGCGGTCGCAGGCGCAGACGGTGGAGAAGGCGCCGGGGGCAGCGACGCCCGCTTGAAGTCGCCCTTCAGGTCGCCGCCGCGGCAGTTCTCGTCGACGCCGTTCTTGGGGATCTCGCGGGCGTCCGGGTGAATCGACGCGTTGGCATCGTCGCAGTCGCGGCCGCCGTAGGCATCGCCGTGGCCGTCGCCGTCGTCGTCCGTGGCCGCCGCCAGGGGCGGCTGCAGCGCGCCGAGCACCAACCCGAGGGGCGCCGGGCCGCGCATGGCCGAGGCGGGCGCGAGCAGCAGGGCACCGAGCGCGAGGCCGATCACGACCGGAGCCGAGGCGGCGATGCCCAGACCCGCGCGCCGGGCCCACGGCCGCCCGAGGCCGGCGAGCGCGCCTGCGGGCAGCGCCAGGCCCAGACCCAACAGGCGCGGGTCGATGCGGTCGAGCACCAGGCCGAGCCCGGCGCCGACGACACACATCGCCGCGAGGCGCACCCGGGGGCCGCGCAGGCGCCGGGGCGTCAGGCGGGCGAGCAGCGACGCGAGCGC
>CAINDO010000102.1 GCA_903847385.1 uncultured Myxococcales bacterium
CACGATGGCGCTGCGCGTCGAGCGCGGGAAGATGCGGTAGTCGCAGCGGGCGAGGCCCTCGAACAGGCGGTCCGAGAGCGCGCGGTTCTCGCGCTCGACGCGGTCGAGGCCGATGTCGAGCAGCGTCTGCGCGCTGGCGCCCGTAGCGGGCCCGGAGAGCGCCGGCGGGGCCCCGGGCTCGAAGCGGCGGGCCGTCTCGCGCAGGGGCCGCGCGGGGTCCGGGGCGTCGTCCGGCGTACCGTAGGTCATGGCGCCATAGGTGATGGGGGTCATCTCGGCGGCGAGCCCGGGCCGGGCCGCCAGGAAACCCAGGCCCAGGGGCCCGAGCAGCCACTTCTGGCTACCCCCGCACACCAGATCGGCGCCGGCGGCCGTCAGGTCGAAGGGCAACGCGCCCAGGCCCTGGATGGCATCCACCACCAGGTAGCCGCCGTGGCGATGCACGGCCTCGGCGAGGGGCGGCAACTCCAGGGTGGTCCCGGTCTGGAACTGCACCCACGAGCAGGCCACCACGCGGGTGCGCGGCCCGATGGCGGCGAGCACCTGCGCCGGGTCGATCGTGAAGTCCGGCGCGGTCGTCACGAGCTTCACCGTCGCGCCCACGCGCTCCGCCGCGCGGTGCCAGGGGTAGGCGTTCGAGGGGTACTCCTGATCGACGATCACGATCTCGTCGCCGGCCCGCAGCGGCAGGCCGAAGGCCGCCTGACTCAACGCCACGGCGCAGGTCTGGAACAGGGCGACGTCCGGCGGCGCGACGCCCACCAGGCGGCCGAGCGTGGCCCGGGCGGCCTCGACGCGGCCGATGGTCTCGCCAATGCCCAACGTGCCGCGGCACTGCAGCTCGGTCAGCTCGAGCAGCGCCTGCCGGGCCGCCGGGGCGAGCGGGGCGATGCCCGCGTTGTTCAGATGAACGAAGTCCGTGCCCGCGAGGGGCGCGCGCAGGGCGGCGAGGGCGGCGTCGGAGAGCGAGTCCGGGGCTGAGCGGGTTTCCATGCCCGGCAAAATAGCAGCATCGGCGCCCCTTGACGCAACGCAAGCGCGGGGGCGGCACCGACTTGACACACCGCGTCATCGCGCTTTTCTTCACGCCCCGGAAGACTCGCGACCCGTTCTCTCCCCGCCATCCCCGGAGGCCTCCCCCCATGAAGCGTTCTCTCCTGCTCGTCGCCGCCACCGCCCTCGCCTTCGTCGTCCCCGGTTGCAGCAAAGAGGCCGAGAAGGCCAAGACTCCTGCCCCGGCGTCCAAGGCCGCCCCGGCCTCCCAGGCCGCCGCCGCGTCGAGCGCCCCGGCGACCGCCGCGCCGCCCACCGCCGCGCCCGTCGACCCCGCCAAGCTGCAGCTCTTCGCGGCCCTGCCCGAGGCCATCGCCGACGCGAGCATGAAGCTCACCGCCGACAAGCTCGATCTCGGCCGGATGCTCTTCTTCGACAAGCGGATGTCCAAGGCCGGCGACGTCTCGTGCAACTCCTGCCACGGACTGAACACCTACGGCGTGGACAACAAGCGCTTCTCCGAGGGCGACAAGAAGCAGCTCGGCGGCCGCAACGCACCGACGGTCTACCACGCCGCCGGCCACATCGCGCAGTTCTGGGACGGCCGCGCCGCGGACGTCGAGGCGCAGGCCCTCGGCCCCGTGACCAACCCCGTCGAGATGGCGATGAAGGACGGCAAGGCCGTCGAGAAGGTCCTCAAGGGCATCCCCGGCTACGTCGAGGCGTTCAAGAAGGCCTTCCCGGACGACAAGGAGCCCGTCACGTTCGAGAACTTCGGCAAGGCCATCGGCGCCTTCGAGCGCAAGCTCGTCACGCCCTCGCGCTTCGACGACTTCCTCAAGGGCGACACCGCGGCCCTGAAGCCCGAGGAGATCGCCGGCTTCAACACGTTCGTGGACTCCGGCTGCGCCACCTGCCACTCCGGCCCTTACGTGGGCGGCCTGATGTTCCAGAAGCTCGGTGTGGTCAAGCCCTGGCCGGCCCCGGCGGATCCCGCCGTCAAACCCGACGAGGGCCGCGGCGTGATCACCAAGAACGACGCCGAGAAGGGGTCGTTCAAAGTGCCCAGCCTCCGCAACATCGCCAAGACGGGCCCTTACTTCCACGACGGCTCCGTGGGCGACCTGAACGAGGCCGTGAAGCTCATGGCCGCCCACCAGCTCGGGCGCGACCTGACGCCGGAGCAGGTGAAGTCGATCGTGACGTTCCTGGACACGCTGACGGGCGACCTGCCCGGCGAGTACATCGCCGAGCCCGTGCTGCCCGAGGTCGCGGCAAAGTAGAGCGCGCGCGCCACAATCCGCTATGGTCGGCCGGGCATGGCCGCCTACCTGACCGTCTGCCCGCGCTGTGAAACGGACGTCCTGCCCGGCGCGGGCGTGTGCGACCGCTGCCAGGCCACCTTCGACCCCTGGGTCGAGCGCCCGTCGCGCGTGGCGCAGCTCCTCGGAGCGGACGCCGACGCCCTGGAGCGCGGCCTGGACTTCCCCACGGTCGCCCGCTACCTGGCCGAGGTGAACCGCCTCGTGGACCGCCACGAGACCTCCGTGCAGGACATGGTGGCGGTCATCGTGCGCGACCTGGCGCTCACCACGCGCCTGCTGCGCCTGGTGAACGGGCCGGCGTATCGCCAGTACAACGAGCCCGTGGCCACGGTCACGCGCGCCGTGATCCTGTTGGGGTTCGAGCAGGTGCGCCGCGTCGCGCTCTCGCTCATCCTGTTCCAGCGCATGCGCGACCATCCCCGGGGCGGGCCCCTGGCCGGGCAGGCGGTGCTCTCGTTCGGGGCGGGCCTCTTCGCCCGCGCGCTGCTCCAGGCCGAGGACGAGGCCCTCGCGGACGAGGCGTTCGTCTGCGCCATGTACCACCGCCTGGGGGACCTGGCGGTCGAGGCCTACCTGCCCCTGGACGCGGACGAGATCGCCGCGCTCTCGCTGCTGCCCGACCCGCTGCCCCTGCCCGACCTGCAGCTCAAGGTGCTCGACTGCACCGCGCCCCAGCTCGGCGGCGCCATCGCGCGGGTGTTCGGGCTGCCCCACAGCATCGTGTGGGCGCTGCGCCCGGCCCCCGTCGAGCCCCCGAAGCCGACGCGCAGCCGCACCACGCGCCTGCACCTGATCGCCGCGTTCGCCAACGCCGTGATGCAGGCCGCCGCGCAGCCCAGGGGCGACCTGGGCGCCGTGGCCGCCCACTACATCGACGCCCTGGACGTGGACGAGCGCCAGGTCCGCACGCTCCTGGCCATGGTGGCCGGGCAGGTGCGGCACCACGCGGCGGACCTGGGCCTGAGCGCCCACGAGGACCCCCTGGTGCGGCAACTGCTCACCTGGGCGGGCCCGGACGGCACCGAGTTCCCCACGCCCGCCGGCGCGGACCCCAAGGCGGATCGCCTCGAGGACGCGCGCCGCAAGGCGTTCCTGGCCCAGGGCCGCGCCGAGCTCGAGGCCGCCGTGCGGCAGGGCGCCCCCGTGAACGAGATGCTCTCGCTCGCCGTCGAGACGCTCTACCGCGGCTTCGGCTTCACCCACGTGGCGCTCTGCCTGCGCGAGGTGGTGCGCGAGTCCCCGGCAGACTCCCAGCCCGCCCCCCAGATGATCGCCCGCATCGCCTTCGGGCCCGACGCCGCGCGCCTGCGCCGGGGCCTGCGGTTCCCGCTGGAGCGCACGCCGGACGTCTTCAGCGCCGCCTGCCTGGACGGCCAGGACATCGTCGTGGACGACGTCTCCGCGACGGCGGGCCGGAGCCAGCGCGTGCCGGGCTGGTACACCCGCCAAGTCTCGGCCAAGGGCCTCGTGCTGTTCCCGGTCCGCATCCAGGGCCGCACGGTGGGCCTGCTCTACGGCGACTCGGACGACCCGGCGCGCTGTTTCCAGCGCAACCGGTTCCTTTTCCTGCGCGAGATGCGCGACCTGGTGGTCGGCGCGCTGGAGAAACACCGCCGGACCCTGACGACGCCCTGAGGGCGGCGCGGGCGACCGGGCTCAGGGGATCTCGACGTCCGTGACCGCGAAGTTCCCGTCCGCGTCCGTGACGCGCACGGAGTAGCGACCCGCGGCGGGGGCGCCGATGCTCACGCGGCTCGTCGGCCAGCCGCCGATGTCGGTCGTCTGCGTCGCGCCGTCCGCGCCACGGCTCGTCACCAGCGTCGCCGCGGCCGACTCGGGCGTGGGCACCGTGTCCAGCGAGGCGCTGCCGGCGCCCGTGAGCTCGATGTGGACCGGCCGCGTGTTGTCCAGGTCACGCCCCAGGATGAAGGCGTAGCGACGCGCCGCGTCGTCGAAGTGGCGCTGCGCGTCGGCCCGCAGCAGGTGGCCCGTGGTCGTGAGAGCCTCGAAGGGCGTGACGCCGTCGTCGTTCGTCGGGCCATCGGGCAGGGTGACCTCGACGTTGACCGTCCGGCCCTCGAGCGAGACCTCGCGCACGTTCAGCGTGGCCGGCACGAGCTCGAACGTGTCGGCGCTCACGACGTCGTAGGGCTGCGGCCCCTGGCCGTCGAAGGTGCGGCCCATCAGGTGCACCCGGTAGGTGCCGGTGGGGGCGTTGAAGGGGAGCTCCCACTCGATCTCCCAGGTGTGGTCCAGAGCGTAATCGCCCCGATAGATGGTCACCGTGTCGTACAGGCTGTTGTCGTACAGCAGGCCGCCCTCGGCGCGGCCGGCGGGCAGGAACACGCCGTCGTCCCGGCGGCGCTCCAGCACGGCGTAGGGCAGGTCCACGCCGGGGTGGCCGCCGTTGAAGCGCACCTTCATCAGCGCGCCGCGCGGCACCTGTCCCGTGGGCGACTCGATGACGCCGCCGGGCATGCCCATCGTGGTGGTCGGCGGCACGGTGTCGTCCTCCAGGAAGTCGTAGAAGCTCGGCTTGATGCCCGTGTCGACCTCCTCGCGCTCCGGCGTCAGCAGTTCGCCGGCGATGGCCCGGGCCGTGCGGGCGATGTAGTCGCCGAACTTGGGGCCCCAGATGTTCTGCGACGCCTCGTAGCCGCCGTGCAGCCAGTCCTGCTCGGGCACCAGGTACAGGTGGTGGTCCTGGGAGTAGCCGAAGGACACGGCGTGGAAGTCCGGGTGCCCCGCCGCGTCGGCGTCCGCCTCGATGCCGACGGCCAGGTCGTGGCCGAGCTGCGAGGTGGGCTCGCCGGGCATGGTGGCCACGAGCAGCTCGTTCAGGCGGAGCGCGCTGATGGTCGCCTTCATGAACTCGGGCACGGGCGCGCCGCGGAAGCTCTCCAGGTCGATGGCGCACACGTAGGCGCCGTCCTGGTAGGGGGTGCCTTCGAGGGGCACGCTGCCGTTCACGCACTTGAACGCGCCGTAGATCAGCGGCGGGCCGTTGATCACGGAGCGGAACTCCTTGGCGGCCAGGTCGTAGCCGATGCTGCCGTAGCTCACGGGCACGCGCCGCGTGATGAGCTCCATGTCCAGCTCCGGCGAGGGCGTGATGCTGCCCCAAAGGTTGCGGAAGATGGGCCACATGCGGTGCCCGACGGCCTGCATCTTGCCCCAGTCCACGTCCACCACGTCGTCGCCGCGGGGGCTGACGTCGCCGGCGTTGCCGTTGAAGAACAGCACCGGCACGTTGCGGCCGAACTCCGCCGAGAGCTTCTGCGTGGCGATGGCCTCGACGGCGCCCGGGGCGTCGCCCGTCACCCAGGGGTACTGCATGTGCGTGCCGTGCATGGCCACGCGCACGATGGCGCCCATGGGCACACCCTCGGCGTCGTCGACGCGCAGCACCACCACCCGCTGATCCTTGAAGCGCGGGTTCTCCGGGCGGCGGTCGCTTGTGATGCGGTCCTCGGAGTCGAACTCCGTCTCCATCGCCGCGCCGAAGCGCGCCGGCTTCATGTCCTGCAGCGCCGCCGCGATGGCCCCGGCGACGGAGTCCGTGATGCGCTCGAAGACCTCCTTGGAGAACAGGCCGTGGCCGAACACCCCGAAGCCCGTCTCGGGCACGATGGTCCAGTACCGGGCCACCTGGCTGTGCGAGTGCGTGGCCGAGGTCACGATGTGATCGCGGTAGTTCACGCCGGTCATCTGCTGCAGCTTGTAGGCCGCGGTGGACATGACCAGGTCCGACGACCAGCACAGCGGCAGCCGCACGAAGATCGTCGTCTCCTTGTCCGTGCTGACGGCGATGGCGCGCACGTCCTGCATCTCGAAGAAGCGGTCCGACCCGCCGAGCGCCACGGCGTAGGGGCCGTAGGGGCCCTCGCGCGCGCCGAAGCCGCCGAGCTCCACGCCCACGGGGTAGTCCAGGGGCACCACGCCCACGCCGGCCTTGAGCTGACCGGGCTCGCCCTGCGGGACCGGGTCGGTGCCCGTCCAGATGGCCGGCGTCTCGACGCACTCGCCGTCGTAGCAGACGCGGTCGCCGCAGTCGGCGTCCGTCTCGCAGTTGTTGATGCAGCGGCCGTCGTGGCAGCTCGTCCGGCGCGAGCAGTCGAAGTTCGAGTTGCAGGACCGCGTCCGCACGGGGCACGTGTCCTCGAGCTCGCAGGGGCGCATGCACCAGAAGCTGTTCTCGAAGCCGCCGCAGACCTCGCCCTCCGGGCAGTCCGTGTCCGGGTGGTCCACGCAGGACACCGGCCGCTGGTTGTGGCAGGTGCCCTCGATGCAGTCACCGAAGGGGCAATCCGAAGAGTAGGTGCAGGGGTCGCCGTCGGGCGGAGGCACGAAGGCGTCCGGGCCCTGGGGGCCGGCATCCCCGACCGAGGCGTCCGCGCCGCCCGCGGGGCCGGCGTCCGGCGTGACGACCGGGCCGGTGTCGGCCTCGGCGCCGCCGGGGGCGGGCGTGCCGCCGACCGGACCGACGTCCGTCGCAGCGCCACCGCCGCCCGTCGAGTTCGTGCCGGCGCCGCCGCCGTCGCCGCAGGCCCACATCGTCGCCGTCGTGAGGGCCAGAAGGCCCAGGCGCACGCACGTCATTCGCATCTTCGCTGTTCTCCGGGGGTTGGCGCGAGGGTCGGGACTGTAACCCCAAGGCCCCATTGCGGTAAATCGCGCCGCGGGTATACGGTCGCGCCCCTATGGCAAGGCTCTACGTTCGACAGCTCCTCGGGGGCCGCGACTTCGCCGGTGACAACCAGGCGGCGCACGGCATGCAGAACTTCGTTTACCTCCTCGGCGACCGCGACGCGGGCGAGTGCCTGGTCGTCGACCCGGCCTGGGGGGTGAAGGACATCCTGCGCATCGCCGCGGCGGACGACATGAAGGTCGTCGGCGCCCTGTGCACGCACTATCACCCCGACCACATCGGCGGCACGATGTACGGCCTCACCGTCGAGGGCCTGCCCACGCTGCTCGCCGAGAACCCCTGCCCCATCCACGCCCACAAGGCCGAGTGCCCGGGCATCCAGAAGGTCACCGGCCTCTCGAAGACGGACCTGACGGTGCACGAGTCCGGCGACCGCGTGAAGGTCGGGGACATCGAGGTCGAGCTTTTGCACACGCCCGGCCACACCCCGGGCTCGCTGTGTTTCCGCATCAAAGAGGCCGTCTTCGCCGGGGACACGCTCTTCCTGCAGGGCTGCGGCCGCGTGGACCTGCCCGGCGGCGACCCGGACGAGATGTACACGACGCTCAGCCAGCGCCTGTCCACGCTGCCGGACGAGACGATCCTGTTCCCGGGCCACGCCTACGGCGGCGAGAGCGCGCCCATGGGTGTGGTGCGCCGCACCAACCCCTACCTGCAGGCCCAGAACCTCGCACAGTTCCGCCGCACGCGGGGCCTCTGAGCCCATGCCGCACCGCAGCAAACGGCGCCGCACGCCCCGCAAGATCGGGCTCGCGCCGGGCACGCTCCAGATCGATCCGGACGCGCCGAAGCCGCGCCTGCGCGTGATCGCCTACGGGCCCGACGCCCTGTTCGACGAGATGGTCGAACACGTGGACGCCCTCAAGCCGCTCATCGAGAAGTTCCCCGTCGTCTGGGTCAACGTGGACGGCCTCGGCGACGAGCCGATGTTGCGGGAGATCGCGGCGCTGTTCGACATCCACACCCTCGCGCTCGAGGACGTGGTGAACATGAACCAACGCCCGAAGGTCGAGGAGTACCCCGACCATCTCTTCGTCGTGGCCCACATGGCGATGCCCGAGTCGGCGACGCTCGACACCGAGCAGCTCAGCATCTTTCTCGGGCACAAATACGTCGTGACCTTCCAGGAGGGCCGACCCGGCGACTGCTTCGAGGGGGTGCGAACCAGGATTCGCAACAATGTCGGCCGCATTCGGCGTTCCGGCGCCGATTACTTGTGTTACGCGATGCTCGACTCCGTGGTGGACGCGTGGTTTCCGATTCTCGATGGCTTCGGGCTGCGCCTGCACCGCCTCGAGGAGTCCGTGCTCTCCCGACCGGTCAGCGGGCACATGGCCCAGATCCGCTCCGTGAAATGGCAGCTTCTGACCCTCCTGCGGGCCTGCCTCCCGCTCCGCGACGTGTTTGCGGGTCTCATGCGCGAGACCCATGATCTGGTGCAGCCGGAGACGCGCCTTTTCCTGCGCGACTGCCACGACCACGCCACGCGCATCATCGAAGAGGCCGAGACCTACCGGGACATCGACACGTCCCTCATGGAGCTCTACCTCTCCAGCGTCAGCAACAAGATGAACGAGATCATGAAGGTGCTCACCGTGATCTCGGCCATCTTCATCCCCCTGACCTTCGTCGTGGGGGTCTACGGCATGAACTTCAATCCGGAGAAGTCTCCTTACAACATGCCCGAGCTCGAGTGGGCTTACGGGTACCCCTTCGCGTGGGTGCTCATGCTCGTGATCGCCGGGGGCATGGTGGCGATGTTCAGGCGGCGCGGCTGGCTCGGCCGGATCGACGAGGATCCGACCGAGGCGGGCATCGACGAGCCGGGTGGCGTTCAGAAGCACCACATCGATCCGTATCGGACCGAGTGATCACGCGCACAGGTTGATGTTCCCCCCCTTCGCGTCGCTGGTGATCACGCGGCTGGCGACCTGGAGCTGATCCAGGGCGGACATCTTCGCGCGGGCCTCGGCCGAGATGACCACGCTGTCGCTTGACGACTTGGCGGTCACGGGCTGCTGCCGGTCGGCGCTGAAGGAGCCTCGGACCTGGGCGAACGAGGCCGTTGGAGCGCGAGAGACCTGGTTCTGCATGCTGCTGATGGCGGACAGGGTCGACATGGGGAGCTCCTCTCTCCGGATGAGTGCGGCGGGGTCGAAGCGCCGCGGGGTTATGGAATCTAAATCGGAAGATAACGAAGCAATTTTATCGGGCGAGTACGGGAATACCCGGCGGCAAGTCCGGACACCCGCGGGCCTTGCGGCCGAGGGGCCCGTGCCCGACACTGCGCGACCATGACGAACATCCGAATCACCCTCTCCGGGCGGCGCCGCGCCGGCCGGATCGCCGCCGCCGTGCTCACCTGGGCCGCGTCGACGGCCGCCGCTGCGGACGCCCCCAGGCTCGACATCCCCCATCGACGCTTCGACCTGGAGAACGGCCTCGTCGTGCTCCTGCACGAAGACCACACCCTCCCGCAGGTCACGGTGAACCTGACCTACCGGGTGGGCTCGAAGGACGAGCTGCCCGGCCGCACGGGCTTCGCGCATCTGTTCGAGCACCTGATGTTCATGGGCACGGAGAAGGCCCCCCGCGGGGCCTTCGACCAGTTCATGGAGGCCGAGGGCGCCTGGAACAACGCCTGGACGAGCGAGGACCGCACCGACTACTTCGAGCTCGGGCCCTCGCACGTGCTGCCGCTGTTCCTGTGGCTCGAGGCCGACCGCATGCAGTCGCTCGGCCGGCTCATCGACCAGACCAAGCTGGACCTTCAGCGGGACGTCGTCCGCAACGAGCGCCGCCAGACCTCGGAGAACACGCCCTACGGTGTCGTCGAGCTGAAGGTGCCCGAGATGATGTATCCGCCGGGGCACCCCTACCATCACCCGGTCATCGGCTCGCACGAGGACCTGCAGGCCGCCAGCGTGGCGGACGTGCGGGCCTTCTTCGAGAAGTTCTACGTGCCCAACAACGCCTCGCTGGTCATCGCCGGGGACTTCGACCCGGCGGAGGCCGAGGCGCAGGTGCGGCGTCTGTTCGGGGGCCTGCCCCGGGCCGCCGATCCGCACGCCGGGCAGGCCGCCCCCGCGGCGCCGGCGCCCGTCCACGTCCGGGAGCGCGTCACGGTCACGGACCGGGTCGACCAGCCCCGGGTGCACTTCCTGTATCAGACCCCGGCGCACTTCCAGGCGGACGACGCCGAGCTCGCCTGCTCGGGTCGATCCTGAGCACGGGCAAGGGCAGCCGCCTGCACGCCATGCTCGTGTACGACCAGCAGGTCGCGCAGGACGTCTCCGCCGTGCAGAACTCCGGCGTGCTCGGCTCGCGGTTCATCGTCGAGGCCACGGCCCGCGACGGCGTGTCCGCCGAGAAGCTCGAGCAGGCCCTGAACGCCGCCATCGAGAAGCTCCTCAAGGACGGCGTCACGGCGGACGAGGCCGAGCGCGCCCGCAACGGCGTGCAGATGAGCTTCGTCAGCGGCCTGCAGGGTGTGATGGAGCGCGCGTCGCTCCTGAATCTGTATCAGGCCGAGGTCGGCCGCCCCGACTACGTGGCCGAGGACCTCGGCCGCTTCACCCGCGCCACGCCCGAGTCCATCACCGCCGCCGCCCGCGCCTGGCTGCGCCCCGAGCGGCGCGGTGTGTTGTGGGTGGTCCCGGCCCCGGCGGCCGCCGCCCAGGAGCAGAAGTGATGCTGCGCACACGCCCCGTCCTGCCCGCCCTGGGCCTCGTCGTCGCCGCGTGCGGCAGCGCGCCGGTCACCGCCGACGCCCCCGCCGCCCCCGCCGTCGCGCCGGCGCCGACCCTCCCGACGCCCCCGCCCGCGCTCCCCGCGGACGTGGGCCCCCGCCCCGTGCTCACGGCGGCGCCGGCGTTCACACCGCCGACACCCCAGGTCGTGTCGCTCCCGGGGCTGCCGCAGGTGTGGCTGGTCGAGCGGCACGCGCTGCCCATGGTCGCGCTCCAGATCGTCGTGCCCGCCGGCGGCGCGGACGACCCCGCGGGCAAGAGCGGCCTCGCCGCCCTCACCGCCGAGATGATGGAGCAGGGCGCCGGCCGCTACGGCGCGCTGGAGATCTCGCGGCTCTTCGATCAGCTCGGCGCCGTCGCCTCCGTCGACGCCGGCACGGACGCCTCGACCGCCTCGCTCACGGTCCTCAAGCCCAACCTGAAGCGGGCCCTGGAGCTGCTGGGGGACGTCGTCGCGCGCCCCCGCTTCGAGGCCGCCGAGTGGACGCGCGCCCAGGCGCTCTGGCTCGATCAGCTCCGGCAGCGCCCCTTCGAGCCGGGGGACGTCGCCTCGCTCGTGGGCCGGGCCGTGCACTTCGGGGCCGCCCACCCCTACGCCCATCCCGTCGATGGCCACGTCGACTCGGTCGGCAAGCTGACGCTCGCGGACGCCAAGGCCTACCACAAGGCCCACTGGCGCCCGGACCAGGCCACCCTGGTCGTGGTGGGGGACGTCACCGTCGACGAGCTGAAGACACTCTTCGCGCCCGCGTTCGCCCAATGGGTCGCCCCGAAGACGCCGCCCGCCGCGCGCGTGGCGGCCGCCCCGCCGAAGGGGCCGTGGCCGCGCACGGTGCTCGTGGACCGGCCCGACGCCCCCCAGACGATGTTCCTGCTCGTGGCCCCGGGTCCGGTCGCCGCCGACCCCGGCCTGGTCACGCTCGAGCTGGCCAACATCCCCCTCGGCGGCTCGTTCACCTCGCGCCTGAACACCAACCTGCGCGAGGACAAGGGCTACACCTACGGCGCCAAGTCGGCGCTCTCGCAGGACCGGCTGGCCGGGCGCTGGAGCATCCGCACCGCCGTGGAGAGCGGCGTCACCGGGCCGGCGCTGAACGAGATCCTCAAGGAGATCAAGCAGTTGGTCGAGGGCGGTCTGAAGCCCGAGGAGCTGAAGAAGGCCCGCGCCAGCGACCGCGGCGACCTGGTGAGCGGCTACGAGTCGCTGGAGCCCATCGCCGGCCGGCTGGCGGACATCGCCGGACTCGGGCTGCCCGCCGACTGGGACGCCCGCCGCGCCCGCGCCGCGGACACCGCCGAGGACGCCGCCATCGAGAAGGCCGCGACGACCACCTCGCTGCGCGACGCCACCATCATCGCCGTGGGGGACGGCAAGGCGATCCGGGCCGCGTTCCAGGCCGCCGCCCTGCCCGAGCCCGAGGTCCGCGACGCCGAGGGCCGCCCCGTCGCGCCCCGCGCCCAGCCCAAAGGCAAGGCCAAATGAGCCGCCGCGCCGGGCGCCTCGCCGCCCTCGCCGCCGCCCTGCTGCCCCTCGGCGGCGCGGGCGCCCACGGCATCAACGGGCACGTCCACGTCACCGGCTGGGCCGTCGAGTCCCTGCCCCCCGGTGAGCTGCGCGACTTCTTCGCCGATCCGGACCTGCGCGACACGGCGCAGATCGGCGCCGGGTTCCCCGACTCGGGCTACGCCATCGGCGACCCCTACGGCGAGATGGCCCACTGGGAGCCCTTCATCACGGCGTACGTCGAGTGGATCCGCCGGACTTTCGGCCCCAACTACGACACCGAGGAGGCCCGCCGGCACATCGCCTTCATGATGGGCGCGGCCAGCCACGGCCTGCAGGACGAGCTCTTCGACACGCTGTTCCTGCGGTACCTCATCCAGGAGGACGGCGAGGACCAGGACGCCGCCGACTCGGGCACGGATGCCTTCCTGTTCACGGACGGCATCCTGGAGTTCAAGCCGCCGCTCTACATCCCGGAGACGGGCCTGCCCGAGGTCTTCCAGCTCTCCAACGGCTACGAGCCCACCATGACCGCCATCCGTGGCGGCATGCAGCGCGTGAAGATCCTGGTCATCGACCACTTCGACGCGCTCGCGCCGGGCTTCGACGCCGAGTTCCGCCCGCGCCTGCCCTGGGGCTCGCGGCACTACCTGGACCCGGACGTGCCCGGCAGCCTGCGCAGCGAGATCCAGCCCACCGCCGCGTACATGCAGGCGCTGTGGGACCGCCTGCACGGCCGCTTCGGGCCCCAGGCCATCGCCACGCACAGCTTCCCCACGGCCACGCGCCGCCTGCGCAGCGTGGACCACACGCGTGTGGACAGCCGCATCGGCATCGTGTTCGGCATCGGGGCCATCGTCCGATCGCTGAACCCGGAGACGGTCCAGCTCGTGGGCCCCGGCGAGCGCCCGGTGCTGATCGACGTGCAGCATACCCGCTGGTCGGGCAGCCCCGGCGACTCCACGCGGCAGGTGCTGCTGGTCCCCATGGAGGACCTGGCGACGGACACGGAGTACGAGGTCCGCATTCAGCCCGGCGTCGAGATGCAGAACGGCGAGCTCACCTCGGCCCTGTGGACGTGGCGCTTCAAGACGCCCTGCCCCGAGGTCGGCGAGTGCTCCCCGGGGCCCGCGGCGGACCCGCTCGACCCGCCGCGTGTGCCCTACCCGTCCCTGCCCGACGCCGGTGTGACGCCGGCCCCGGACGCCGCGGTCGTGCCGCTCCCGGACGCCGCGGAACCGCCGCCCGCCCCGGACGCCGCCGCACCGCC
>CAINDO010000103.1 GCA_903847385.1 uncultured Myxococcales bacterium
GGCCGGCCGCGCCTGCGCCGAGGCCGGTGGCGACCGCGCCGCCTGCGGTCAGGCCGCGATGGACGCCGGCCGCGCCTGCGTCGCCGAGCAGTGCCCCGCGCCCTGACGCGCGCCCCGCACCGCCCCCGATTGCTCCGGGCCTGCCGAGGGTTTTTTCCCCGTTTCACCCCTCGGCAGGCCCTTTTTATTGCTCCGCCCCCCCGCCCCGCTTCGCGGGGACTGCCCCCCCGCACTTCGTGCTCAATCCCTTCGGCGGCTGATGCCGCCTCGAGATGGGACCGACCCCCCGCCCCGCCGACCGCCCGTTCAGGGCCCGACCCGCACCATCGCCAGCACGAAGTAGCGGCCCACGACGCCCACCCCCACGTGGGTGAGCGCCGGGTCGAGCAGGTTGCGCTTGTGGCCCGGGCTGGCCATGAACGCCGCGAGGGCCTGCCGCGGGCTCACGGCGTCGGCCAGGTTCTCCGCGGCCAGGGTGAACCGCAGCCCGCGGGTCTGCAGGCGCGTCGCCAGGTTGCCCGAGGCCGCCGTGGCGTGCACCAGCACGTGTTTGTCGTCGAGCTCGACCGCGTAGTCCTGCGCCACGGCGGTCAGGTCCGGCCACAGGCGCAGCACGGGCACCCCGTGGGCGGCCCGCTGCTCGTTGACCAGGCGGAACAGCGCCATGGCCGGCGGCCCCTCGGCGCCCCCCGGCTCCAGCCGCGTCACGGGCAGGTCGGCCACGGGCACGCCCACGCTGACCTCGGCGTTGTTCAGCACCACGGGCCCGTACTGGCTGTCCGCCACGACCTCGACGCCGTACACGCCGGGGCCCGCGTCGAACCAGATGGACGTGTCGACCTTGCGCTCGGAGGTCCAGGCCGGCCGTTCGACGATCCGGGCGCCCCCCGGCGGCGAGATCAGCACCCGCGGCCGGAAGTACCCGCGCAGCAGGTCGCCCTGGAGCGGAATCCACGACCCCGGCTCGCTCTGCCGCGGCAGCGGATGGTTCAGCGTCACGCCGCGGTGGGCCACGAGCAGCGTGGTCGTCATGTTGCCGCCCTTGACGAACGTGGCCAGGCCGTAGTGCGTGGGGGGCTTGGTGCGGTCCAGGCGGCCCAGGAACGCCGGCAGCCGCCCGGCGAAGTCCCCGAAGGCCCGATGCCGCAACGTGAAGGGGAAGACCTGGGCGTCGGACACCTGCGCGACCGCGAGCGCATGGTTCAGGAAGTCCGCCGCCCCCGCCGGCATGGGGTCGCCGGGCGCGCCCGAAAGCCGCTCGGTGAGCCGCGAGGCGACCACGTCCAGGCGGGCGTCGTGCACGGGCCGGCCGAAGCCGTGCGTGGACAGCAGCGCCTCGACCTCGGCCGTCGGCGAGCGCGTGGCCGGAGGCGCGGGCGCCGAGAGAACGACCAGAAGTGCGAGGAGCGCGGCGAGCATGGGCGGCCCGAGCATACATTTCGCGGCCCCTCGGCGGCGCGCGGAATGAACGGCGCAGGACCTTCGGTTTGCACCTTCATCGGAAACAAGCGATCTTGAAGCTCGGGAGAACGCCCATGCTCGGCCAGTTGTTCGGACGCAAGTCCGCCGGAGACGGCGGCGACGGTGGGGGGCGGTCGAAGAAGACCAGCCACGCGGAGTTCGAGCGGATCGCCATGCCGCACGCGGACGCCCTGTACGGCGCCGCCCTGCGCATGACGCGGGACGCCGGCCACGCCGAGGACCTGGTGCAGGAGACCCTGCTGCGGGCCTTCCGCTTCTGGCACAAGTTCGAGCAGGGCACGAACGTCAAGGCCTGGCTCTTCCGCATCCAGACCAACATCTACATCAACCGCTACCGCAAGACGCAGACGGAGCAGCAGGTCATCGACGACCGCGAGGCCGAGGACCTCCTCAACCGGTACGCCGCCGAGGAGAGCACCTTCATCCCGCCCGACACGCGGGAGTCCTTCTTCAAGTCGGTCCTCTCGGACGACGTGATGAAGGCCCTCGACACGCTGCCCATCGACTTCCGCATGGCGGTGCTGCTCGCCGACCTCCACGAGTTCTCGTACAAGGAGATCGCCGAGGTCCTGGAGTGCCCGGTGGGCACCGTGATGAGCCGCCTGCACCGCGCCCGCAAACTGCTGCAGGCCCAGCTGATCGACTACGCCGCCGAGCGCGGCATCGTCGCCAACCCCGCCGCCGCCGCCGCGGGCAACGAGAATGTCGCCAACCTGGACGCCTTCCGGCGTCGCAAGGCCGCGGGAGCCTGAGCCATGACCCTGACCCAACTGACCTGCAGCGACTTCCACCAGTTCGACGACTGTTACCTCGACGGTGAGTTCGACCCCCGCGACCGCGCCGCGTTCGACGCCCACCTGGCCGCCTGCGCCGACTGCCGGAGCCATCTGGACAACCAGATCGCCTTCCGGCAGGCCATGCGCCCGCACTTCCAGGCCGCGCGCCGCGAGACGCTCTCGTTCGAGGGCCGCGCCCGCATCCGCCGAGCACTGGCCGAGGCCGAGCGGCCCTCGCTCATCGCCCTGTGGACGCGCCGCCTCGCCCTGCCCGTGCCCGCCGTGGCCGTGGCCGTGCTCATGATGCTGCCCACCACCGGCTTCGCCCCCCGCGAGGCCGTGCTGCGCCATCAGGAGCCCAGCCCCGTCGAGGTGCCCAGCGCCCGGGCCGAGGAGATCGACGCCTGGTTCAAGGACAAGGTGCCCTTCGCCATGAACGCGCCGCGGTTCCAGGACCGGCGCGCCCAGCTCCTCGGCGGCCGCCTGACCCACGTGCACACCCGCGCCGGCCAGGACGACATGCGCCGGGCCGCCTACCTGGTCTACGGCGTCGGTCGCCACAAGCTCAGCGTGCTGGTCTTCGACGGCACCGGCGTCGAGCTGCCGAGCGGCGGCGAGACCCACACCGTCGGCGACCACCAGATGAACGTGCAGAACCAGGACGCCTTCAACGTGGCGACCTTCCGCGACGGCGGCCGCGTCTACGCCGTGACCTCGGACCTGCCCGAGCCCGAGATGTTGAAGCTCATGGGCTCGGCGTTCTGAGACCCTGATCAGGCCCGCAGCGTCGCCAGCACGAGCCCGACGCCACAGAGCACGGCCGCATACATCGCCGGGCGCGCCGGGTTGGCCCGCCACGCCCACATGCGCTCCTGCCGCTGCTGGAAGAACGGCGCCTCGACATAGGCCTTCCACGCGCCCTGCCGCGCGGCCTCGGCCTCCTCGGCCCGCTCGATCCGCTTCAGAATCCGATACAGGCGATAGCGCGGCTCCACGCGGCCCTCGGAGAGCGACACCGCCTCGGCGTAGGCCTCCTGCGCCTCGAGCAGCCGCCCGGAGGCCTCGAGGATGCGCCCGGTGAGCAGCGCCAGGGCGTAGTACTGCGTCGAGCGCGCGCCGCTGTGCGCGGCCTCGACGCAGCTCCCGGCCCGCTCCAGGTCGCCCTGGCCCAGGTAGGCCTCGGCCGCCACGAGCAGGGTGCCCGACTCGGGGCGCGCGCTCTCGGCGACGGCCGGCGAGATGACCGAGACCGCCCGGGCATACCGCCGCCGCGCCACCAGCAGCTCGGCCAGCGCGCGCCGGGCCGGCTTGTCGTGGGGGTTGGCGTTCACCTGCGCCTGCAGTCGCGAGGCCTCGCCGGGCCGCAGCCAGGCTTTGATCCAGGGGGGCGTCAGGCCGAGCGCGAAGCGGTCGAGCAGGGCGAACGCCACCACCAGCACGAGGATGGCCACGAGCGGGTTGCCCGTCACCATCCACAGGATCCAGAAGAGCGAGAACTTGGTCATGGGGCCCCGAGCGCGCGACGTTGGTCGGGCCATAACACGGGTGCGAATCGGCCGCCACTGGTGGTCTGTGCCTTGCCCGGAACCCGCCGGATCCCCATGATGCGAGCCCATGCGCGTCGCCGTCGCCAGAGTTGCATTCGTCCTGGGCGCCCTCACCGGCGGGCTGCTCGGCTGTGGTGACGCCAGCGTGAAGAGCAGCGCGCCCGCCGCGGACACGGGGACCCCGACCGCCGACGCCGCGACGCCCCCCGGACCCGACGCGGCCCCGACGGCCCCGCCGACGACGCCGGATCTGGGCGCGGCCCCCACACCGGACGCCGAGCCCGCCGACTCCGGGGGCCACACGACGCCGGACCTGGGCACGACCCCCACGCCGGACGCCGGAACGCCGCCGGACCCGGACGCCGCGACGCCGCCGCTCCCCGACGCC
>CAINDO010000104.1 GCA_903847385.1 uncultured Myxococcales bacterium
CCAGCCCCGACACGGCGGTCGCGCCGACGCCCGACGCCGCCGGCGCCGCCGACGCCGCGCCCCCGAGCCCGGACGCGGTCGTCGACCCCTGCGTCGCCGCGCCGCCGGACTGCTCCGCGCTGGACGGCCCCTGCACGATCGGGGTGTGCGAGCACGGGACGGGCGCCTGCGTCCCCCGCGACCGACCCGACGACACGCCCTGCGACGACGCCGAGCCTTGCACCACCGGCGACTACTGCGAGACGGGCGTGTGTGTGCCCGGCGGCCCCACGGACTGCAGCGGCGCGGGCGCGGGCTGCCGCGTGGGCGCCTGCATGCCCGGCGTGGGCTGCGTGGGCGAGGCCCGGCCCGACGGCGACCCCTGCGACGACGCCGACCCCTGCACCGAGGGCGAGGTCTGCGGCGCCGGCGAGTGCGGCGGCGGCGCGGGCCTCGACTGCCGCGGGCTCGAAGGCGCCTGCGCCGAGGCCATCTGCGACCCGGCTGCGGGCGGGTGCGTGCGCGTGCCCCACCCGGACGGCGAGCGATGTGACGACGGCGCCGAACCCTGCGCCGTGGCCGTGTGCGCCGAGGGCGCGTGCGGGCCGCTGACCCCCGTGGACTGCGCAGCGGTGGCCGGCGAGTGCGGCGTGGGCCGGTGCGACCCGGCGCAGGGCTGCGTCTCCGAGCCGCTGCCGGCCTGCGCCCCCTGCGCCGGCGGCGCGGGTCTGTGTGATGGCGCCGGGGCCTGCCGCCTGCGCCTGGGGGTGTCCGACGACTTCTCCGCGCCCGCGCTGGACCCCGCGTGGACCCCGGCCGGCAACCTGCCCTGGACGCGGGTGGACCTGGGCGCAGGCAACGGCGGCGCGCGCAGTGGCGACATCGGCGCGCGGCAGACGACCGAGCTGAGCCGGGTGGTGGAGCTCGAGGCCGAGACGCCCCTGAGCTTCCGCTACCGGGTGTCCTCCGAGGCCGGCTACGACTTCTTCAAGTTCCGCGTGGACGGGGCGGAGGTCCTCTCGAACTCCGGCAACCCCGGGTGGCTGGCGTGGCAGGGCACGGTGGCCGCCGGCCGCCACACGCTCACGTTCGCCTACCTCAAGGACATCAGCGTCGATCAGAACGACGACCGGGTCGAGATCGACGACGTGCTTCTCCTGCCCGCCTGCGCGGCCCCGGCGGGCTGCCAGGCGGCGATCCCGGTGACGGGGGGCGCCTGCCTGACCTGCAACGCGCCCGACGGCCTCGTGTGCGCCGCCGCCGCGGACCCCTGCCAGCCGGGGGTGTGCGCCGCGGGGGCCTGCGAGGCCCGGCCGCGCGCCGACTGCGCCGTGTGCGGCGCCGCCAACGAGGTCTGCCTCGGCGGCGTGTGCGGCGTGTACGCCCAGACCACCTGGGACTTCGAGGCCGGCTTCCCGGCCGGCACGGTGCAAGCCGGCGGCGTCGGCTGGCGGCGCGTGGGCGCTCAGGTGCACGGCGGCGCGCAGTCCGCCCGGAGCGGCGCCATCCTGGACGGGGAGAATTCCGAGATGCGGATCCCCGTGAACCTGCCGGCCCCCGGCGTGATGGTCGCCTGGGTGCGCACGAGCACCGAGGGCGGGCGGGATTGGCTGTACTTGCGGGTGGATGGTGCCCAGGTCGGGCGATGGGCGGGGACGACGGACTGGACGCGGGTCACCGCGCCCCTCGCCGCCGGGGCCCACACCGTGACCTTCACTTACGAGAAGGACTTCAGCGTGGCCAGCGGGACGGACGCGGTGTGGGTCGACGACGTGTCGTTCACCACGGGCGAGGGCTGCCCGTAGCGGGGGCGCGTCAGGGCAGCATCACGCTGCCGATGACGTGGATGACGCCGTTGCTGGCCGGGATGTCGGCCAGGACGATCTGGGCGCCGTCGATGTAGACGTTGCCCTCGACCATCGTGATGGCGGCCGTGGCGCCGTTGAGCATGGTGAGCTCGGCCGAGGCGACGACGTCGGCGGAGCCGAGCTCGCCGGAGATGACGTGATAGGTCAGGATGTTCGTCAGGGCCGGGATGTCCATCAGCAGACCCTCGACGGTGCCGGCGGGCAGGGCGGCGAAGGCTTCGTCCGTGGGGGCGAAGACCGTGAAGGGGCCTTCACCCGACAGGGTCTCGACGAGGTTGGCGGCGGTGAGGGCGGCGACGAGCGTCTCGAAGTCGGCGTTGCCGACGGCGATCTCGACGATGCTCTGCAGCGCGGGCTCCTCGGCGGGGGGCAGCATGACCGTGTCGATGACGTGGATGATGCCGTTGCTGGCCTGGATGTCGGTCACGACGATCTGGGCGCCGTCGATGTAGGCGGCGCCGTCCACGAGGGTGATCTCGGCGATGTCGCCGTTGAGCATGGTGAGCTCGGTGGAGGCGACGACGTCGGCGGCGGGCACCTCACCGGCGATCACGTGGTAGGTCAGGATGTCCGTCAGGGTCGGGATGTCCTGGAGGAGCGCCTCGACGGTGCCGGCGGGCAGGGCGGCGAAGGCGTCGTCCGTGGGGGCGAAGACCGTGAAGGGGCCCTCGCCGGACAGCGTCTCGACGAGGCCGGCGGCGGTGACGGCGGCGACGAGCGTCTCGAAGTCGGCGTTGC
>CAINDO010000105.1 GCA_903847385.1 uncultured Myxococcales bacterium
GCCCCGCCGGAGGTCACGCTGCCGCCCCTGGACCTGGGCCCCACGGACCTGCGCGACATCGACGCCGTCACGCCCGAGCCCGCCGCCGGGGAGACGCTGCGCGACGCCATCAAGAGCGCCGTGGGCGCCTTCGGGGGCAAGTCCGCGCACTACTCCGTGCTGCGCCGCACCGAGGGCGTGCCCATCCGCAACGCGTTCGGCGTGCCGATGTTCTTCTACGACCAGTTCATGACGCAGAACGGCTTCTACGACCGCATCGACGCCTTCCTGGCCGACCCGAACTTCACGGCCAACATCGACGTCCGCGACCAGGCGTTGCAGATGCTGCGCGACGACATGATGGTGGCGCCCGTGGACCAGGCCTTCCAGGACCTGCTCCGCGCCAAGATCGAGGCCAGCTTCCCCGCCGGCAAGAAGGTCCGCTTCCGCACCAGCACCAACAGCGAGGATCTGGACGGTTTCCCCTGCGCGGGCTGCTACGAGTCCCACACGGGCGACCCGGCCGACTGGGAGGACGTGCTCGACGCCGTCCGCGAGACGTACGCCAGCGCCTGGCTGCTGCGCACCTTCGAGGAGCGCAACTTCTACGGCGTCGGCCACCGGAGCGTGGGCATGGCGCTCCTGGTGCACCCCAACTTCCCGGACGAGGAGGCCAACGGCGTCGCCGTCACGAACAACCCCTTCGCGCCCTCGGGTCAGGACCCGGCGTTCTTCGTGAACGTCCAGTCCGGCGGGGACGTGGAGGTCGTGGCGCCGCCCCCGGGCGTGACCAGCGACCAGTTCCTGTACTACTTCACCCAGCCCAACCAGCCCGTGCTCTACATGACACACTCCAGCCTCGTCGACCCGGGGGCGACGGTCCTCACGGGCCGTCAGATCCACACGCTCGGCGTGGCGCTCGACGCCATCCAGCGCCGCTTCGCCGCCGCCTACGGCCCCGCGGTGGGCAACAACGGCTGGTACGGGCTCGACGTCGAGTTCAAGTTCGACGACGAGGACGCCGCCGACGGCATGCCCGCCCTGTGGATCAAGCAGGCGCGGCCCTACCCCAAGCCCGAGTAGCTCAGTCGGCCCACTCGAAGCCGGCGCTCAGGCGCCAGGCCGTGCGGTCGCAGTCGGCGTTGCCCAGGCTCTCCGTGCGGAACACCGCGCTCTCCTGGCTGCGCAGCGGCAGGTCCAGCGAGAACGGCACCGGATCGCCGGCGTCCGGTCCGATGGGGAACGGCCCCCACACGGTGCGCCCGGCGGCGGTGATGACCACCAGGGCCCCATCGCCGCAGGTGGGATCGGCGTCGGACACCTCGCCCTCGACGTGCAGGATGCCCGTGGCCGGCGCGCGCCAGGTGATGTCCGCGGCGTCCACGTCCGGGAGCGCCCAACCCGGACCCACCTGCGTCTCGGGCGTGCGCCCCTGCAGGTGGCCGTCGGCGGCGGTCATGGGCGTGGCCGAGGCGCCGTCGTACGAGCAGGCCGTCCAGTTGCGCTCGCCGTTCACCAGCGAGAAGTCCGCCGCCTGGTCGAAGTTCGCGGGCGTGGCGCGCTCCCAGGCCTGCGCGAAGCGTTCGCCGAGCATCCGCTGGCCTTCGGTGGCGTAGTGGTACTGGTCGCCGTGGGCGAAGTCGCGGATCAGGTCGGACGTCTCGACGGGCTCGACCTGGGCCACGGCGTCCGCCGTTCGGCTCTGGGCGCCGCGCACCGTGTCGTGGAACGGCCACTCCGGCGCCGTGGACACCAGGCCGACGACCACGGGCAGGTTCTCGACCTCGAGGTCGGCCCGCACGCGCGAGACAAAGGCCGCCAGGTTCTCCGCGTAGGCCTCGGCGTGGTCGCGGTCGAGCGCGTCCGCCTCGCCCTGCATCCAGATCAGGCCGACGATCTCCGGCGTCTTGCCAAGGGCGCGCAGCTCGGCCAGTGCCCGGGCGACGTGGTCGCGGAACGCCCCGTACTCGGCGCCGGTCTCCGGATCCCAGTCGGCCCAAAGGCTCGCGCTGCTCGTGGCGTGTTTGATCAGCCGGATGTCGCGCTCGGGGTTGGCCGCCTCGAGCCGCAGGCCGAAGGTCAGCTCCGGCCCGAAACGGTCCAGGGTCGTGCCATACCCCGGGGCGAGCGTGTCCCAGTGGCCGGACAGGTCGCCATCGACGCGGCCCTCGGCGTGGATCTGCACGCGGGTCTGCGGGCGGGAGAGCTCGGGGGGCAGCTCGCTCGTGCGGCCGTAGCCGACCATGTTGGACTGCCCGGCCAGCAGGTACACCCGGGCCAGGTTCGAGGCGCCCATGGGGGGTGGCGCCATCGCGTCCGGCGTGGCCATGGCCGCGTCCGGGTCGGCGCCCGTCTCGGCATCGAGCGCGGCGCTCGCGCCCTGGTCCGGCGCCGGGGGGGCGGCGTCGGCGGCCGTGTCGAGCGGGTCGTTCGCGGTGTCCGTCGGGCCGGCGTCGGCGGGGGGCGCGTCGGGCATGCGCAGGTCCACCCCCACGGGGGAGATGGGCGCCGACTGGGCGCCGCCCGTGTTCTCCGGGGGCGCATACTCGGGGATGGGCGGCGCGTTGGCGCACCCGACCACGAGCAGGGTGAGCGGCAGGCGCGCTGGCCACGGCGATGTCCGGCGACGATTCACGCGCGGGGCGTATGCATATTCCGCGCCGCTTTGTAAAGCGTCAGTGGTCGTGGGCCGTCGCGCGCAGGAGCATCTTCACGTCGTCGACGTTCAGGGGGCGGGGGGCGACGGCCGTCGTCCGCCGCGCCTCGCGGGGCAGCCGGGCGAGCTCGGCCAGGGGCGGGTGGTCGTACCCGCCGCCGTCCGTGTCCAGGTACACCGGGTTGGCGAAGGCCATGGGCCGCGCCGACCGCCGATGCACCACGGGGAACATGCCCCCGCCTTCGCCCACCTGCCGGACCACGACCACCAGGTAGGCGTCCGCGCCGGCCTCGGGTGTGTACTCGAAGCTCAGCGTCTTGCGATAGTGCCGGTGCCGCTCGGTGCCCGCGGCGACCTCGACGAGGTCGGCCTCGCCCAGTGATATGGGCCGCGTGCCCGTGGGTGTCACCGGGTCCTCGACCACCGCGCCATGGCCCACGTCGACCTCGTCGCCGACGTTGGCGTAGTAGAACAGCGTGTCCAGGCGCATCCACTCGGGCAGGTCCAGCTCGACCTCGACCGTCACGGGCTCGCCGGGGGGCGCGTCCAGCGTGTCGCCGATGGCCGCGCGCTCTCCCGCCAGGTTGCGCGCCGTGACCCGCATGAACGGCCCCGTGGTGCCGACCAGCCGGCCGGCGTTCACCTGCTCGGCGAAGTGCTGCGCGTCGAAGGTCGCCGGCGTGTCGTGCGCCGCGTCCACGAACACGTAGCTGCGCGGCCCGCCCGCCTGACTGAGGAGCTGTTTGTGCGTGTCGCTCACCGCCGTCGCCGTCGGGGTGAACCCCCGCCCGATCATGGCCAGCCACCAGTGCATGATCCCGTTGAACTGCCCCAGGGAGTAGCCGTTGAGCATCTCCATGGCCGTGAAGCCCTCGTCGAAGAGGCCCGTGTCGCCGGTCACCGGGTCCGGCTCGCGGGGCGGCATGCGGAAGTCCGCCGGTGTGCCCCAACTGGTGCCGCGCAGGGCGTCGAGCTTCAGCGCGCGGAAGTAGCCGCTGTCGGGGTGGTTGACCTGGATGACCTGCGTGCCGGGGAACGCGTCGTAGAAGTCGAAGATCTCCGCGGGGGTCTTGCCCGGCCCGGACCCGCCGGCCCAGTCGTAGGCGCCGCCGTTGGGCGAGGTGTCCCGCGTGAGCGGGAAGCCGTTGAAATGGCCATAGTCGAAGGTCGTCAGCTCCTCGCCGATCACGCTGGCCAGCGTGCCCGGGAAATCCAGCGCGTCGATCACGGGCGCGTAGTCGGTGATCACGTCGTGGTCGGTCGAGACGATCACGTCCACGCCCTCGCCCACGAAGCTGCGCACGCGGTCCTCGAGCGACACGGGGCTGTCCGGCGAGGGCACGGCGTGCACGTGGAAGTCGCCGCTCAGCGCGCCGGCCGTGTCGACGACCTTGGCGATCTCGGCCTGCACCTCGACGCGCTGGCCGCCCTCGACGGTGAGCAGGCGGCCGCCGCTCGTCACCGCGTCCGGCGGCCACACCGACCACGCCATGCCGCGCGTCACGCTGACGCGATACTGCCCCGCGGCGACGGGGATCTCCGCTTCGCCGCTCGGGCCGGTGAACACGGTGGCCGCGCTGCCGTCGATGGGGCCGTCGAACGACACGTCGCGCTCCGTCGAGGCGGGCTGGTCGCGGCACGGCCCCTCGCACATCACCATCACCTTGCCCGGGGCGGGCGTGCCGTCGGGCAGGCGGATCTGCACGTGCAGCGTGCCCGCGGCGGGGAGTTGCACGTCGGCCTGCACGTCCGCGTCGACGCCCACGGCGAGCGGCGCTGCGGCCCCCACGCGGTTGCCGGCGAAGGCCCGCACGGTGAGCGTGCCCGGCGGTGTCCGCAGGGCGTAGGTGCCGTCGTCGGCGGACATCGCCTGGTTCAACGTCCGGCCCTCGGCGTCCACCGCGCTGACCCGCGCGCCCACGACCGGGGCGCCCGCGGCGTCCGTCACCGTGCCGTGCAGCGCGCCCGTCGCGACCCCGGCGTCGCGCCAGCCGGCGTCCAGCATGCTCGAGAGCGCGCCCGTGCCGGCGTACTGCCAGTGCACCCGCCGCGCGCTCTCCCCGGGCGCCAGGTGCAGCGCGCCGGGCAGCGTGGGGATCTGGGCGGGCGCCGGCACGATGGTCGAGAGCAGGTCCGTCCGGTCCAGGATCGACACCGCCACCCCGGCGATGGACACGTAGAAGCCCGCCCGGGGCAGGTCGGTGCTGAGCTCGGCCGAGGGCTCGGGGAAGTACGCGTGGCTCCCCCGCTCGCCGCGGAACGCCAGCAGCGTCAGCGGCTCGCCCGTGAGCGTCGAGGGCGACAGGTCCTCGTAGCCGAAGCCGCGCAGGCTGCTGCTCGGGTTGAAGAACTCCACGCTGCCGCCGGAGTCGATGAAGAAGCCCACGGGCGAGTCGTATTGCGTCGCACCATCGTTCCGCAGCGCGGTCACCACGCGCACGCCCTGGTCGCCCGGGCGCAGGATCCAGGACTGCGTGATGGTCACCGGGGGCAGTCGCTCGCTGTCCCACGGGATACGCACGGCCGCGCCGGACAGGAACGCGGCGATCATGCCCTGCAGGTGGATGAAGTCGAGCTGCTCAACCCTTCCCGTGGCCGAGAGCACCGCCGCGCCGCCGTCCGCGCCGTCGGCGACGACCTCGAAGCGGTCCGGCGCGAAGGTCTGGCCCACGCTCAGGAAAAGGCAGCCCTCGCCGAGCACGTCCTCGGTGAACGTGCCGTCGGGTCGGCGCGCGGCGGAGTCGATCACGTTGCCGCCCCAGGGGCAGGGGCCGATCACACGCGCGGCGCGTTCGATCACGAAGCGCACGCGCTCGTTCTCCAGCACCCAGTCGCCGGCGCGGCCCTGCGCCGAGGGGCCGGTCAGCAGGTCGTCCGGGCCGGCGGCCACCCGCACGCTCGCCCGCCCCGCGGCGCCGGGGAGCGGTGTCAGGTACGGCGCGAGGTCGACCTCGACGGGCACCTCGCCGGGCACGGGTCCTGGGGCGGCGTCGGGCGTGCCCAGATCCGGCGAGCCTGCGTCCGGCGCGCGGGCGTCCGGCGTCGGTGCGCCCTGATCCGCCGTGCGTGCGTCGGACGCGCCCACGTCCGCCGCAGGGCGTGCGTCGGTCGTCGGTGCGACGTCCGGCGTCGCGCTCCGGGCGCCGCTGCTGCCACCGCCCCCGTCTCCACAGGCCGCCAGGCTCAGGCCCGCCAGCGTCGCGATCGCTCTCCGTGTGAACATGGCGCGTCCTCCGAGGCGGCCATGATACCGGGATGTCACCCGTTCGTTGCGACGCTCGGCGTGGGAATCGCGGCGTCGGCTTCGCCCGGCCCGCGTGTTATCGTCCGGGCATGCACGACTACGATTGGCTCGTCATCGGCTCCGGCCCCGCCGGAGAGAAGGGCGCCGTGCAAGCGGCGTGGTTCGGCAAACGCGTGGCGGTCGTCGAGCGCGCGCCGGTCTACGGCGGCGCCTGCGTCCACACGGGCACGCTGCCCTCCAAGACCCTGCGCGAGACGGCCCTCTACCTCTCGGGCCACCGCCAGCGCGAGATGTACGGCGTCGACCTCCACCTCGCCCGGGACGTCTCCGTCCACGACCTGATGTGTCGCCAGTCGGCGGTGCTCGGCAGCGAGTCCGAGCGCATCGCCCGCAACTTCGAGCGCCACGGCGTCGCGGTCCTGTCCGGCGCGGCGAGCTTCGTGGACGCCCACACCGTCCGCATCACGCCGGCCGACGCCGCGCCCTACACCGTCACCGCGGACGCCGTGCTCATCGCCACGGGCACGCGGCCGTTCCGACCGGCCTTCGTGCCCTTCGACGACCCGCAGATCGACTGCAGCGACACCATCCTCGACCTCGACCGCATCCCCCGCGCCATGGTGGTCCTCGGCGGCGGGGTCATCGGCTGCGAGTACGCGTCGATCTTCGCCGCCCTCGGGTGCAAGGTCACCATCGTCGAGAGCCGGCGCCAGATCCTCGGGTTCCTCGACCCGGAGATCAACTCCCTGCTCACGAGCGCCCTGGAGCGCCTGGGCTGCGAGATCCTGCTGGACCGTGAAGTGACCTCCGTCGGCCGGGACGCCGCCGGCGTGCTGACCTGCACCCTGGCGGACGGCCACACGCTCCCCTGCGAGCGCCTGCTCTTCGCCGGCGGCCGCTCGGGCAACACCGAGTCCCTCGGCCTGGAGCACCTGGGCGTGAAACCCAACGCCCGCGGTCTGTTGAACTGCGACGCCAACTACCGCGTCGTCGGCGCCGAGGGCGGCCGCGTCTACGCCGCCGGGGACGTCGTCGGCTTCCCGGCGCTCGCCTCCGTGGCCATGGAGCAGGGCCGCGTCGCCGCCTGCCACGCCTTCGACCTGGGCTACAAGACGTCCGTCTCGCCGCTGTTCCCCTACGGCCTGTACACCATCCCCGAGGTCGCCACCGTGGGCGAGACGGAGGCCGAGGCCCGCGCCCGCGGCGAGGACGTCGAGGTCGGCCGCGCCCTCTACCGCGACAACGCCCGCGGCCAGATCGTCGGGGACCTGCAGGGCATGCTCAAGCTGGTGTTCCGCGCTGGGGACAAACGCCTGCTCGGGGTCCACATCATCGGCGAGCGCGCCACGGAGCTCGTCCACATCGGCCAGGTGGTGATGGGCGTCGGCGGCGGCATCGACCACTTTGTCGGGCAGGTGTTCAACTTCCCGTCGCTGGGCGAAATGTACAAGTACGCCGCCTACGACGGCCTGGGGCGGGTCGCCCGCCGCGGCGCCCAACCCACCGCTCAGTAGACGCAGTGTCCCCCGGCGACGCCGGCGCGCTGGCAGCGCAGCGGCGCCGTGCACTCGTCGTTGCTGCGGCAGTTGCGATAGACGCAGATGGCCAGGTCGTCGCGGGCCGTGGTCTGGAAGGGGGTCATCGTGTCGGGGCGGTCCAGGCAGTCATCGTGCACACTCAGGTCGATCAGGCTGGCGCACACGCCGCGCGCGGGGTCGTCGTCGATCTGAAAACACGAGCCCTTGCAGTACACGATGCCTTCGGCGGCCGCGGCGGGGTCCGGGTTCGTCTGGCAGGGCTCGCCGTCCTCTAAAAAGTCGTCGGGCGCGGGGCCGGCGCCGCAGGTGCCGAAGCGCGTGTCGCAGCGGGTCCCCTCGCCGCAGTCGGCGTCCGCGTGGCAGAACGGCAGACAGCCCGGGTCGTCCGGGATGGGCAGGTTGAGCCACAGCGTGGTGCACACCTGGCCCGCGGAGCAGGTGCCGTGCTCGCAGGCGCGGGTGCAGCGCGGGTCCGCGCCGATGCTCAGGCAGGTGTTGCCTGCGCCGCACTGCGCCTCGGAGTCCATCTCCTCGTCGCATGCGCGTGTACACAGCCCCGTGCCGAGCCAGCCCGTGTCGCAGATCAGGTCCTCGCCGCAGCCGTCGTTGGTCAGGCAGGGGCTGCCGGCGTCACCGGGCGTCTGTTCCGGCGGCGCGGCCGGCGCAGGCTCGCCGCACGACTCGGCGCGCGGCCCCCCGAAGCTGGTCGGCCGCATGAAGTTGGTGATCACCCGCTCCCAGACCTTCGCGTTCGGGCCGTTCCCGCTGCGGCAGTGTGTGTACAGGCCCTTCTCGTTGACCTCGCACACGGGTTCCTCGACGGCCGCGCCCGTCTCGCCGTCCACGTCCCCGCACGCGCCGAGCGCCTGGATGCCGCAGCGGTTGCCGGGCCGCGTACACACCCGCCACGTCAGCGCCAGCGGGTCGCGACTGTCGCCCCGGCACGCGTACTGCTCCTGCGGTGACTGGAACAGATTGCCGAAGAACGCCCCCTCGCGCACGCTCGCCCCGTCGCGGCCCTCGCGGGTGATCGCCTCCAGGTGGGGGTGCGGGCCGTCCGTGTAGATGTACACCGGCAGGCCGTAGGCGTTGGTGCGGGCCAACATGCAGGCGGACACCCACTCCTGGCAGTCCAGGTCGCAGGCGCCCTCGGCCCACTGCGGCGCCAGGCCCAGGCTGCCTTCGAACTCCACCCGTTTACCGTCCTTTTCGAGCACCAGCTTCGTCTGAAACGGCAGCGCGCACCCCACGATGTACGAGAAGCCGTAGGCCGCGTTCGGATCGTCCAGCAGCGAGTCCACGTAGCCCTCGATGCTCTCCAGCCCGGCCTGCGTGAGCGCCTGCGTGCCCAGCTGCGCGTAGAAGCCGTTGGCGATGCCCGGCGGGCCGGCGGTCGTGGGGCCGGCGTGGGCGTGGCCGAGTCCGCCGGCGGCGAGGCCCAGGGAGAAGACGAACGAACGTGTGCGCATAGGGGTTGTCCCTAGCATTTCTGCCGCGCGACCGGAAGCCGGCGTTGACGCCCGCCCGGCCTCGGGTTATCGACGCAGCATGCGCTCCCGAATTCTGACGGCACTCCTGCCGCTCCTCGCCGCCTGTGATGGGGGCGGGGGCGGGACCTCCGCCCCGCGCGACGCCGCGCTCGCCGCGGACCGGGGCGCCGTGCCCACGGACGCCGCCGCCGCTGCGCC
>CAINDO010000106.1 GCA_903847385.1 uncultured Myxococcales bacterium
GCTGGGGAACGGCCGCGGCGCCGAGGCGGGCGCGGGCGTCGCCGGACGTGCGGGCGCGGGGGCAGCGGCGGGTTTCGCCTGCGTCGCCGGGGCACTGCCGCTCGCGGGCGTGGCGTCTCCGGCCTCGATGAGACCGGAGAACAGCGCGCCGTCGCGGATGATGACGCGCGGCGCGACGAGCTCGCCCTGCATCTTCGCCGAGGCGGAGAGCTCGATGAAGTCCGCGGCCACGACGCGCCCGACCAGGATGCCGTGGATCGTCGCGTGGACGACCTCGACGGCGGCGTCGACCCGGGCGCCCGTGTCGACCGTGAGCGCACCGTCGAGCCGGATCGAGCCCTGAACGGCGCCCTGGACCAGGAGGTCCTCGGTGCCCTGGACGTTGCCGCGGACGACGGTGCCCGCCGCGATGATCGTGGTGGCCTCGGCCATGATTTACCGCCCCACGTCCATGTCGATGTTGCCCTTGAAGAGGGCGCCGTCGGCGATGAGGATGCGGGGCGCCTTGATGTCGCCCACCATCTTGCCCTCGGCCTTGATCTCGACCTTGCCGCGGGCGTTGATGTTGCCGGTCACGACGCCGCCGATCTCGACGGTCTCCACGTCGAGGTCGGCCTCGAGGCGGGCGGAGTTCTCGACGAAAACGCTCTCGGTGAGCTGGATGCGGCCCTTGATCGCGCCCTGGACGACGAGGGCGTCGCTGCCCGTGATCTCGCCGTCGATGACGATGGTGCTGCCGATGACGGTATTGGCCATGTTCGGGTTTCCTCTCGAATCGGACGTATCGGTTGTGGCGCGGGGATCAGCGACGGTTCTTGTCGGCGGGCGTCGGCGCGGGCGGGATCGCCAGCGGCGGGATGTCGACGTTCATCGTCACGCGACCCTTGTACTTGGCGCCGTCCTCGATGATGAGGCGGGGCGTGGTGATGTCGCCCACCACCACGGCGCTCGCCTCGAGGGCGAGGGCCTCGCCGGCCTTCACGTTGCCGGTGATGTTGCCGCCGACGCCGATGGCGCGGGCCTCGACCTCGGCCACGAGCGTGGCGCCCGGCGCGACGCTCAGGTTCTTGGTGAGGCGGACGCTGCCCTCGATCCGTCCCTCGACGGTGAGGTCTTCGTCGCCGGAAAGCTGCCCGCGGACGGTGGTACCCGCTGCGATCATCGAACTTCGCCTCCAGAGCTGAACGGGCCGCCTACATAGCCCGGAGGGCAGGGGCTGTCAACGCGCTCGGCCGGTTTGAATGAGGCCGACGGGGTGCGTGACGAGGCGCGGCCCCTCGGCGCTTTCGCCCGAGGTGGCGACGAGGGCGACGGGGCCCTCGGCCTCCGGCGGCACCCAGAGGCCGATCTGCCACGGGTGCGTGAAGAAGGTCTGGTGCAGGAGCAGCGCGTCCTGCCCGGCGGGGGGCGGCGCGTTGGGGAACGCCGCGTACCAGCCCACGAGTTCGGCGCCGGGGAAGTTGTACCGCAGCGCCAGGCCGGCGGTCTTCCACTGGACGCGGAAGTTGCGCAGCAGCTCGCCGAGCGAGTCGCAGTGCGTTCCGCCGACGAAACCCTCGACCTCGACGTAGGCCTTGCCGGTGTCCGGGCACTGATAGTGGCCGCCCACGAGCAGGCCGCCCGCGATCTGACCGGGCGCCCATGCGCCATTGTACAGCAGTTCGGCGACGACGTCCCGGTAGGTGTAGGCGACGGGCGTGCCGGATACGCCGCGCACGAGGGGCGGCCGCGGTCGGGACAACGGTTCGATCACGGTGCCGGAATCTCATGAATCCGTCGTCGTGGCAAGCGTGGATTCCCCCTTTGCCACAGGTAGGTGACCGTCCGTATGATGGGGGTGCATGGCGTGAGATCGTGTTCCCGGCGTCGCCGGTGGCCGCGCTCTCCTTGGAAGGCCCGGGGGTCCCGTGCGCGCAGCGCAGTCGAAGTGGGGGAATCAGAATCGGCGGTCGGCCTTCGGGCTGATCGCGGTGGCCCTTTTGGCCGCGTGCGGCGAGGCCTCGACGGCGGGGGGCGGCACGACGGGCCCCCAGGTCGTGGTGCCGACCGCGCCGGCTCAGGCGCCCGACCGCTGGCGGGTCCTCGTCAAGCGCCTCGCCGCGACGGACGCGGGCATGTCCACGCGCGCCATCGCGGACAACGCGGTGGCCGTGGACGGCCGGACCATCCGCGCCGACGGGTTCGCCGTGCGCGCCGCCTTCCTGCCGCCCGGTGACGGTCCGCTGTATCTGCACGCCATCGGCCTGGCCGGCGAGGTGCCCGTCGTCATCGCCGACGGTTACCTCGGCACCGGGACCGGCGACGACGTCGAGATCTCCGGCTGGGTGTACGACGCGGCGTGCGACGTCGACCAGGACACCTACCGGGACTGCGGCAACGTGGCCGCGGCCTGCTGCACTTCCATCCCGGCGACGCATCGCGACGAGGTCGGCGACTGCCGAGACGACCAGAGCGAGATCGAGCAGCCCGAGACGCCCGACCGCAAACGACGCGATGCGGCGGCGATCACGCCGTTCGCGCCCGCCGAGTCGGCGGACGACTACGCGCTGTGCGACAACCGGCTCGACGACGACTGCGCCGGAGGCGACCTCGCCTGCGCCGAGGTCGACGGTGACGGTGACGGCACCAACCTGGCCGACGACTGTGACGACTCGAACGCGGACATCCACCCCGGGGCGTACGACGCGCCCGGGGACGGCGTGGACCAGGACTGCAACAACGAGGACGGCGGCGGCACCGATCAAGATGGCGACGGTTTCCTGGGAGACGACCCGGATCCGACACGCGTCGATTGTGACGACGCCAACGTCGGCATCCACCCGGGCGCCGGCGAGGCCTCGTGCGACGGGGTGGACCAGGACTGCGACGGCGAGGACGCCTGCATCGCCGACGGGACGGACATCGACGGCGACGGCGTCGCCGGCGCGGAGGACTGCGACGACCACGACGCCGGCCGCCGGCCGGGCGCGCGCGAAGCCTGCGGCGACGGCATCGACCAGGACTGCAACGGCTCGGATCTGGCCTGCGACGCCGCCGACACGGACAAGGACGGCTCCATCCCGCCGGCGGACTGCAATGAAGGCGATCCGGAGATCCACCCCGGGGCCGCCGAGATCTGCGGCAACGACGTGGACGAGGACTGCGACGGCCGCGCCCCGAGTTGCCGCGACGTGGTCGACGGCGACGGAGACACCTACCCGCTGCCCGGCGACTGCAACGACCTGGACGCGACCGTCTCCCCCGGCGCCGAGGAGCGTTGCAACAACGTCGACGACGACTGCGACGGCGTGGTGGACGAGGGGAACCCCCGCCTCTTCGGCGACAGCCCGATCCCGCACGAGGCCACCTGCGGCCGCGACGAGGGCGCTTGCCGCATGGGACCCCTGGTCTGCGCCCACCGCGAGGATGGCAGCGTCTTCGACCTCTGCCTGGGCGACATGGGCTCGACCGAGATCTGCGACGGTTTCGACAACGATTGCGACGGCCTGACGGACGTCCTCAACGGCGGCCAGGCGCTCCCGGACGAGGGCCAGATGACCTGTGGTCCGGAGATCGAGCGTGGCGCATGCCACCGTGGCACGCTGTTCTGCCGCAACGGTTCGCTGTCCGACTGCCGCGGCGCGGTCCTGCCCTCGGACGAGGTCTGCAACGGCACCGACGACGACTGCGACGGCCAGACCGACAACGGCCCCGGCGGGGAGCCGGTCTTCGAGAGCTGCTACGGCGGCCCGGAGAACACGATGGGCGTGGGCGAATGCCGCCAGGGCATCCGCCGCTGCGTCGACGGGCAGCTCGCGGCCTGCGACGGCGAGGTCCAGCCGGGCGAAGAGGTCTGCGACGGGCTGGACAACGACTGCAACGCGGCCGTGGACGACGAGATCTCGGTCCCGTGCTGGGACTTCGAGGTCGAGAAGCGCGGCATCGGCGCCTGCCATGACGGTCAGCGCCTCTGCGAGGCCGGCGTGCTCGGGGAGTGCGTCGGCCAGGTGCCGCCCTCGGTCGAGGTGTGCGACGGCCTGGACAACGACTGCGACCGGCTGGTCGATTCGTTCAACGAGTCCTGCTACAACGGCGACCCGAGCACGATCGGCGCGGGGCGCCCTTGCCACGCCGGTCTGCGCGTCTGCAACAACGGGGTCTTCACGGCCTGCATGGGTGAGGTCGTGCCTCAGCCCGAGCTCTGCGACAGCCAGGACAACGACTGCGACGGCACCCCGGACGAGGACTTCGACTTCAACTCGGATCCGCTCCACTGCGGCGCCTGCAACGGGGTGTGCGCGGCCGGTCAGGCGTGCTGTTCGCGAGCGTGCCGCGACGTCAACACGGTCCAGAACTGCGGCGGCTGCGGCACCACCTGCGACCGCGGCGCGGATCGCTGCGGCGACCTGGGGGACGGCAACGGCAGCCAGTGCCTCTGCGGTGATGGCGCGGCCTGTCAGGGCGGCCTGCGCTGCATCGGCGGCGCTTGCCTCTGCCAGACCAACGACGACTGCGGCGCCAACGAGCTCTGCTGCGGCGGTCGGTGCGAGGCGACGGATCCCGGCGCGGGCGGCCAGTGCGGTGCCTGCGACGACGGCGGCTGCGACCCTGCGACGGCCCAGACCTGCACGAACCGCGAGTGCCGCTGCGGCGAGAACGCCGAGTGCCAGGCCGGCCTGACGGTCTGTGGTCAGCGCAACGGTCAGGGCGACTTCCTTTGCCTCGGCTGCCGGACCAATACGCAGTGCGGCGCCAACGAGCGCTGCTGCCAGGAGGTCTGCGTCGGCACGAGCCCGGACACCCAGTGCGAGTCCTGTGGCACCGCCTGCGACCCGGAGCGTGCGGACACCTGCCGCAGCTCTTCGGCCGTCAACTACACCGCCCACGACTTCACCTGCGCCTGCGGCGCGGCGGACGCGGCCTGCGATGCCAACGGGCCGACGCCCTGGTGCATCGGCGGCGTGTGCGAGGAGTGCCGGACGGACGCCGACTGCGGTCAGGCGGGCCGCGGCCAGTGCGTGGATCACATTTGTCGGGCCTGCGACCCGGGCGATCACGCCGGCTGCGCGGCCAACGGACTGTGCTGCAACTTCCAGTGCTCGCCGTTCGGCCCGAATGCCGGCCAGGTGGGCCCCAACGCGAACCAGCAGTGTCAGGCGTGCGGTCAGGCCTGCAACACGGAGACGACGGACACCTGCGCCAACCGCGTGTGCAAGTGTGGCGCGAACGCGCCCTGCAGCGGCGCGACGCCCCACTGCAAGGACGACAGCGACACCTGCGTCGAGTGCCTCGTCGACAACGACTGCGCCAACGATCCCGACGGCCGCCAGTGCGTGGCCAACGTCTGCCGGGTCTGCGACCCCAACGGGCACGACGGCTGCGGCGCGGACCAGGTGTGCTGTGGCGCCGGTCAGCCCGGCGTCTACCGCTGCGAGGCCACGGGCCCGGGCGGAGGCGACCAGTGCGAGGCCTGCGACGCGGCCTGTGACACCCGCGGCACCAATCGATGCAGCGGGCGGGCCTGCGGCTGCGGGAACAACGCCCCGTGCAACGGCGCGACGCCGGTCTGTGACGACGCTCGCGGCCAGTGTTTCGAGTGTGTGGTGGACGGCGACTGCGCCGGCCCCGGCCACGCCGGCGGGCAGTGCGTCAACAACGTCTGCCGCCCCTGCGATCCCGGTGACCAGGCCGGGTGTGCGGCCGATCAGCTCTGTTGCAACTTCCAGTGCACCGCGACGGGCGGCGCCGGCAACCAGCAGTGCGAGAGCTGTGGGACGGCGTGTGGCGCGACGGCGGACACCTGCCTGAATCGCAACTGCGTGTGCGGCGCCGGCGCGAACGCGGTCGAGTGTGGCGGCAACACCGGGCTGTGCATCAACGGCGCCTGCCGCCAGTGCCAGAACAACAACCAGTGTGGCCCGAACGAGCTGTGCTGCAACAACGCGTGTCAGGCGACGGGCCCGGCGGCGAACCAGCAGTGTCAGGCCTGCAACCAGGCGTGCACGCTCACCAACAGCAACCTGTGCGAGGGACGCACGTGCAAGTGCGGCAACAACCCCGCTTGCGGCGGCGGCACCCCGGTCTGTGACGACGCGAACGGCCGCTGCGTTCAGTGCACCGCCGACGGCGACTGCCCGAACAACGGCCAGTGCGTCGCGAACGTGTGCCGGGCTTGTGATCCCGGCGACCATGCCGGCTGCGGGGCCAATCAGCTCTGCTGCAACTTCGCCTGCCAGGCCACGGGCGGCGGGCTGGCCGAGCAGTGTGGCGCCTGCGGCGTCGCCTGCCCCCAGGACACGACGAACAGCTGCAGCAACCGCGCGTGTGTCTGCGGAGGCAACGCGGCCTGCAGCGGCGCGACTCCGTTCTGCAACGACGGTCCGGGCTCGTGCACGGGCTGTCGCAACGACAACGACTGCCCGGCCAACGCCGGCCAGTGCGTGGCCGGGGCGTGCCGCGCCTGCGACCCGGCGGACGACGCCGGCTGCACGGCCAACGGGAACACGCCGGTCTGCGGCGCCAACTTCGTCTGTCGAGGCTGCCAGGCCGACGGCGATTGCGCCGACAACGCGACCGGTACCCTGTGCAACGCGCAGGTCGGACGCTGCCGTCGCTGCAACGCCGCCTCCGATGCACCCTGTGATCTGATCACGCCGATCTGCGACGAGGTCGACAACCGGTGCGAGGACTGCGTCAACGACCAGGAGTGCACGGACCGGCCGGGGGCCGAGGACCAGTGCGTGGCCGGCGATTGCCGGGCGTGCGATCCCACGGCCGGGCAGGGGAACGCCGGCTGCGACGCCGCCTCCGGGTCGCCGATCTGCAGCGCGGCGACGCTGACCTGCCGCGCCTGTCAGGCGGACAACGAGTGCGGCGCCGGTCGCTTCTGCAACGCCGCGAGCGGCCGCTGCGGCGCCTGCGACCCGACGCGCAACAGCTGCGCCGGTGCCACGCCGGTCTGTGATGCCATGTCGTTCACCTGCCGCGCCTGTGGCGGCGACCCCGACTGCGTGGGCAACGCCGGCGGCGCTCAGTGCGTGGCCGGCCAGTGCCGTGCGTGCGACCCGGCCACCGCGGATGGCTGCACGGAGAACTCCGCGACGCCCATCTGCGACGGCGCCACCTTCTCGTGCCGCGCCTGCGGCGGCGGCGGGGCGGGCGACACGGAGTGCACGAACCGTCCGGGCAACCGCGACCAGTGCGTGGCGGGCAACTGCCGGGCCTGCGATCCGGCGGACGATACCGGGTGCAACGCCAACGGCGCGACGCCGAACTGCAGCGCTGCTTTCGTGTGTGAAGCGTGCACGGCTCAAGCCGGAGACACCGGTTGCCCGGCCAACACCCAGTGCATCACCGGCGGCGCCGCCAACGGCATGTGCAAGGCGTGCGATCCGACGCAAAGCGATGGCTGCGTGGAGGGCTCGGCGACCCCGATCTGCGACGCCGCCACCTATACGTGCCGCGGGTGCGCCAACATGAACGGCGACGCGGAGTGCAACACGCGAACGGGCGCGGCCAATCAGTGTGTCGCCAACCGCTGCCGCGGCTGTGACCCCGGCGATGATGCGGGCTGTACTGCGAACAGCGGATTCCCGAACTGCAGCGCGGCGAGCTTCTCCTGCGTGCCGTGCGCCGTGGACGCGGACTGCGGCGGGAACGCGAACGGCGGCCAGTGCATCGCCGGTTTGGGGGCGTGCAAGACCTGTGATCCGGTGAACAGCGACGGCTGCGTGGAGAACTCGGCTTCGCCCATTTGCGACCAGGGCACGTTCGCTTGCCGCGGCTGCGCGAACGGCGCACCGGGCGACACGGAGTGCACGACGCGGAACGGCACCCTCGACGAGTGCGTGGCCAACCGCTGCCGGGCCTGTGATCCGGGCACCGGCGCCGGCTGTGACCTCGGCGGGACGAGCCCGGTCTGCGACGGCGGGAACTTCAGTTGTCGGGCGTGCGGGGACGACGGCGAGTGCAGCGGCGGGACGCCGCAGTGTGTGGCGAGCGGCGCGTGCGAGGCCTGTGACACGGTGGGCAACACCGGGTGCGGCGCCGCGTCGAACACGCCGATCTGCGCGGCGGCGACGAACACCTGTGCGGCCTGCACGTTGGACAATCAGTGCACCGGCAACGCGAACGGCGAGCACTGCATCGTCGCCGGCGGCGACAGTGGCGAGTGCCACGCCTGCGACCAGAGCAACGACGAGGGCTGCGGGGTGGACTACTGCTCGGCCGCTTACGTCTGCACGAACTGCGGCGTGTCTGCCGACTGCGCGAACAACGGCAACGGCAATGTCTGCGTCGGTGGCGACTGCAAGGAGTGCGCGACCGCAGCAGACTGCAACATGGGTCTGGTCTGCATGGCCAACACGTGCCAGCGCTGCCTCGCCAACGCGGAGTGCGCCGGCCACCCGGACGGTAACTTGTGTGACCTGCCGGCCGCGGGCGGATCCATTTGCCGCACGTGTACGACGAATCAGGACTGCCGCGACAACGGCTTCCCGATGAACTCCACCTGCGACAACGTCACGCACACGTGCAGCAATTGACGAGCCTTCGGCGGCGCGGGTGCGCCCTCCTCGTCGGCCTCGCCGCGGTCGGGTGCTCCACCTCCGAAGGTGACCGCCTCGACCTGGTGATCCGCAGCGCGGCCGAGGCGGTGCGCCCGCAATCGTTGTTGATCTACGTTCGGGACGACGGACCGCCGCGCGCGGTCGGTGCGGGGGTCTACCTGCCGCCGCCGTCGGACCTCGAGGACACGACCCAGAAGGTCTCGCTCAAGCCCGAGTCGCCGTTCATCGGCGGGGTGACCGTGTACGTCCTCGGGTGTGCCACCATGGCCACGTGCACCTCCGGTGGGGCCTCCGCCCCCGATTGCCGCTGTGACAGCCCGATCTCGTTCGGCGCCGGTGACGCCGAGGTCGTCGGACACACTCGACTCGACATCGCGCTGGGGACCTGGAACGCGGCCTGCGATGCGGATGGCGACGCCATCGTGGACTGCGGCCGCGACCCACAGTGTTGCGCAGGCGTGCCCTCGGCGACGCGTGCCCGAATCTCGGACTGCGTCGAGGTCGCGCCCGCGGCCGAGTGCGCGGCCGGGCGGTGCAGCCCCTCCCGGGCCCACCCGTTTCGACCCAACGAACCGAGCCCCGCCGAGGTCACCGAGGACCTGACGCTCGCCGCGCGCAACGCCGAGTTCTGCGAAGACGGCCTGGACAACGACTGCGCAGGCGCGGCGGACGTGCCCTGTGCACAGCTCGACGGGGACGGCGACGGCTTCTCGCCGCGGGGCGATCCGGCCGACTGCGACGACGGCAACGCCCGCGTCAACCCTTCCGAGCCCGAGAACTGCATGAACGCCATCGACGACGACTGCGATGGCGTGGCCAACGTTTGTGACTTCGACGGCGACGGCACGGTCGACATGCTCGACTGTGATCCCAAGGACCCGACCCGCTACCTCGGGGCGCCCGACCCCTGCGACGACGGCATCGACCAGGACTGCGACGGCGGCGATCCCTTGTGCATTCCCGAGGACCTGGACGGCGACGGGAGCCCCTGCACGGGCGCCGACCCCGGCGGACTACATCGCTGCGTCGGGCCGGAGCAGGACTGTGACGACCTGAACGCCGGGGCCCACCCCGGCGCCGCCGAACGTTGTGACCCTCCCGGGACACCGAACCCCGTGGACGAGAACTGCGACGGCATCGCCGAGCTCTGCCCCGACGACGACCTGGATGGCGACGGCGCCCGCGGCCGCAACGCAGGCGGCGCCGACTGCGACGACACGGACCCGCTGCGGAACCCGAGCGCCCCCGAACGCTGCGGCGACGGCGTCGACCAGGACTGCAACGGCTCCGACCTGCCCTGCGGCGGCACGCAGGACGCCGACGGCGACGGTTGGCCCGCCGGGGCCGACTGCAACGACCGCAACGACGAGATCTTCCCGGGCGCGCCAGAGTTCTGCAACGCCCGGGACGAGGACTGCGACGGGGTCGCAGACGAAGGCAACCCGTTGCAGATCGCCGCCGAGGCCCCCGTGGCCGACGAGCGCTGCGGCAGCGAGTGCCTCGGTGGCCTCCCGTGCCGGTGCTACACCGCGCCGCAGGCCTGCGCACCCGACCCGGCGGCGCCCGACCGCAAGAAGGTGCTCTGCATCGGCGTCGAGGCGGGGCGGTATCTCGAGGTCTGCAACGGCCTCGACGACGACTGCGACGGCCAGCTCAACAACGTCGCGGGCTCCGGCGTGAAGCTCTCGCAGCACTGCTACACGGGCGCACCCGGGACCGAGGACGTCGCCCCTTGCCACGGCTCGGACTCGTTCTGCGTGGCCGCTGCCGGCGCCGGGGCGGACGACCCGGCGAATTGGGGTCCGTGTGACGGTGAGGTCGTTCCGCGCGACGAACTCTGCAACGGCATCGACGACGACTGCGACGGCACGAAGAACGAGGGACCGGACGGCGATCCGATGCGAATGACCTGCTACCCCTGCCAGGGCGGCACGCCCGGGCTCGGGCCCTGCCGCGAGGGCACGAGCGTCTGCCGGAACGACGCGTGGACGCCCTGCGACGGCCACGCCTGCCCCGAGGAGGAGAGCTGCAACGGGCGGGACGACAACTGCGACGGCAACATCGACGTCCTGGGCGGGCGCCCCCTGACGCAGCGCTGTTACTCCGGGCCCAATGGCACCGCGGACGTGGGTGAGTGCAGCGCCGGCGTGGCGACATGCCAAGGCGCCACCTTCGTGGGCTGCGCGGGCGAGTCGCTGCCCGGCGCCGAGGACTGCGACAACCGGGATGACGACTGTGACGGCCAGACGGACGAGGACCTGTCCCGGCGGTGCGGCATGACCGACGTCGGCGTGTGCGAGTTCGGCACGCAGCGCTGCCAGCGCGGGGACTGGGGCCAGTGCAACGGCGACGTCGCCCCGGGCAACGAGATCTGCAACAACCTGGACGACGACTGCGACGGCCACGTCGACGACGACGTCACGCGGCCCTGCGGCTCCGACGTCGGCGCATGCCGCGCGGGGACGCAGGTCTGCGCGGGGGGCGCATGGGAGAACGCGTGCCGAGGCGAGGTCACCGCGGTCGCCGAGACCTGCAACGGCGTCGACGACGACTGCAACGGCCAGGTCGATGAGGGGCTCGACGTGATGTGCGACACGGGCGCTCCCGCCCCCTGCGGCGACGGAATCCGGCGCTGCGTCGGCGGCATGATGGGCGCATGCGAACTCCAGCGGACGGGCGCTGCCGAGACCTGCGACAACGTGGACAACAACTGCGACGGCCGGGCGGACGAGGGCCTCGGCGTCGGCGACGCCTGCATGGTCGGGCAGGGCGCCTGCCGGGCGCCGGGCCGCCGGATCTGCGACGGCGCCGGCGGACTGACCTGCGATGGGATGCCCGGCATGGGCACGCCGGAGACCTGCAACGGCGACGACGACGACTGCAACGGGACGGTCGACGACGGCGGCGCCGCCCTCTGCGGCGCGACCGGGGACGAGTGCACGCCGCGCGGGTGTCGATGCCGGGGACAAGACGCGTGCGGCCCCGGGCTGCGGTGCACCGGTGAGGGCTGCCGGTAGCCGTTTCGTGGTAAGGTCCGGCCAAAGCGCGCGCGGATCGGGTCGTGGCGGAGACGAATCAACAGGCGGAGTTCGGCCGGTACCGGCTCATCCGTCCGCTCGGGCGCGGCGGCATGGCCGAGGTTCACCTCGCCGAGAGCGTCGGCCCGATGAACTTCCGCAAGCAGGTGGCCATCAAGCGCCTGCTGCCGCAGTACGCGCAGAACAAACGCTACGTGCAGATGTTGATGGACGAGGCGCGCATCGCCGGCTCGATCAACCACCCCAACGTCGTCCAGGTGATCGACCTCGGGCAGGTCGACGCCGCGCACTACATCGCGATGGAGTTCGTCCATGGCGTGGACCTCGCGTGTGTGCTCCAGACGCTGCGGATGCAGCAGCGGCCCCTGCCGCTGTCCGTCGCGCTGCACATCGCGCGCTGCGTCGGGCGGGGCCTGCACGCCGCCCACACGCTGGTGGACGCCGACGGGCACCCCATGCGGGTCGTGCACCGAGACGTCTCCCCGCACAACGTGCTCTTGTCGATGGACGGGGAGGTCAAGCTGATCGACTTCGGCGTCGCCAAGGCGGAGACCAACCTGACGATGACCCGCAGCGGCGTCATCAAGGGCAAGCTGCAGTACATGAGCCCGGAGCAGGCGCGCGCCGAGCCCGTGGACTGCCGCGCCGACGTCTTCTCGCTGGGCATGACGCTGTACAAGATGCTGGTCGGTCGGCTGCCCTTTTCGGGCACCAACGAGTTCCAGATCTACGACGAGATCCTGCGCAAGAAGGCCGCGCCCCCGAGCCTGCATCGGCCGGAGGTGCCGGAGCGCGTGGACGCGCTGGTGCTGCGCGCGCTGCGCAAACTCGCCGACGAACGTTTCCAGACGGCCGACGAGATGGCGCGGGTGATCGACCGCGCGCTGGCGGCGCTGGAACCCGGGTATGGCGCCCCGGAGCTGGCGGCCTGGCTGGCGCACGATCTGCCCCAGGACCAGCGTTTCTCCCCGCCGGAGGACGACGACTTCCGCTCTCTGGATGACCCGACGCCGGCGCCCATCGCCGCAGGCTCCTTCGACGACGCGCGGATCGAGCGCCTGACCCGCATCGAGGAGGGCGAGGCCCTCGTGCCGACGGTCCGCGCCGCCATCGACGGCCGCAGCCGCGAGCGCCGGGCGGGCGCGGCGCCGGTGCACGACGAGCCCCCGCCGACGATGCAGCTCAGCATCGTGCCCACGGTGTCGGCGGAGGTGCCGCAGACGACCGCGGAGACCGACCCGACGGGGGGAGCGGTGCGCGCAGAGGTGCCCGTCATGCCTGCGCCTTCCGGCCCGACGACCACGCGGCGCTCGTTCTGGGTCATGCTCGGGGTCATTGTCGCGCTCGCCGTCACGCTCGTCGTTCTGGTGGCGCAAGAGAGCGGCGACGCTGTCCGGCCGACGGTCGTTCGCGTCGCTCCGACCCCGGAGACCGCGTCCCCGCCCACGGATTCTCCCTCGCAGACGCCGCCGACATCGCCCCCGAGCGTCGTCACGTCGCCCCCGACGCGACCGCCCGTCGCCGCCACGCCCATCCCGGCGACGGCGCCCATGTCCACGGCCAGCGCCAGCGCCCCCCGCGTCGCCGACGTGCCGACGAAGGCCTGGCTCACGGTCAGCACGCTGCCCTGGGCCTGGGTGCACGTGGACGGCCAGCGACTGGCGCGGCACACGCCCGTCGTGAACTTCGCCGTAAAGCCGGGGCGCCACCAGGTGCTGCTCGTCTCGGGCGATGGCCGCGAGCACAGCGTCGAGATCAACCTGAAGCCCGGTCAGCGCCTGACCGTCAGCCACGCCTTCAAGTAGGCGGGCGCCGGCCTCAGAGGCCGATGTACTTCGAGATGATCTCCTTCATGATCTCGCTGGTCCCGCCGCCGATGCTGATCAGGCGGGTGTCGCGCCAGGTGCGGGCGATGAAGTACTCCTCCATGTAGCCCATGCCGCCGTGGAACTGCAGGCAGCGGTCGATCACACGCTGCGCCATCTCGGCGCAGTAGAGCTTGGCCTGGGAGATCTCCCGCGTGGGATCCGGGTTCTTGTTCGGGTCCTGCAGGTAGCGGTTGTAGAGCTCGGCGGCGTGGTAGGAGAGCGCCTGGCCGGCGTCCAGCTCCGTCAGCATGTCGACGAAGTGGTGCTTCCAGACCTGGAACTTGATGATCGGCTTGCCGAACGCCTTGCGCTGCTGTCCGTACTCCAGCGAGCGCTCCCAGACACGGCGGGCGCCGGCGGCGGCGGTGAGGGCGCCCACCAGACGTTCGCCCTGGAAGTTGCGCATGATGTAGACGAAGCCGTGGTTCTCCTCACCGAGCAGGTAGCGGCGGGGGATGCGGCAGCCGTCGAAGTGGAGCTCCGCCGTGTCGCTGCTGTGGTTGCCCAGCTTCTTGAGCTTGCGCCCGATGCTGAAGCCGGGCGTGTTGGTCGGGAACAGGACCAGCGAGATGCCCGCCCAGTTGGGCTGCGCGTTGGGATCCGTGCGGACGGCGAGGGTGATGAAGTCCGCCTGGGTGCCGTTCGTGATGTAGGTCTTCGAGCCGTCGATGATGTAGTCGTCGCCGTCGCGCCGGGCGGTGGTGCGGATGCTGGCGACGTCCGAGCCGGCGCCGGGCTCCGTGACGCCGAGCGCGGCGATCTTGTCGCCGTTGAGCGCGGGGATCAGGAACTCGTCGATCTGCTCGCGCGTGCCGAGGGCGCCGATGACCGGGGTGGCCATGTCCGACTGGACGAGCAGGCCCATCGCCGTGCCGGCCAGGCCGGAGCGGGCGAGCTCCTCGGCCCAGGCCACGGTGAACCAGAAGTCGCCCCCGCTGCCGCCGGCGTCCTCGGGGAACCGGGCGCCCAGGAAGCCGAGCTTGCCGGCCTGTTTGAAGATCTCCCGCGGCGTCAGCTCGTTGGACTCGAACTCCTCGGCGCGGGGCATGATCTCGCGCTCGCACCAATCCCGGACGGCCTTGCGAAAGATGCGATGGTCTTCGGTGAAGCGATCTTCGTACATGGGGCTGTGTCGTCTCTCGTGTTCAGAGGTCGTCGTCGCCGGGGTCGGCGTCGTGGCCGGCGTCAATGCCGTACTTCCGCATGAGCTTACGGAAGTACTTCCGGTCGATCTCCGCCTCGCGGGCGGCGTGGGAGATGTTGAAACCGTTGCGCCGCAAGATGTTCAGCACGTACTCGCGCTCGAAGGCGGCGACCCACTGCTCCTTGGCCTCCTTGAAGGTCCCCGGTTCGGACTCGCCGAACTCCGGGCTCGCCGGCGCGGGCGCGGCCGACGGGACGGGCAGGGGCGCGGGCAGCGTGGCCGGGAGCGTGGGTTTGGCGACGACCCCGGCGCGGGCGGCGATGTTGGTCGGGAGGTCGGCGACCTCGATGCAATCCCGCTCGGCGAAGCTGCAGGCCCGCTCGATGGCGTTGAGCAGCTCGCGGATGTTGCCGGGCCACTCGTGGGCGGTCAGCAGGTCCAGGGCGTCCCGGGCGATGTTGCGAACCCGCAGGCCACCCGAGGCGTCGCGGTTGAACGCGCCCTCTTTCAGGAAGTGCTTCACGAGCAGCGGGATGTCCTCGCGACGGTCGCGCAGGGCCGGCAGGAACACTCGCACCACGCTCAGCCGGTAGAAGAGGTCCTCGCGGAACCGCCCGGCCTTCACCTCGTCCTCGAGGCGACGATTGGTGGCGGCGATCACCCGGACGTCGACCTTGAGCGGGCGCGTGCCGCCGACACGGCGCACCTCGCGCGTCTCGAGCACGCGCAGCAACTTGGGCTGCAACTCCAGGCTCAGCTCGCCGAGCTCGTCGAGGAAGATCGTGCCGCCGTTGGCCATCTCGAACAGGCCCTGACGGGCCATGATCGCCCCGGTGAACGAGCCCTTCTCGTGACCGAACAGCTCGGATTCGATCAGGTTCTCGGGCACGGCGGAGCAGTCGAACACGATGAACGGCTTGCCGCGGCGGTTCGACCGCTTGTGGAGCGTGTTGGCGACGACCTCCTTGCCCGTCCCCGTCTCGCCCTCGATGACCACCGTGGTCGTCGTCGAGGCGATCTTTTCGAGGATGCCGAAGATCTCCCGCATCTTGACGTTCGTACCAATGATGTCCCCGAGGCGATCGCTCTCCGCGGGGCGGATGCGGACCTGCTCATCGAAGGAGTGGAATTGGAGATTCGTCTTGCCGCAGGTGACGGTGCAGCCGGGGCGCAGGAAGGCCTCTTTGATGCGGACCTTGTTGATGAAGGTGCCGTTGGTGCTGCCCAGATCCTGGAGGACGTACGCGTTCTCCTCCTGGACGATCTTGCAGTGGTAGCGGCTCGCCGTGTCGTCGCGGATGACGACGTCGTTGTCCTCCATGGCGCCAATCGTGATGACGCCCTGGTCGAAGATGCGCTCCTCGGGCTCCGCATCCTCGCGTTCGACGACGAGGCGGCACTTGCGCAGATGCAGTGTGGTGCCGCCGTCGTCCAGATAGGCGATCTGCGTCGGCGGCACGTAGTCCGGGAACTTCTTGCTCATGCCCGAAGAATGCGATCACGGGGGTCGAGCGTCAACGATGGGGGCGTCCGAGCTCATCCTTGTCCCACGAAAGCATCGAATCGCGAAACGAACCGGTTTGACTTAGAATGCGCGGCGTCATGCACGAGCAGTTCGGTCGCTACATCCTCCTGGAACGCATCGCCATCGGTGGGATGGCCGAGATCTTCAAGGCCAAGGCCCCCGGCCTCGGTGGCTTCGAGAAGGTCCTGGCCATCAAACGCCTGCATCCGCGCTACAGCGAGGACGCGGACTTCATCGAGATGCTCATCGACGAGGCGCGGATCTCGGTCGAGCTGTCGCACTCGAACATCGCCCAGATCTTCGACCTGGGGAAGGTCGAGGACCACTACTTCATCGCGATGGAGTTCATCGACGGCCGGGACCTGTACCGGACGATGAAACGGATGAAGGACCGGCGCGTGCAGTTCCCCATCGACGGCGCCGCCTGGGTCGCCGCCGAGTCCGCGGCGGGTCTCGACTACGCGCACCGCAAGAAGGACGCCCGCGGGCGGCCGCTGAACATCATCCACCGGGACATCTCGCCCCAGAACGTGCTGCTCTCGTACGAGGGCGAGGCGAAGCTGGTCGACTTCGGCATCGCCAAGGCCGCCCTGCGCGCCTACGAGACCGAGTCGGGCATCATCAAGGGCAAGTTCTACTACATGAGCCCGGAGCAGGCCCGGGGCGAGCCCCTGGACCACCGGACGGACGTCTTCAGCCTCGGCATCGTGCTCTACGAGATGCTGACGGGTGAGCTCCTCTACAAGGACGAGGACGACGCATCGCTGCTCTCCCGCGTCCGCAAGGCCGACATCCAGCCGCCGAGCATGCTGCGGCCGGAGATCCCACCCTCGCTCGAGCGCATCGTCATGAAAGCGCTCGCCCGGGATCGCGAGGACCGCTACGCGTCCGCGCTCCACATGCAGAAGGATCTGCACAAGTTCCTGCGCTCCACGAGCAGCGCCTTCGGCAAGGCCCGCCTGGGCAAGCTGATGCGCGAGATCTTCCTGGACGAGGAGACTCCGGACGAGAGCGAGGACTACGATCAGTTCCTCATCCGCAGCCGGGCGGAGTTCGGCCTCGACCGCCACTCGCTGATCCTCGAGGTCGCGCTCGAGGGCGCCCCGGCCGGCCAGGAGGCCCAGTGGGACGCCGAGGAGCCCACCCAGGACATCACGGCCGCGGACCAGCAATCGCCCCGGGACGAGCCGGCCACGGGCATCGCCCGCGAGCGGTCGGAGCTCATCGTCCTCGACAGCCGGGAGATTCACCTGGTCGACGAGGAGAAGTCCACGGTCAACATGGACGGCCCGCCCGAGGCCGCCGCGGCCGCCTTCGACTCCATCGAGGAGCCGGGCCCGCCGGCGGATCTGGACTACGACCCGTTCGACGAGGAGTCCACGCACGCCGTGGCCGTGCCGCCCCCCGAGCCGGCGCCGGCGCC
>CAINDO010000107.1 GCA_903847385.1 uncultured Myxococcales bacterium
CAAACCCGCGGCCCCCGGCGCCTCGCCTCTGCGTCTCTCCGGTCTGGGCGGTGGTCTCTCCGGTCTCGGGGGTGCGAAGCCCGGCAGCCCGCTCGGCGGCGGTCTCGGCCTGCCCAAGCCCCCCGGCGCGGCGCCGGCCGCCGGCGCGACGCCGGCCAAACCCGCCTCCGTGGATGAGGGCTGGGGCTCGCTGGGTGGTGGCGCGGCCAAGGGTCCGGGCCTCGGCGGCCTCTCCAAGGCCCCGCTCGGCGGCGGCCTCGGACTCGGCGGCCTCGGCGGCGGCGCCAAGCCCGCCGGCAGCCCGCTCACCGGCCTGTCCTCGCTCTCCAAGAAGCCCGCCGCCCCAGAGGCCGCGCCGGCCAAACCCACCGAAGAGCCCGAGCAGAAGTAAGCCGCGCCGTGTCCGACGACGCGCCCCGCCCCGATCTCGTCCTCACGCGCACCTCGCGCAAGATCCTCCGCGAATTCGACCACATGGAAGCCCGGCTGCCGGACCACGCGGCGGCGCTCATCGGGCGGATGCGCATGCGGCCCGTCGAGCCGACCATCGACACCGAACCGCCGGATCTGACCACCATCGATCCGGACCCGGCGCACATGCAGCGCCTCAAAGTGACCGAGGAGCCGCGCGACATGGAGCGGCCGGACAGCGTGCACGACGACCTCGAGCGCTGCACGCCCCAGTTCATCCTGCGCAACACCTGGCGGGCCGAGAAGTACGGCGATCCGGACTCGCTGGACTTCGAATACAAGAGCGTCGGGGCCGAGGCCCTGGGCGACTATCTGGAAGATGCCCGCAAGTGTCGATTCACCCGCGGTGATCGCAATCCCACCTTGACAAGTGACGAAATGCGGGTATCTGTGGCGCTCCGCCGCGTCCTCATGGTAGAGACGCGATGGAACTCGATTTTCGGCCGCGCCGAACCCGCCGCAGAGCCCGTCGATCCCGATCCCGAATCTTCAGTCTGAAACCTCGACAGAACCCAGTCTTCCGCCGGCGCCGGCCCCGATCCGCGTGCGCCGCCCGGCGTGCGTGAGACGCGCGGTTCGTCGACCCCCCCGAAAGGAATCTCGGAAATGAGCAAGAGAATGTTGGTCAACGCGGCCCAAGCGGGCGAGATCCGCGTGGCCATCGTCGACAACAACGTGCTGGAAGACCTCAACGTCGCCAGCGAGGGCAACGAGCAGATCAAGGGCAACGTCTACCGTGCCCGCGTGGTGAGCGTCGAGTCGGGGCTGCAGGCCGCCTTCGTCGACTACGGGGCCGAGCGCAACGGCTTCATCACGTTCAACGACATCGACAAGCGCTTCTGGACGCGCAAGCCGCGCGGCGAAGGCCGCCCGCGCATCCAGGACTGCATCGACCGCGGCGCCGAGCTGCTGGTCCAGGCCTACAAAGAGGAGATGGGGAACAAGGGCGCCGCCCTGACCACCGACATCACCCTCCCCGGCCGGTATCTGGTGATCATGCCCTTCTCGGGCAGCGGCGGCGTGAGCCGCAAGATCGAGGACGAAGAGGCCCGCAAGAAGCTCAAGGACCTCATCAAGAAGCTCAATCCCCCCGAGGAGATGGGCATCATCGTCCGCACCGCCGGCGTGGGCGCCTCGCGGCAGGAGCTCGAGGGCGACTACCAGAACCTGGTGCGCGTGTGGGCCCACATCCACCACCAGTTCGAGCAGAAGGCCGAGCCCGGCCTCATCTATCAGGAGCAGGACGTCGTCATCCGCTCCGTCCGCGACTACTTCACGGACGACATCGACGAGGTGGTGGCGGACAACCCCCGCGTGCACCAGCGCGTGCTGGAGTTCTTCCAGCGCAACATGCCCGGCGCCGCCGCCAAGGTGAAGCTGTACGCCGGCAAGATGCCGATCTTCAGCAACTACGGCCTGGAGCGGCAGCTCGAGAACATCGTGTCGCCCCGCGTGCCCCTGAAGAGCGGCGGCTACATCATCATCAACCCGACGGAAGCCCTCACGGCGATCGACGTCAACTCCGGCAAGTCCAAGGGCCAGGACAACCAGGAGCAGATGGCGTTCCAGACCAACCAGGAGGCCGCCGAAGAGGTGGCCCGCCAGCTCCGGCTGCGCGACCTGGGCGGGCTGATCGTGGTGGACTTCATCGACATGGAGGACGCCCGCAACCGCCGCGAGGTGGAGCGCGTGCTCAAGAAGGGCATGAAGCTGGACAAGGCCCGGGTCGAGATCGGGCGCGTGTCGCGCTTCGGCCTCCTCGAGCTGAGCCGCCAGCGCATCAAGGCCCGCCTGCTGTCCACGACCCACAAGCTCTGCCCGACCTGCGAGGGCTCCGGCTATGTGATCGGCACCGAGACCTCGGGCCTGAGCATGCTGCGCCGCCTGCAGGAGCTCGCCGTGAGCGCGCAGGAGGGTGCGACGATTCGCGGCCGCCTGGGCGTCGATGTCGCCCTGTTCCTGCTGAACAAGCAGCGCGAGGCCCTCGCCGAGCTCGAGGCCCAGTTCAAGGTCACCATCGAGATCCTGCCGGACGCCACGGCCATCGCCAACCGCGAGTCCTTCGAGGTCATCCGCGCCGGTGGCGCCGAGAAGGCCCCCGAGGAGCGCCGGGACCGGGGCGACAAGCGCAGCCGCGACCGTGAGCGCGAGCGCGATCGCGCCGACAAGCGCGGCCCCAAGACCAAGCTGCCGCAGCTCCCCCGCCTGCAGGCCCCCAAGACGATGGACGAGGCCACGGGCGACGAGGAGGCCGACGACGACTCGCCGTTCGAGCCGCCGCGCATCGTGGGCTACGTGGCCCCCGAGAAGCTGGTCGCCGAGGCCCCCGCCGCGGACGCCGCGGACGCCGAGGGTGACGACGACGGTGAGGGTGACGCCTCGGACAGCGGTGAGCGCGACGGTCGCCGTCGCCGCCGCCGCCGCAAGGGCCGTGGCCGGGGCGAGGGTGAGACCTCGACGACGACCACCACGCCGACGCCCCCGAGCCGCCCGACGCCGCCCCCCGCCGTGATCGCCGCCAGCGCGCCGGCCGCCGAGGACGACGACGCCGCGGACGACGAGGACGAGGGCGACGACGCCGAGGGTGAGGACACCGCCGTCGCCGGTGAGGACGCCGAGGCCGGTGAGGCCCGCCGCCGCCGCCGCCGCCGCCGTCGTCGCAAGGGCCGGGGTGGCGAGGCGCAGGCCCCGCAGACCGGCGCCACCGAAGAGCCCGCCGTCGCCGCCGCCCCCGTGGCCCCCACGGCGCCCACCGCGCCGGTGGACGCCGACCAGAGCCGCCGCGAGGACGCCCGAGCCCGCAACCGCGCCCGCCGTGAGGGTCGGGGCGACCGTGAGCAGCGCCACGAGGGTGCCGTCGCCCGCGTCCTCGAGACGCTCGGCGAGACGCCCACCACGCCCGTCGAGGCCCCCGTGGCCGCGCCGGTCGCGGTCACGCCGCCCTCGGAGCCCGCCGTCGCCGGTCGGGTGAAGGACCGCCTCCGCCAGCGGGCCGGCCTCGCGCCCGCCCCGCAGGCCGAGGTCGCCGCCCCCGTGGCGCCC
>CAINDO010000108.1 GCA_903847385.1 uncultured Myxococcales bacterium
CCATCGCGAGCGGCGCCTGCGGTTTCAGGTGTCACTGCTCGCCGAGAAGGGTCTGATCGACGCGGACGCCCGGGCGCTGTTCGAGCGTCTGTTCGAGCGGCTGCCCGAGCGCCTCGCGGGCGCGGACGAGCCCCCGGCGCTGATCCACGGCGACCTTTGGCCGGGGAACCTGGTCACGGGCCCGGACGGCACGCCGGCCCTGGTGGACCCCGCGGCGTACTACGGTCACCGCGAGGCCGAGCTGGGCATGATGGTGCTGTTCGGCGGGTTCTCGGCGCGGGTGTTCGCCGCCTACCAGGCGGCCTGGCCGCTGCAGCCGGGCTGGCGCGAGCGTCTGCCGCTCTACACGCTGTACCATGTGTTGAACCACGCCAATCTGTTCGGCGGCGGGTACATCGGACAGGCGGTCGAGGTCGCGCGGCGCTGGGGCTGATTTCAGGGCAACGGCGGCGTACCCAGCACGACGTAGGGGTCGACGATCTCGGGCGTGCCGGTGTCGATCCACGTCTGCAGGAAGTGCGTGGCCTGCAGGATGCCCTCGGTGCTCTTGGCAAGGTTGTCGTGCTGGGCCTTCACGGGCGCCTCGCCCATGTGTTCCACCACGCGGTCGAACTGGAACAGACCGGCCGTCGTGCGGCCGTCGTCCAGGTTGCCGATCACGGGGGCGGCGTCGAGCACGGGCACGATGCCGACGTCCTGCAGCACCGGCGGGATGTGGGGCACGCCCAGGGCGCGGGCGAGCGCGCGGTTGCACACGTTGGGCACGATGGCGTCGTCGATGGCCATGTCGAACAGGATGTGCGGCGCCCGGTCACCGGCGCCCGGCAGGCGGTCGCGCAACACATGGGGCGCGTAGTTGGCCGAGTCGCCGCGCTCGATGAGCGTCTGCAGCACGGGGAAGAACCGCGTGACCTCGCCGGGCGGCGTGCGCGGCGGTGTCATCGCCCGCACGAGCACGCTGAAGGTCGGGCCGTCCGAGATGATGGACGACACGCGCCCGCCGGGCACGGACAACACACCCAGACCCACGTCCGGCGAGAGCGCGAGCAGCTCGGGCCCCATGATGCCGCCCAGGCTCACGCCCAGGTACGACAGATGCTCCGCGTCGACGTCCGGCGCGGCGTCGCCGTCCAGGTCACCGTCGTCCAGCAACAGACGCACGAGCTGGAGTTTGTCATAGGTGGCCTCGCGCCAGTGGTCGCGCAGCTTCAGCGCGTCCAGCGACTGCGCGGTGATGTCGATGCCGAAGAAGCCGGCGATGCGCAGGATGTCCGCGTCCCCTTCGGCGGTGGGGTGCGCGCCGTGCGAGGGCGCGTCGATGGCCACGGTGATCATGCCCAGAGGCGCGGCGAACTCGGCCAGCGCGGCGGCCTGACCGCGGTCGGAGCCCAGGCCGTGCCCGAAGATGACGGTGGGCCAGGCGCCCGTGTGTTCCGGCGTCGGCAGAGGCAGCCAGGCGCGCACGGGCAGGTCGTACATGCGCGTCGGCGTGGACCCCGCGACGGCCTCGTCCGTGCGATAGTCCGCGGCGGTGAACACACCGTCACAGATGCGGAACAGCGGCTCGTCGTGGCAGGCGGGCGGCGTGGTCCAGCCGTACGCGCGTGTATTCACGTCCGCGGCGATGGCCACGGACTCCTCGACGATGCTCTGCGTGGTGAACACGGTGCCCCCCACGAAGTCGCCGAGCGCGGTGCCCGACTCGTCCAGCAGCTCGCGGTAGCGCGGCGCGAGCGGCGCCATGCGGGCGTCCGGCTCGCCGGCCGGGTCGAACAACACACCGAACGTGGGGCTCGGGTCGACACAGCCGCCGTCGGGCGTCGTGAGCGCGCGGGTGATGACGACGCCGTGACGCGTGGCCGGCGCCAGGGGCACCATGGGCCACAGGATCAGGGTCGTGTCGTCGTCGGCGGTTCGGATCTCGAAGGGCACGTCCGCGGCCGTGTCCCCGGCCAGCGAGACGAGGCGCAGGGCCCCGGGCGCAAGGTCCGTGGAGGCGACGGGCCCGGTGAACCGCAGGATGACACCCGCCGTGGTGCCCCAGCCGTCGAGCGTCTCCAGTTGGCGGAACACGGTCTCGTAGCCGCCCACGATGTCCGGCAGCCAGGGCGCGAGCTCCGGCGCCATCGAGGGCCGCAGCCCCGTGCGGGTGTCGGGGTCCGGCCGGGTGTAATAGTCGTCCGGGAACGACTGCAGCGCCGCGCCGGCGGTGGGATCGTAGGCGAACTGCACCGGGCAGGCCGGGGCCGCGTCCGGCACGGCGGCGTCCGCCGGTTGAACCGACACATCCGGCACGGCGGCGTCCGCCGGTTGAACCGACACATCCGGCGACGCCGACCCGTCGACCACGGGCGCCACGGCGTCGGCGGCGGGGTCCGCGCTCGACGTCGAGCCATCACATCCAAGGGCGCACAGCGCCGTCGCGAGGGTCACAGACAGCGCGCGCATCACATCACCTCAGGCGTAGAGCGAGTCCGTGGCGGGGATGGTGAACGGCTCGGCCTCGGCGGCGGCCTCCCAGGCGCGGAAGTCCGCGTCGGCCAGCAGCGTGTCCGCATAGGCCTGCGCGGCGGGGGGCAACGACACACCATACGTGCGAAACCGCGTGGCCACGGGTGTGTAGAAGGCATCGGCCAGCGACCGCACGCCGAACAGCCAGGGCCCGGCGTCGCCGAAGCGGTCGCGCAAATCACCGAAGAGCTCCACGGCGCGCTCGATGTCCGCCCGCACGTCCTCGGCCCAGGGGTGCGGGCCCACGCGGCGGCGGATGTTCATCGACAGGTCGCGCCGCAGGGCCGCGAAGCCGCTGTGCATCTCGGCCACGGCCGCCCGACACAGGGCGCGCGCCAGGGGGTCCGACGGATAGAGCTCCGGCGCCTGCTCGGCCACCCACTCCGCGATGGCGAGCGAGTCCCAGATGGTCCCGCCCTCGAGGTGAAGCGCCGGCACCCGGCCCGAGGGCGACACGGCGCGCACCTCGGGGATCTGCGACTTGCCGTACCCCGGCCCGCCGAGGGGCAGCAGGACCTCGTCGAAGCCGATGCCGGCCCAGCGGAGCGCGAGCCAGGGCCGCAGGGACCACGAGGAGTAGTTCTTGTTGCCGATGTAGAGCGTGGGTCGAGTCATGGCTCGACTCATGCCACGCGGGCGGCGGTCCCGCAACTCCGGCGCGACCGTCGGTTGGGAGGGACTGTCAGGTCGGGCGGCGCAGCACGGCCCCGGCGGCGCCTCGGGCGGCCTGCTCGGCGCGCTCGGCCTCTTCGGCCAGCCGGGCCTCGTCCACCACGGCCCGGGGGCCGCTGGCGACGCGGTGGTGCTGCGAGAACACGGACGACGCCAGCACCGTGAGACCGCTCAGCGGCATGATCACGGCCGCGACGAAGGGGCTGATGTGTCCCGTGAGCGCCAGGGTGGCGAAGAGGACGTTGTACGCGAGCGAGAACCAGAGGTTGCGGCGCACGACGGTCATGGTGCGCCGCGCGCCCTCGAAGAGCTCCACGACGGGCATCAGACCGCGGTGGGTCATGTAGGCGTCCGCCACGCCCAGCGCGGCCTCGGCGCCGCCCGCGACGGCGATGCCCACGTCCGCGGCGCGCAGGGCCGGGGCGTCGTTCACGCCGTCGCCGACCATGGCGCTCAGGGGCGCGGTCTCGAACTCGGCGGCCTTGCCCTCGGGGGACACGTTGCCGCGGGCGTCCGCGATGCCCAGGTTGCCGGCCACCGCGGCGACCACCGCCGGGTCGTCGCCGCTGCGCAGGGCCAGGTTCAGGCCGAGCGCGCGCAGGCGCTCCAGCGCGGCGACGGTGTCTTCGCGCAGCCTGTCGCCCAGGGCCAGGAAGCCGACGACCGCGCCGTCGAGCGTGACGGCCAGGGGCGTCTCGCCGCGCTCGGCGGCGGCCTGCATCTCGGCCTCGAAGGCCCCACGACCCAGGTGAGCGGCGCTGCCGATGGCCACGCGACGCTCGGCCCAGCGAGCGGCGATGCCGCGCGACGCGAGCTCCTCCACGTCCGTCAGGGCGACGTCCGCCGCGCCGTCCGCGCCCCACGCCGCCACCGCGCGGGCGATGGGGTGGCCGGACCGGGCCTCGAGGGCGCCGAGCACGGGCCGCAGCTCCGCGGGGACGTGCGCCGTGGTCACGCTCAGGCGGCCCTCGGTCAGGGTGCCCGTCTTGTCCAGCACCACGCGGCGCACGCGCGCCAGGCGCTCCAGCGCCGCCGTGGAGCGGATGAGCGTGCCCGCCGCCGCCGCGCGACCGCGGCCGACGGACAGCGCCACCGGCGTAGCCAGGCCGAGCGCGCAGGGGCACGACACGACCAATAGACCGACGACCACGTTGAAGACCTTGGACGGGTCGAGGAAGTACCAGGCGACGCCGCCGACCACGGAGAGCAGCAGGACCAGCGCGACGAACACACCGCTGATGCGATCCACCGCGCGCAGGAGAGGCGCCCGCACGGCGTCCGCGCGCTCGGCGAAAGCCACCATGCGCCCCACGCGGGTCTCACCGCCCGAGGCATCCACGCGCACGACCAGCTCGTCGGCGACGTTGACCGAGCCCGCGAAGGCCCGACCGCCCTCACCCACGGGCAGCGGCCGCGATTCACCGGTCAGGAAGCTGAGATCCACGAAGGACTGCCCGCGGAGCACCGTGCCATCGGCGGGGAGCGTCTCGCCGGCGCGCACGCGGACCTGGTCGCCCGGCCGCAGGCGGCTGCTGGCCACGGCGCGGAAGCGCGGGCCCTCGGGCGCGTTGGGATCCAGGCGCCAGGCGATGGGCGGCGTGAGCACGGCCAACAGCTCCGTGCCGCGCAGGGCCGCGCGCTGGCCGCGCTGCTGGAAGAAGCGCCCCAGCAACAACAGAAAGACCAGGAGCGCCACGGTGTCGAAATACACCGCGCCGAAGCCGTAGAAGACCGAGAACACACTGGCGACGTAGCCGCCGATGATGCCCAGGGAGATGGGGATGTCGATGTGCGCGGTGCGGGTGCGCAGGCCGCCCCAGGCGCCACGGTAGAAGGGCCAGGCGCCGTAGGTCACGGCGGGGAGCGTCAGGAGCGCGCTCCAGCCCTCGAAGTACTGGGTGAACTTCGGGGTCATGTCCTGGAGTTCGCCGGCGTACAGGGCCGCGGCCATGAGCATGGTGTTGCCGGCCACGGCGAAGGAGATGGCCAGGCGCAACAGATCGGCGCGCTTGCGGCGGCGTTCGGCGGCGTCCGCCTCGCTCAGCGGGTGGCTCGGGTAGCCGATCTGATGGAGAAAACCGCCGATGCGGCTGAGGGAGACGGTCTCCGGGTCCCACTCCAGGTGAAGCCGCTGGGTGGCGAACTCGAGCCGCGACGCCCGCACGCCCGGCACCACCCGCGGGAGCTGGTCCATCACCCACACGCAGGCGGCGCAGTGCACGCCGTCCAGGTAGAGCGTGCAGCGCTGGCCGTCCGGGGAGTAGCGGTTCTGGAACTCGGGCTCGTCGTAGTGGGCGTAGGCCGAGGCGCCCTCGGCCACGGCCTCGCCGTCGATGGCGCTGGCCGGCCGCCCGCCGCCGAAGCGGTCGCGCAGGCTGTAGAAGTCGCCGAGGCCCTGCGCGTTGAGCATCTCGTGCACGGCGCGGCAGCCGGGGCAGCAGAAGTCCGCGTGATCGGGCGTGGGCTGCCCGCAGTGGAGGCAGCCCTCGGGGGTTACATCGCTCATGACACCGCCCCCCCGCCCGCTGCGCGGGTCTGCCCCCCCAAGGGGGCGTTCGCTTCGCTCATGGGTGATTACAGATCTCGGTGAGGCGGCCATCGGGGCCGCGGGCCTCGAACGAGGGGCCGAGCTTGCCGGCCACGGCCAGAAGACCGGCGGCGAGCATCATCACGGCCGTCATGCGGGGGGCGTGGCGCTGCAACAGACCGGCGAAGGCCAGGCGCCCGGCCAACAGACCGAAGGCCGTGAGGAGCGGCACGGTGCCCACGAAGAAGGCGGCCATCACCCCCACGCCGTGCACGGGCGAGGCGGTGGCGGCGGCGAGCACCAGGAAACTCCAGAGCCAGCCGCAGGGCAGCAGCGCCGAGAGCAGGCCGATGGCATAGCCCATGGGTTTGGGCCGCTGCCCGGGTTCGGGACGCGGCGCCACGCGGGCCCAGAGCCGCTGCCGCAAGCGCGACAAGGCCGATGGTTTCGCGTTCTGGGACACACCCGCCGGGAACAGCGTGCGGAGCGCGATCGCGATGAGCAGGCCGCCCAGAACATACCCGGCAATGCGCTGGTACCCGACGACCTCGGCCGAGACATGGTCGAGGCCCGCGCCCACCGCGCCGGCCAACAGACCCAGTGACAGATAGCCGGTCATGCGGCCCGCGTGGTAACGCCAGAGGCCCTTGCGCGGCGCGCAGGCGAGCACGAAGCCGCCACACATGGCGACACAGTGCAGGCTGCCCAGCATGGCCGTCGTCGCGACCAGGCCGAGGCCGGCCTCGGGCCCCAAGTTCACGGCTGCACCCACATGCGGCGGTCGTCGAGCCACTGACCCCGGGCGTCCCCCAGGGCCGAGTGCAGGCGCCACACGCCGGCGGGGGTCAGGTCGCCGGTGGCCTCGTAGATGCCGGGCGCCGACTCCGTGAGGTTCAGGGTCTGGTCGCGGTCCTTGCGGTCCGGCCGCTCGAGCCGCATCGCCCCGTGCAGGCCTGCGACGGGCTGGCCGGCGCGGTCCGTGAGCTTCAGCGTCACCCGGCCGCCGCCGACGGTCACATCGGCCGAGTAGCCGAGCGTCGCCGACTGCCGGAACGCCTCGATCTCACCCTGGTAGGCCTCGCCGACCTCGTAGGGTTTGTCGGCTTCGACCACGGGCGGGTCCGACGCGGCGATGCGTGCGACCCAGACGTTCACGGCCACGACGACGCCGAGCCCGCCGGCGATGGCCCACGGCCACGGGCTCGCGCGGCCGGGGTTCTTGGGGTGCGAGAGGTTGGAAACCGGTGCCATGGTCGACTCCGTTCGACGCAGACTACATCTGCGCCTTGCTCAGGAAGTTCCACTCGATGATCTGCTCGAAGTCCCGTTCGTCGGAGATGCGGACGCGGAACTTGCTCTTGCCGTCCGGCGTCTTCGGCGTCGGCCGCATCAGGAACGCGGGGAACCGCTGCTCCTGACCGGCCTTGACGATGACCGGGATGCCGGGGACCACAATCTTGCCGTCCACCGGCTCCAGGACCTCGACGTTGATCGTGTGGTCGTGGTCACCCCGGTTCGAGATGCGCAGGTTGGCGTGGTTCTGCACCACCCCGTCGGCCATCTCGACGTAGGCCGGGCCGGGCGCGCGGGCCAGGGTGAACTCCAGCTCCTTGCGCTTGCTCAGCGTGACGAACAGGCCCACGGCCACGATGCAGATGAGGCCGATGTAGACGAACACCCGGGGGCGGAGCATGCGGCGGGCGCCGCCCTCCATCTGCTTCATCGAGGCCATGCGGATGAGGCCGACCGGGCGGTCGATCTTCAGCATGACCTCGTCGCAGGCGTCGATGCAGGCCATGCAGCCCACACACTCCATCTGCACACCCTTGCGGATGTCGATGCCCGTGGGGCAGACCTGGATGCAGCGCTTGCAGTCGACACAGTCGCCCGCGCCGGCCGTGCGCTTGCTGCCGCGGGGCTCGCCGCGCTTCTCGTCGTAGTTGATGCTGATGGAGTCGGCGTCGAGCAGCACGGACTGGAAGCGGCCGTAGGGGCACACCACGACGCAGGTCTGCTCGCGGAACCAGGCGAAGTCGAAGAAGAGGATCCCCGTGATGCCGATGAAGAACCCCGTGCCCGCCGGGTGCGAGAAGGGGTCGAACTGCGCCTCGAGGATCCCGTCGGGCCCCAGGAAGTAGGCCACGACCGTGGTCGCGATGGCCCCGGCCACCACGAGGTAGACGGTGTACTTGAGCGACTTCTTCCAGACCTTGGCCGCGGTGAGCGGGCCCTCGTCGAGCTTCTCGCGCGTGCGGGGTTTGCCCTCGATCAGGGTCTCCAGGGGTCGGATGATCGACTCCAGGAAGACGGTCTGAGGACAGGCCCAGCCGCACCAGGCGCGGCCGAAGAGCGCGGTCACCAGGAAGATGCCGAAGACCACGAAGCCCATCACGAACAGCAGATACAGGCCATCACTGGCCAGGAGCGTCATGCCGAACATGTGGAACTTGCGGTTCGGGATGTCGAACATCAACGCGGGGTCGCCGTTGATGTCGATCCAGGGCGCGAGGAGGAGGATGAAGAAGAGGAGATAGGAGACGACGGCGCGCCTTTTGAGCCAAGTGCCCCACACGCGGTCCGTGTAGAGCCAGAGCCGGCGGCCCTTGTCACCAATGGTGGCGAGACTGTCGTTTTCTTCGAGTGGCATGACGCTGCTCCCGGGACTGGATCGCGCGTGGCGATCCTGCTGCACGAGACCACGGCGTCCACCCCACGCCGTATGCGGTCCCGCGCAGCGGTGTGATTACTCCTCCGGCTGGCCCTCGGCCGCCTTCGGGTTGCTGGGGTTGGTCCCCTTCAAGGACTTGATGAAGGCCGCCGCGTTGACGATCTCGTCCGGCGACAGCTGAGACTTCCACGAGATCATGCCCTTCTCGGGCACGCCGTTCGTGATCGTGGTGACGAGGTTCTGCATCTTGCCACCGTGGATCCAGAAGTTGTCCGTGAGGTTCGGCCCCACGAGACCGCCGGCCTGCGGGCCGTGGCACGGGGTGCAGAGCTTCTCGAACGTGGCCTTGCCCTTGGCGATGCGGTCCGTGTCGGCCTGAGCGGCGGCGAGGTCGATGCCGGCGCCCGGGTCGCGACGCGGGTGCGCCGCCTCGGCCTCTTTCACGTCCGCCTCGTACTCCGCGCCGGGCAGGTGCCCGCCGAGGTGCGCCCAAGGCACGTAGATGGCCGACCAGATGATGCAGCCGTAGAAGAGCCACAGCCACCACTTGGGGAGCGGATTGTCGAACTCCTTGATGCCATCGTAGTCGTGGTCGAGGAGCTTGTCGGGATCACGGCTGGACATTTTGCCCCTCCGAGGCGTTCAGGGTGTCGGTGTCATTGCCTTCGAGGGCCATGCGGCTGCGGGCGTCGTAGACGGCTCGGGAACCCGGGCGGAAGACCCAGAAGAGCACGCCGGCGAAGATCGAGCCGAACAGCACGAAGGCGAACAAGGGAAAGTACAGAAGGTTCGTCTGCGAGAGGACTCCGGACATCATGGCGTCTGACCTCCAGCGGGCGCGCCCTTCTTGATGTCGGTGCCGAGGCGCTGCAGATAGGCGATCAGCGCCACGATCTTCTTCTCGCGAATGTCCGGCAGACCCTGCTTCATCAGACCTTCGGCGATGCCGGCGGCCTGCGCCTTGGCGGCCTCGACCGCGCCGCTCACGTCGGCGTCGGTGTAGGGCACGTTGAAGGTCTTCATGGCGCTCACCTTGGCCGAGGTCAGGCCGAGGTCGAGCGTGTTCTCGAAGAGCCAGGGGTAGTTGGGCATGATCGACCCGGCCGAGACGACGCGCGGGTTGAGCATGTGGTTGTAGTGCCACATGTCCGGGTACTTGCCGCCGACGCGGTGGAGGTCCGGACCGATGCGGCGGGAGCCGAACTGGAACGGGTGGTCGTACACGAACTCGCCGGCCTTGCTGTACTCGCCGTACCGCTCGGTCTCCGCGCGGAACGGACGGACCATCTGCGAGTGGCAGACGTAACAACCCTCGGCGATGTAGACGTCGCGGCCCTCGAGCTCCAGCGGGGTGTACGGCTTGACCGAGGCGATGGTCGGGACGTTGGACTCGATCGCGATGGTCGGGATGATCTCCGCGGCGCCGCCGATGAGGACCGCAACGGTCGTCCAGATGGCGAACTGAAGAGGCTTGCCCTCCAGCATGCGGTGCTTGCCGCCGTGGGTGTCCAACGGCATGGAGGCGAGGGCAGGCGCGCTGGCCTTCTCCTCGAACGCCACGCCGGCCTTCATCGTCTTGACCAGGTTGTAGACGAACAGGATCGCGCCCGTCAGGTAGAGCGTGCCACCGACCGCGCGGATCCAGTACATGGGCATCAGCGAGGGCAGGGTGTCGACCCACGAGCCGTACACCAGGCGGCCATCACCGTCGAAGGCCTTCCACATCAGACCCTCGGACACGCCGGCGATCCACATGGAGATGACATAGAGCGAGATGCCGATGAGGCCGAGCCAGAAGTGCGTCGTGGCCAGGCTCTGGCTGTAGAGCTTCGTGTTCCAGAGCTTGGGGACGAGCCAGTATAGCATGCCGAAGATGAAGAAGCCGTTCCAGCCCAGGCCACCGGCGTGCACGTGGCCGATGGTCCAGTTGGTGTAGTGCGAGAGCGCGTTGACCGTCTTGATGGACATCATCGGGCCCTCGAAGGTCGACATGCCGTAGAACGTGATGGCGACGACGAGGAACTTGATGATCGGGTCGGTGCGGAGTTTGTCCCACGCGCCGCGGAGGGTCAGCAGACCGTTGATCATGCCGCCCCACGAGGGCGCGATGAGCATGATGGAGAACACGCTGCCCAGGGTCTGCGCCCAGTCGGGCAGCGACGTGTAGAGCAGGTGGTGGGGGCCGGCCCAGATGTACAGGAAGATGAGCGACCAGAAGTGCACGATGGACAGCCGGTAGCTGTACACGGGGCGCTCGGCGGCCTTGGGCATGAAGTAGTACATCAGGCCGAGGTACGGCGTGGTGAGGAAGAACGCGACCGCGTTGTGGCCGTACCACCACTGCACCAGGGCGTCCTGGATGCCGGCGAAGACGGAGTAGCTCTTCAGGGCCGAGACGGGCAGCGCGAGGGAGTTGACCACGTGCAGCACGGCCACCGTGAGGATCGACGCGATGAAGAACCAGATGGCCACGTAGAGGTGGCGCTCGCGACGCTTGGCCAGGGTGCCGAAGAAGTTGATGGCGAAGACCACCCAGATGAGCGTGATGGCCAGGTCGATGGGCCACTCGAGCTCGGCGTACTCTTTCGAAGTCGTGATGCCGAAGGGCAGCGTCAGGGCGGCCGATACGATGATGAGCTGCCAGCCCCAGAAGTGGATCTTGGAGAGCGTGTCCGAGAACATGCGCGCCTTCAGGAGGCGCTGGGTGCTGTAGTACCCGCCGGCGAAGAAGCCGTTGCCCACGAACGCGAAGATGACCGCGTTGGTGTGCAGGGGGCGCAGACGGCCGAAGGTCGTCCAGGGCAGGTCCAGGTTCAGGGCCGGCGCGGCGAGCTCGAAGGCGATGATCACGCCCACCAGCATGCCCACCAGGCCCCAGATCATCGTCGCGACGGTGAACTTGCGGACGATGGCGTCGTCATACTCGAAGTGCTCCAGGTTGCCCTGGGCTGCCTGACTGCTCATGAACGACCCTCCCCGGCCAGTTGGGCCTTGGCGTCATCGGTGAGGACACGCAAGGGCGGCGTGTCCAGATCGTCGAATTGGCCGTCCCGCACCGCCCAGCGGAAGGCGACCACGGCACCGAGGCCCAGCCCCAGCGCCACCGGTAGGAGAAAGAAAATCACGTCCACTTGACACCTCCGGGCGGGCGTACAAGTCAAGGATCGTGCCAACCCCGAGGATCGGCGGGAAACGGCCTGGGGTGCCGATTCGGGCCAATCCGATGGGATGACCCGGATTACCAGGGGGTAACAAATCGGGCGTAACCCCATGGGAACGGTAACGACGACCCGCCCCGGGGCTGCGACCATTTGTCGCATCGTGGCCGGGCCCGGGTGCGTGGCAGAGTGGCGGCGACTTTCTCGTCGTCATCCACCGGAGGCCTGCCCGTGCGTTCGTCGTCCCCGCTGCTGGTTCTCGCCCTCATCTCGGCCTGTGATGCGGACTCCAGGTCGTGGAGCTCGACGTCCGGCCTGGACTCGGCGGCCATCACCGCCGCCTGCGACCACTTCGACTACGGCGAGGAAGAGGCGATCTCGGCCGGCGCGGGCCTGGAACAGGCCGAACATGCGCACCCCCACGAGCGCCTGGTCGTGACCCTGCCGGAGGGTACGAACGGACACACCGGCTACCTGCACGTGCACGCCGAGGGCGGGACCGAGACGTACCTGCTGCTGAGCGAGAACGTGCCGGTGAGCGCCACGGACCCCGACGGCGCGGCGGTCGAGCCGCTCGACACGGGCGACGCCACCGCCGGTTGCTCGAAGGCGAAGTTGGTGCTCCACTACGCGCTCCCGGAGGCGGGCCTGTTCTTGCAGGTCGGTCCGACGGAGACGCACACGTTCACCCTGATCTCGCACGTCATCGGGGCGACAGAAGAAGAGACCGACGCCCATGTTCACGAAGCGGCCGATGCCGGCCCCGAAACCGACGCCCACGTCCACACCCACTGAGTCCGGGGCCCGCCTGGCCCTGGTCGCCTTCGCGCTGTTCGCGTGCAGCGACGGGGCCGCGTCGAACGACACCTCCACCGCCGACGCGGTCCCGCCCGCTGCCACGCCCGATGCCGCCCGCCCGACGCCCGACACCGGCCCCGGCGAGACCGACGCCCGCCCCGCCGACGCCGCCCCCCCGCCGGACGCCGCGCTGCCCGATCTGGGCCCGCCCCCCGAGCCCCTGGCCGCCCTGCCCCACGCGAACCCGGTCTCCGTGGGCCGGTTCATGACCCACGAGGCCTGCGCCTTCTGCCACCTGGGCATCGGCGACCTGCTGCGCGACGCGGACGGCATCGACATCTCGCCCGTGGGCACGTTTTTGATGGGCGCCATGGCCCATTCGGCGCGCGACCCCTACTACCTGGCCGCCTTCGCCGCGGAGATGGCGGCGGCGCCCGCGAGCGCCCGCGAGGACATCGAGGCCACCTGCACCCGCTGCCACGCCCCGGCCGCCCGCGTGGAGAAGGCCGAGGACGGTGAGCATGTGCGGTTCGACGACCTGGTGGCCGGCACCGCGGACGTGGACCACCTGGCCCGCGACGGCGTGACCTGCACCGCCTGCCACCAGATCCGGGCCGACGGCCTGGGCACGCCCAACAGCTTCACGGGCGGCTATCGCATGGGCAAGGATCGCCTGATCTACGGGCCGTATACGGACCCGTTCGTGGTGCCCATGCAGAACCACGTGAACTACACGCCCACGGGCGGGGCGCACATGGCCCGCAGCGCGCTGTGCGGCACGTGCCACACCGTGCTGACGCGCCCGCTCGACGCCGCCGGCACCCCGACCGGGCCGGTGTTCCCCGAGCAGGCCACCTACCTGGAGTGGCGCAACTCGAACTTCCGGACCGCGGACGAAGAAGACCACGGCGGCGCCGGCACGGCCGCGCGGTCCTGCCAGGACTGCCACATGCCCTCCGTCGACCACCAGGGGCGGCCTCTGGAGACCATCGTGTCGATCCGGCCGGGCGGTCTGAACGCGCGCACGCCCTTCCGGCGGCACGACATCCTGGGGGGCAACGCCTGGCTGCCGCGCCTGCTGGCCGCCGATCCGGAGATGTGGCAGAGCCCGGCCGAGCCGGGGCTGCTCGAGGCCTCGGCGGGCGAGACGGAGGCGTTCCTGCGGGCCGCCGCCACGCTGCGAATCGGCGACGCCGCGATCGCGGACGGCGTGCTGACGGCCACGGCCATCGTGCAGAACCTGACCGGCCACAAGCTGCCCACGGGTTACCCCACGCGGCGCATGTTCCTGAGCTGGCAGGTGCTGGACGCCTCGGGCGCCGTGCTCCTGGGCGCGGGCGAGCCCGACGCGGACGGCCGCGTGGCCGCGCTGGTGCACGGGGTGAACCACGTGGACCGGGTGACCTCCGCCGACCAGGTCCCGGCCTGGGGCACGCGAATCGACGACCTGGAGGGCCGCGAGACCCACCTGCTCTTGAAGGCCGCCCGCTGGCGCCTGGACAACCGCCTGCTGCCCCAGGGCTGGCGCGCCGACGGCCCGGACGCGGAGACGACGGCGAGCGTGGGGGTGGCGGACGACGCCGACTTCGAGGCCGGGGGCGACCGCGTGCACTTCGCCGTGCCCGTGCCCGCCGGCGCCGCACGGCTGGTGCTGCGCCTGTGGATGCAGCCCACCACCCACGAGGTCGTGAAGGCCCTGGCGCAGGCGCGCACGCCGGCCGGCGAGCGGTTGCGGCAGGCCAGCGAGACCACCCCGCCGCGCCCGGTGCCCATGGCGGACGCTGAAGCCTCGCTCTGAACTCTCAGAGCCGGGGCACCAGCAGGGCGCCCTCCGCGGGCGGCGCCAGGGGCCCGGGCAGCACGTAGCCGTTGCGCACCGTGGCGCGCTCGTTCCACTCGGCGTGCAGGTACAGCGCCTCGGACATGCGGGCCACGACGTCCGGGTGCTCCGCGGCGCGGTCCACGGGCGGGTCCTCGCGCGTGTCGTAGAGTTCGACCACCACGCGGTCGGGCAGCGGCACGTAGATGAGCTTCCAGTCGCCCTCGATCCAGGCGCGGTGTTTGGCGACGTTGATGCGCTCGGCCCACTCCCGCTTGAGGACGACCTCGGCGCGGTGGCGCTTGTCGACCTCGCAGAGCGCCGTGATGTCCGGGTAGGGCATCCGCAGGCGCTGGAAGAAGTCCGGCCCCTTGTCCGTGAACCAGATCCCCGTCTCGGCGTAGGCGCCCTGCGGCGTCGGGGCCACGCCCTGGCGCAGGGTGGGGCTCAGATCCTGGCCGTCGAAGTCCCCCGGTGCCGAGGGCAGCTCCAGCAGGCCCAGGAGCGTCGGGACGACGTCCACGGAGCGCACGACCTCGTCCCGCGTCTGCCCCGGCCGGATGCCCGGCCCGCTGACCACCAGGGGGATGCGCAGGGCGTTCTCGCCGCGCAGGTGCTCGCCGTGGCCGATGCCCATCCCCGGCTCGCCCAGATGCTCGCCGTGATCGGCCAGGATGATGACGATCGTGTTCTCGCGCTCGCCGACCGCGTCCAGGTAGGCGAGCAGGCGGGCGGCGCCGGCGTCCACCTCGTTCAGCGCGCCGTCGAAGAGGCCGCGGATCTGGCGAGCGTCCTGCTCCGTGGGCGGGCCGGCCGTGCCCTCGACGTCCGGCGGCCGATGGTAACGGAAGCGCCCCGGATACGCCGGATCGGTGAATTCACGGTAGTGGGGCCACTGCGCGGCGTAGGGGAAGTGCGCGTTGCCGTAAAAGACCGTCAGCAGCCAGGGGTGGTCGCCCGCGCTCAGGCGCTCGATGGCGGCCTGGGCGCGGTCGCTGACCAGGTTGGCATCCGCGAGCTGCGCCAGCTCGTCCACCACAGGGAAGATGGACCGACCGAAGGGGCCGATGATGTAGGGCAGCAGGTGCGACTGAATCTCGACGCTGCGCTGCTCGATGAGCGTGGGAAATCGGAAAGTCGGCGCGATGACCTCGTCGAAGCCGAGGGACACCCGGCTGAAGATGTCCCCGGCGAAGTCGCTGACGACCGCCGACCGGTATCCCGCGCCGGCCAGGCGGGCCGGCAGCGCCTGGAAGTCCACGGCGCGCTGCTCTGCGCGGGGGAACATGTGGCGCAGGTTGTTGCGCGCCGGATAGCGCCCCGTGAGCAGCGAGATCCATGAGGGGAACGTGCGCGGAATGGCCGTGTAGGCGCGGGTGAAGCGCGCGCCGCCCGCCGCGAGGCTGGACAGGTTGGGCATCACGCGCGGGTCCATCAGGCGGTCGTCCCGCAGGGAGTCGACGCCCAGGATCAGCACGTTCGGGCGGCGCGGCACGCTCGCCGACTCGGCGGGGACGCGGGGCTGCGGCGTCGGCCGGGAGAGATACAAGAACGCGCCCGTGGCCGCGGTCGCCGCGAGGACGAACCGCCCGAGGCGGTGCCGGGCGGCGCGAAAGACGAGCGTGCCACCCACGGCGGCGCCGATGACGAAGGCCGGAATCCGCGCCTGCGTCGGCGACAGGTGGTCCGTCAGGAAGACCTGCAAGGCCGCGCGCCAACCGCCCTTCTCGAACATCTGCTCCGTGAAGAGCTGTGGGGCATAGATCACCGCCCCCGCGGCCATGGACAGGTGCGCGGCGAGCAGCAGCGCCAGGGTCAGGGTGTCTGCGTGCCGCCGATTCTGGAGCGCGACGCGCACGGCGGCGCCGGCCAGGGCGCCCATCACGGCCTGGAACCCGAAGGTCCGCAACTGCGTGGTGATGAGCAGGCCCAGGTTGTCGCCGAAGACCATCTGCGTGATGGTGTCGTTCTGGACGCCCATCACCGAGAACCCGGCGTTCGCCAGGATGGCCCACAGGAAAAACGCCGTGCCGAGCGCCCCGCCCAGCAGGGCGCCGCGCCGCGCGGCCCCGGACGCGGTCTCGGTCGGGCTCACGCCGGGGGGGCCTTGCCGAGGGCGGCGACGCGCCGATCACATTCGGCGGCCTCGTCCGGACGCTGGAGCGCCAGCCACTGCGCGCGCGCCAGGGCCAGCGAGTCCCGTGCGCGGGCCGGCTCCCCGAGCGCGACGAGCAGGGTGGCCGCCTTGTCCGCGCACCGGGCGACGTCGACGTCGGACAGGCCGGTCTCGGCCAGGTGGGCCATGCCCTCGGTGAGGTGGTGGTCGAAGGCGGGCAGGTCGCCCGTCATCACGCAGCACGGCAGCAGGCAGGCGTGGACCGCCCCCATGAGCGCTCGCCGCCCCTGCTGCTCGAAGGTCGCCAGGGCCGCCAGCAGCTCGCGCCGGGCCTCTTCGCCCCGCTCGCGGGCCATCAGGATCAGGCCGAGGTTCACGCGGGGAAAGGCCGCGCCGCCGGCCCCCATGGCCAGGTTGCGCTGCAGGGCCTCGCGGCAGTGGCGCTCGGCGGCCTCGAGGTCGCCCCGAAGGCGCGCGAGCTCCCCGAGCTCGTTCTCGCACACCGCCACGGCCAGGCGCACGCCCACGGCGTCCAGGCGGGCGCGGGCATCGCGGAAGTGCTCGACGGCCTCGTCCAGGCGCCCGGCCTGCTTGGCCAGCCGGCCCAGGCCCACGGAGCAGGCGCCGACGCCCTCTTCGTCCCGGGCGCTCTCGTAGTCTTCACGGGCCATGCGGTAGGCGCGCTCGGCGACCTCGTGTGCGCCCCGGGTGAGCAGGATGTTGCCCATCACGTGCCGCACCTGGGCGAGGACGCTGCGGTCGCCCCGCTGCCGGGCGAGGCGCTCGGCGCGCTGAAGCCACTTCCAGGCCGAGTCCAGGCTGCCCTGGTGCTCGTCCAGGCGGCCCATCTCCAGGAACGCCTGGGCCCGGATGGGCGCCCAGGCCTCCCAGCGGGCGCCCAGGGTGGCGCGCCGCGCCCAGCGACCGGCGTCGTCGTAACGACCGCGCAGGCGGGCCAGGCGCGCGAACACGAGCCAGCCCTCGCCCCAGCGGACGTCCTCCTCGTGCACGCCGAGCTCGGCCATGGCGCGCTCGCGCTCGATGAGCAGGGCCTCCGCCATGCCATAGTCGCCGGCGTCGATGCGCTCGCGCGCGCCCTGCAGCAGGGGCTCCAGCGCGGCCTCGGGCTCGCCCGCCGCCAGCAGGTGCCGGCCCCGGCGCTCGGCCACGTGCTGCCCGGCCACGCTCTCCAGCATGTGCGCGCAGGCCCCGTGGATCTCCGAGAGCCGGCCCAGCTCGCGGGCGCGCCGCTCCAGGGTCTCGCGGAGCATGCCGTGCTGGAACGCCCACCGGACCTCGGGGCCCTCGGGGCCGCAGCGCGCCAGACGCTGGGCCAGCAGCTCTTCGACCAGGGCGAACGAGGCCTCCGTGGCGAGCAGCCCGCAGACGGCGCGCCACTCGGCCATGTCCACCTCGGCGCCGAGCACGGCCGCAGCCAGCAGCGCGGCCTCGGCCGGGGCGGCCTGATGCTCCAGCAGGCGCCCCACGCGGGTCGACCAGACCTCGTGCAGGTTGTCCGGCAGGTCGGCGCGGGCGCCGTAGCGCAGCGTGAAACCCCGCGGGCCGGGCACCAGGATGCCGCGCTGCACCCAGTCGCCCACGAGCTGCACCGCGAAGAGCGGGTTGCCCGCCGTGCGCTCGTCCACGCGGGCGGCCAGCTCGTCGTCCAAGCCGAGCAGGGCCTGCATCAGCGCGGGGCGGGCGCCGGCCTCCAGGGGGCCGACCTCGAGTGCGCGACACTCCGGGCGCTGCAGCAGCGCGGCCAGCACCTCGGCCTCGGCCACGCGCTCGGACAGGGCCTCGTCGCGCACGGTCATCACCACGAGCACCGGCAGGCGGTCCGGGCGCGCGAGCAGGTGGGCCGCGAAGTTCAACGAGGCGAGGCCCCACTGCACGTCGTCCAGCCACAGGATGACCGGCCGCTCGGCGGTCTGCTTCTCCAGCAGCCGCCGCAGCAGGTTGTAGCCTTCCTGCGGGCTGCGGAAGCGGATGCGGCGCGTGCTCTCCTTGCTCTGGCCCGAGGTGGGCGACAGGAGCTCGACCACGCCGGCGGCCTCGTCCGGATCGTCGATGCTCAGATGCCGCAGCTCGGTCTCGCAGCGGCTCAACGCCTCGCTGCGCGTGAGGCCCAGGCAGCGCAGGTGGCGGCCCAGCATGGGCCCGATGCCGTGGGACGCGCCGGGCGTGGGGCCGTGGATGGCCCGCAGGATCGTCGCGGCGCCCGTCTCGTGGGCGCGCACGCTGAGCCACTCGGCCAGGCGGCTCTTGCCGTAACCCGTGGGGCCCCGCAGCACGATGCCCCGGGCCGTGCCGGCGGCGTCGACCTCGCGCAACGCCGCCCAGAGCGCGTCGCGCTCGTCGTTGCGGCCCACGAGCGGGATCGCCCGGATCCCGTACAACCCCAGGCCCACGTCCAGCAGGCGCACGGCGTCCGCGGCGCTCTCGCGGCTGCGCCAGTCCGGCGGCATGGGCGCGCGGGTGTTGGGCAGCGGCATCGTCGAGAGGTCCAGATACCCGAGGCCGGGCAGGTCGTCGTAGACCTCGGGCGCGGGCGCGATGGTGGCCGTCGCGGCGAAGGCCACGGGGCTGTGCTCGGCCGCGTCCCCCCCGGCGTCGGCGGCCCGATCCGTCTCGGCCAGCGCCATCTCGCGCAACACCGCCGAGGCGTCCGCCGCGCGCATGAAACGGCGGTGGTGGTCCTTCTCCAGCAGACGACGCAGCCAGGGCTCGAAGTCACGGGGCACGGGGAAACGCGGCGCCAACAGCGGCGGCGGCAGGGTGAGGTGCGCAGACAGGATGCGACGCACGGGCCCACGGCCGTAGGGGGGCAGGCCCGTCGTCAGCTCCCAGGCCACACAACCGATCGCGTACAGGTCGGTCCAGGGGCCGTGGTCCCGCCAGCGGCCCTCGATCTGCTCGGGCGCCATGTACGAGGGCGTGCCCATCATCGAGCCCTCCGGCCGGGCGCGCTGGTCGGGCTCCTCCATGTCGAGGGCGTGCGCCACGCCGAAGTCCGTGAGCTTCACGTCCCAGGGACCGCCGCCCCAGAGCACGTTCTCCGGCTTCAGGTCGCGGTGGATGACCCCGTGCGCGTGGGCGTGGCCCAGGGCGTCGAGCAGCGAGAGCAGCACGGCGCGCAGCACGGGCCAGGTGAGCGCGACGTCGCGACCGCGCAGCGACCCGCCCTCGACCAGCTCCATGACCAGGTACGGGAAGCCGGACTTGAGGCGCCCGTGGCTGAGGCGATCCGCCTCGTCGGAGATGGCGCCGAAGTCGTAGACCTGCACGATGCCCGGGTGGTCCAGGCCGGCCACCGCGCGGACCTCGTTCCGGAAGGCCCGGGCGTAGCGGGCGTCCCGCGTGGTCTGGCCGGTCATGGCCTTCACGGCCACGCTGACGCCCTGGCGGCGGTGTTCGCCGCGCCACACGACCCCCATGCCGCCCTCGCCGATGGGCTTCACCAGGTCGAAGGGGCCCAGCGGAATGGCCGGTGGATGGTCGTCCGGGCCCGACGACGACTCGGGCGATGGCGGCAGGTCGGTCACGGCGCGCAGCATGGACCAGGCAGACCGGCGGGGCAACGGGCGTCGTCAGGTCGGCCCGTGCGCCGCGTCAGGGCGTGGCCGCACAGGCCCCGGCCTCGAACAGGCGACCCCGCGAGCGCTCGCACTCGATGCGCCGCTCGCCGACGCAGAGGGGCTGAAACGTCGAGGGCGAGCACGGCCGCCCGTCGAGCACGGCGCAGGTGGCCACGCCCTCCTTCGACAGGCAAAGCATGCCCTCGCCGCAGTCCCGGGCGAGGCGGTACGCGACGTCGAGCGCACATTCGACGATGAGGCCGTTCTCGCAGCTCGCCACGTCCGTCACCGGGTCGCAGGGCAGCGCGTTCGCGGGCACGCACTGCGCGACGGGCGCGTCCACGGCGCAGCGGCCGGGGTCGCAGGGCGTCTCGACGACGACGCCGGCGTCGTCGCAGTGGGCCAGGGCGTTGCGCCGGCACTCGGGGGCGTCGAGCTCGCAGGAGACCGGGGGCGGCTCGCCCGCACCGCAGCCCGTGAATCCTGCGCCCACCGCTGCTAGGATGCCGCCCCACATGGACATCCGACTCATCGACAGCCATGCCCATCTGGATGGCGAGAAGTTCGCGAGCGATCGCGAGGCGGTGCTGCAACGGGCGCGGGACGCCGGCGTGGTGGCGGTGCTGACCATCGGGGTGGACCTGGCCTCCTCGGAGCGGGCGGTCGCGTTGGCGAGCGAGAACGACGCTCTGTATGCCACGGTCGGCGTCCATCCGCACGATGCCGCGAAGTTCGACGACGCCGACTGGCCCAGACTCGAGCGGCTGTGGGCGCATCCGCGCGTCCGCGGCGTGGGCGAGACGGGCCTGGACTACTTCTACGACTTCTCCCCGCGGGAGCGGCAGCAGGCGCTGTTCCGGCGGCACCTGGAGATCGCCGGCGAGGTGGGGCACCCCGTGGTGATCCACATCCGCGACGCCTACGACGACGCGTTTCGCATCATCGCCGACGTCGGCCTGCCCGCGGGCGGTGTGGTGCACTGCTTCACCGGCGGCCCGGCCGAGTGCGCCCGGGCCCTGGAGTTGGGCCTGTACGTGTCGATCCCGGGCATCGTGACCTTCAAGAACGGCGACTCCATCCGCGAGGCCATCCCGCTGATTCCGGACGACCGCCTGCTCGTGGAGACGGACGCGCCCTACCTGGCGCCGATCCCGCACCGCGGGCGCCGCAACGAGCCGGCCTACGTCGTGGAGACGGCCCGCCGCGTAGCCGAGGTGCGCGGGCGTACGCTCGCCGAGATCGCCGATCTCACGCGGCACAACACCTGCCGACTGTTCCACCTGCCCGAACTCTGAATCCGGGTCAGGGGGCGGGCAGCACCCGGTCGCGCCCCGCCTGCTTGGCCCCATAGAGCGCCGTGTCCGCGCGGCCCACCCAGGCCGCGGCCGTCTCCCGCTGCGTGAGCTGCGCCACGCCCGCCGAGATGGTCACGCGGATCACGCTGCCACCGGCGTCGATGCGCAGGTCCCGAATGGTCGCCAGGCAACGCTCGGTGAGCTGCACGGCGGCCGCCAGCGGCACGTCCGCCAGGATCACGACAAACTCCTCGCCGCCGTAGCGACCGACGAAGTCACCGCGGCGCGGGAACGCGCGGACGAGCGTGTCGGCGAGCTTGCGCAGGACGACGTCCCCCGCGGCGTGCCCGAAGTCGTCGTTGATGTGTTTGAAGTGGTCGGCGTCGAAGAACACGAGCGTCGAGTGCTGCGAGAACTCGTCGCGCAGGCGGAGCGCCTTCTCGACCTGGGCGTCGAAGGCGCGCCGGTTGAACAGCCCCGTCAGGCCGTCCGTCTGGCTGTCGCGCTGAGCCTCGCGAAGCTCACCGGTGGCGGCGTCGAGCCGCTGCGCCATGCTCTTCAGCTCGCTCTCCTGGCGCCGGCGCCGCTCGTCGAGGCTGCGGGCGAGCACGTCCACCGCGGCGACGACCTCGCGCTTCAGGTCCGCAGGGGGCACGGTCTGAACGGCCTTCGAGAGTCGGTCGAGCACTTTGGCGATCCCGCCGTCCATGGTGGCGTCGGCGGCGCAGCTCGCCTTGAACGCCTCGACGCAGGCCTTCAGGCCCGTGCGCATGTCGCCCAGCGTCTTGCCGACCTGGGCCTGCTCCGCCTGCCGCGCCTCGTCCGCGAAGCGCCGCAGCCCTGCCCAGTCGCGGGCGGCCCCGGTGCCGCGGCCGGGCGGAGGGGTCGTGCCCGGCGCCGCCGTGCCCATGAGCAGGTGGCGGGCCCAGTCGTCCGCGGCGGCCCAGGGCGACGACGCCCCCGTGGGCAGCGGGCGGGTATGCAAGAGCCGCAACGCCGCCCCGAGCGCGTCGAGCGCCTCGTCCGCGGACGCTGCGGGCGCCGCGGTGGGCGCGGCGACGGCCGGAGCCGCGGGTGGGCGGGGTGTGGCCGCCACAACGGGAGCGCGCAAGGACTTCCACATGACCCAGGTTATCGGGCGGCGTGGGCGGCGGCTTGACGGGCGGGTCCGACGGCGCCTCGCGCGTCTCCGGGCCCGAAAAAAAAACGGCCCGCCGAGGCGAGCCGTTCTCAGGGAGCGAGGACGCCGCAGGGGCGTCGTCGACTCACTTGACCGTGACGGAGACCTCGGCGGTCTTGCCACCGGGCTCGCTGACGGTGATCTTGGCGGCGCCCTTGGCCACGCCCGTGACGGTGCCGTCGGGGCCGACCGTCGCGATGGCGGCGTCGGAGCTGGCGAAGGTGTAAGCAACGCCCGCGACCTCGGCGCCGGCGGCGTCGGTGGCCTTGACGTTGATCTTCCACGTCTCGCCGGCCTTGAACTCACCCGTGGCGGCCTCGACCGCGATGGCGGCGGGACCGGCGGCCGCGACCGTGACGTTCACGGTGGCGGTGAGCTTCTTGGCGGTGAGGGTCAGCGTGGCGGAGCCGGCGGCGACACCCGTGACGTTGCCCGTGGCGGTGTCGATCTTGGCGATGTTCTCGTCCGAGGACTTCCACTCGATCTTGGCGTCGGCGATGTCGGCGGCGGCCTCGTTCTGCACGGTGGCCTTGACCGGGAGGCTCTCGCCGACCTTGACGCTGAGGTCCATGGGCTCGGCCTTGATCGTCGTGTAGAGGGCGACGGTCACGGGCACGTTGGCCTTGACCTCGCCGACGGCGACGGTGACGTTCGTCGTGCCGGACTTCTTGCCCGCGGTGACTTCACCCGTGGCGGAGACGGCGGCGACGTTGGCGTCGGCGGACGCGAACGTGAACTTGGCGTCCTTGATCTCCTCGCCCTTCTCCGACTTGGCGACGGCCTTGAGGGCGGCCTTCTCGTCGGCGGCGTTGATCGCGACCTTGGCGGGCGTGACGTCGATCTTGCTGGGCTTGGGGGCGCAGGCCGACAGGCCGAAGCCGGTGATGAGGGCGAGGGCGGACAGGGACTGGAAACGGCTGATACGCACGATCTTGACTCCGGTTGTTGTGACGAGACGGCGATCCACCACTTTCGGATCGCGACCAATGCGGCCCGCGCTTTTACGCGGGTCGATCCCGGTGGTCAACAAAAATGATCGCATTGCCCGCGGCCCTATGTTTCCTTAAAAGACAACGATGTCCGACCCCACCGAAATTCCCGGCGTCGCTGCGCCGCCGCCCGGCCCCACAGGCGAGGCCGCGCCCGGTCACGGTGGTCCGGCCGCGCCCGCCGCGCCCCGGAAAGATCGTCGGGCGCTCCTGGTCGGGATTCAGCGATATCTCGACCCCGGCATGCAGCAGCGGCCGGGGACGAGCGGGGCGATGCGGCAGCTCGGGGCCATTCTCCAGGACCCGGACCATGGCGGCTGGCACGTGGAGTTGCTGCTCGACGACGAGGCGTCCGAAGACCGCCGGCCGATGCTGTCGAACCTGCTCGAGCGCCTGGAGTGGCTGAAACGGGCCGAGGAGGCCCTGCTCATCCTCTCCGGACGCGTGCGCAGCGGCCTCTTCATGCCGCGCGACGCGCGCCCGACCATGGTGGCGCGCACGAGCATCTCGCTGGGGGAGATCTCGGCCTCGTTGCCCAAGGAGTCGAGCGTCATCATCGACGCCAACGTGGACGCGGGCGCGTTTCCGGCGGCGTCCTGGGTGCTGGCCGCGGGCCCCCGCGACGGCGCGGAGACCTTCACGGCACGCGGCCCCACGCCCTTCCTGGCCACCGTGCTGCGCGCCCTCCAGGGGGACGGCTCGACGGACGGAGACGTGGTCACGGCCCGCCGTCTGGCGGACGTGGTGGTGCGCGAGGCCCACCCCGCCTGGATCCGGGGCGAGCGCGACACGGTGCTGGCGCGGCCCGGCATGCGCCCCACCCACTGCGTGCGCTGCGGCAAGGTCATCTCGGACCCGCTGGCGGTGTACTGCCCGGGCTGCGGCTCCGCGCTGCGGGCCGTGGAGCACCTGGACGGCGGCCGCTACCGCATCATCCGCCCGCTGGGCTCGGGCGGCATGGGCACGGTCTACCTGGCCGAGGACACGCGCCTGAAGGTGCAGCGCGCGCTCAAGGTGCTCACGGTGCCCCCCGGCCTCGCGCCCGAGGACCACGAGGGCCTCAAGCAGCGGCTCCTCCAGGAGTGCCGCGCCGCTCAAGCGCTGGCCGAGCGCACGGGGCACGTGGTCAAGGTCTTCGACGTGGGCTACTCGCCCGAGCGCGGCGAGCCGTTCCTGGTCATGGAGCTGCTGCAGGGCCGGACGCTCACGCAGAAGCTCGCCGAGGGTCGCATGACCATCTCCGGCTCCGTGCGGTTCGGGCAGACGGTCGCCGAGACGCTCGGGTACGCCCACGAGATGGGCATCGTCCACCGCGATCTGAAGCCCGACAACGTGTTCCTGCACAACCGCGGGATCGAAGAGCCCGAGTACGTCAAGCTGCTCGATTTCGGCCTGGCGAAGATGGCCGAGGCCGATCTGAAGACGCAGTCCGGCCGCATGATGGGCACGCTGCAGTACATGCCGCCCGAGCAGCTCAAGGGCGAGGCCGTGGACGCCCGGGCGGACGTGTTCGCGCTCGGCGCGGTCATCTACGAGTGTCTCTCCGGAGAGCGCGCGGTGCCCGGGCGCACTCAAGGCGAGATCTTCAAGATCCTGCTCGACACGGGCGTGCGGCCGCTCCGCGAGGTCTGCCCGGACCTGCCGCCGAAGCTGCACCGGCTCATGGATCGCTGTCTGTCCCTGGACCCTCAGGAGCGGCCGTCGAACGGGCGCGAGGTGGCGCGGGCGCTGGCGGAGATCCTCGCCGAGCTGGACGAGACGGCCCTGGCGCATACGGTCCCGGCGGAGTCGGACGCGGGCGGCGAGTCCATCGCCCGGACGGCCCGGAGCATCGAGTCGCAGAAGGTCGCGCTCCCCGACGACCTGCGGGTGCCCGTACGCTCGTTCTTCTCACGGGTGAGCCCCGCCGCCGCCACCAGCGGATTGGCGCTGTTCGGCGCGGTGGCCGGATACCTCGTCTTCACCTCGAAGGCGGGGGACGGCAGCCAGGGCCCGGCGACGGACCCGACGACCGTGCTGCCCGCGCGCCTGACGGACGCCGCGCTCCCACCGCCCTCGGCCGCGCCGGACCGGCCCCGCGCCTTCGTCACGGCCGCCGCCACGCTGCCACCGCCGGTGCTCGTCGCCGCGCCCACGATCGACCCGGTCAAAGAGGGCGAGTTCATCCTGTACTCGGGGGGCACGCCGGACGAGCAGGTCACGCGGCTGGTGATCGATGTCACCCTGTCCGACGCCGAGCCCCCCGCCCGGGACGCCGCCGCGCTGGCGCGCTGGACGCGCACGACCCCCGAGGTCCGCGCCTGGCTGGCCGCCCGCGTGGACACGGACAAGGCCGAGCGCCGCAGCGAACAGGCGCTGGCCATCCGCCGCGAGCGCTTCGAGGCCGAGCGGGAGCGCGCCCGCCCGGGCAACCGCGCGCTCGGCGCGCTCGGCACGGTCTTCCTCGACCCGCACGACGCCTCGGAGGCGCCGGTGTTCGAGAAGGTCCGTTGCGGCCCCGCCGCCGTGGGCGACCGCCTGCTCTCGGCCACCTGGCAGACGCCGGGGTACGGCAGCGGGAGCTGCGACGCGGGCGCCTGCGCCGAGGAGCTCCCGCGCGGGCTCGCCCGGGCGCAGCAGGTCGGCGAGTCGACCGCCGTGCGCCTCACGCTGTCCCACGCGGCCGCGGGGGGGCCGGCTGCGCGGGTCGAGGCGCGCTGCAAGGTCGGCGGCGAGTAGCCGGGCGCGGACGCCTCCGACGATCGCTGGCACGTACGTTGCAAAAGTTTCCGCGAGTCGGCGACAGTCTCCGCCAGGAGCATCGGTGATCGATGCTCGGGAGGCCGCCGCGAACGGGGAGAGCCACGAGCGCGGCGACGCGAGGGACACGTGAGGCATCGTCAGACATTCGAGACCCCCGGCCGTCGGGTCGCTGCCCTGGCCCGAACGCTTGCGCCGCTATTGCTCGTCGCTGCGCGCGCGCACGCCGCCGCGCCGTGCACGGACACCTCGACCCAGGCCGCGCTCGCGCCGCTGCGGGCGGCCCTGGAGCGGCCGGACACCTGGGCCGAGGCCGTGCGACAGGTGCCCCCGGCGACCCCGGACGCCGGCCCCGGCGACGACGCCGCCCGGGCCGAGCGGGCCTGCCGCCACTACCTGGCCGGCGCGGCGGCGTTTTTCCTGTCCGAGCGCGCGCCGGAGTACGCCCCCCGCGCCGTGGAGCAGCTCTTGTCCGCCCGGCTGCTGTCTCCGGTGGAGATGGACCACGTCCAGGCCCGCTCTCGCCTGAAGACGGCCTTCACGCGGCTCGGCGACGTCCCCGGGCTGCAGCCGAAGGGCAACCTGGCCGTGGTCGAGGTCGCGTCGCGCGGGGCCCCGGTGGGTTTCGTCCTGCGGCCGCGACGCGCCGACACGCCGCGCTGGCCCCTGCCCGCCCCCGCGGCCGGGGCGTCGCTGCTCCTGCCCCCCGGCGAGTACCGCGCGACCGTGAACGGCCGTTGCGGCGACTCTGACATGGATTTCACAGTGGCCGGCGGTGCGGGCCGCATCGAACTGCCGGGAGCGCCGGCGTGCCGCGTCCGGCTGCTGCCCGTGGGCACGGACGGCGCGGCCCTCGCCGGCCTGCGGGTCCTGGGCGCCGACGGCGCGGTGCTCCCGGGCGACACCTTCGCGGCCTCGGCCGGCACGGTGACCGTGGACGCGCCCGGACACCTGCCCGTGCGCCTCGCGCTCGACGCGCTGAGCGGCGATCACGTCGTCTCCCTCGCGCGCTGCCCCGTGGACCTCGCGATCGCCCCCACACCGGCGGACGCGCAGGTGCAGGGCGCCGGGCCCGCCCCCTGGGGCCCCCGCTCCGTGACGGTGACGCGGGCCGGCTACGCCCCGGAGACGCTCTCGGTGGACGTGCCCGCGCCGGCGGACTGCGGCGGCGCGCGGCAGGCGGTCGCGGTCGCCCTTTCGAGGCCCGTGACGCTCTTCGCCCGCTACGACGACGGCACCGCGGCCACGCCGGGCGCCGTCCTCGTGGACTCGGAGCAGGTGTCGCCGACGGGGCTTCACCTGGCCGTGGGCACCCATACGTTCGAGGCGCGCGTGCCCGACGCGCCGGCCGTCAGCGGCGCCCTCGAGGTGCCGCACTGCGCCGCTTCCGACTGCGCGCCCGTCCGTCTGGACGTGACGTTCGAGCGGCCGCGGGAGACCCGGCTGGGCCCCATCCTGGTGGCCGGAGCGGGGGGCCTGACCATCCTGGGCGGGCTGATCGCCGGCGCCGGCGCGATGGCCGCCCAGAGCGACATCGAGGACTACAGCACGCGCCAGAAGGAGGACGTGCCCATGGACACGCTGGTCTCGCAGCGCGACGACCGCGCGCAGTTGGCCGACGTGCTGCTGGGCACGGGCGCCGCCGTCGCCGTCGGCGGGCTCCTCTGGTACTGGCTGGGGGAGGACTGACATGCGCCGCTTCACCGCAGCGTTGCTGCTCGCCTGCCCCGCCGCGGCCTGCCAGTCCATCGTCGGAGACGATCAGGGCGTGGAGTGCCGCAGCGCGGACGACTGCTTCCCGTTCCAGCAGTGCGACGTCGCCCGCGCCCGCTGCGTCGAGGCGGCGAACGCCCCCGGCTCCCTCGCGCCCGACGCCGCGCCGGACGTGCGCACGTCTGTTCCCGACGTGCCCGATTTCCGGTCGATTCCGCCCGACGCCGCGCCCGACGTGCGCCTCGACCCCCCGGACGGGCCACCCGACGTCCGGAACGACCCCCCGGATCTGCCGGACATGCGCGACGCCGAGCCGGACCCGCCGGATCTGCCCGACGTCATGCTGCCGTACCTGGGCGTGCTGGGCATCTATGCGCCCGCGGGCAACTGCTTCGGCGACGAGGTCAGCGGACCCGTGGCCGAGAGCGCCGGGGCGGCCGTGCCCCGGTCGCTCTGCTCGGACGAGGCCCTGCTGTGGACCCTCACCGAGCCCGACGGCACGACCGCGCTGCGGCTGCGACAGGGCGTGGCGGAGAACACGCTGACCCACCTGCCGCGGGGCGCCGAGTGGATGCTGCGCGAGGCCGTGCTGCTCGTCGCGCTGCCCAACGAGGACTTCGCCGGTACGGTGAACGTCTTCCGGGCGGATCTCACCGGCGGTCTGCCGGCGCTGCGCGCGGTGGCGCCCTCGGCCGCGCCGCAGTGGCACATGGGCCGCGGCCCGGGCCTGACGAGCTTCATCCAGCGGGCGCCGGACGGGGTCCGATCCGAGGTCCGCCTGCACTTCGACGACGACCGCGTCTTCGATTGCGGGGTCGAGGGCCACCGCCAATGGGGCCTCGTCGTCGGCGAGGACTACGTGGCCTGGTTCGAGCAGGCCGTGGCCGGCGGACCGACCGACCTGGTGGCGACGCGCGGCCTGGATTGCCGGCAGCGTGTCTCGCTCACGCTGCCCGGCGTGGTCGACTCCAGTGAACGCCTGCTGCACGACGACGCCGCGCTTTACTGGATGGCCGTGGACGCCGCGACGGGTCGGCGCGTCATCCACACGGCGAACGCCCGCGACCTGGTGGCCGGCGCCATGCCCCTCAACGTGCCGGGCATCACCCAGTGGCACCCCGTCGAGATGGCCGCCCACGACCGCTGGCTGCTGCTCTCGAGCTTCGACCAGAACACATACCGGCTTCATCTGTACGACCTGGTCACGGGCATCGAGCAGTCGCCCCTCGGGCAGGGCAGCGCCCGCGCCCCCTCACTGTCCGGCACCTACGCGCTCTGGGCTCAGCAGAGCGCCGGGGAGCCCTGGGAGATTCGATATGCGCAGCTTCCCCCCCGCCGTTGACCGGGCCGTCGGGCCGCGTGTCTCGCGCCGGCTCGCCCCCTGGGCCCTGGCGCTGCTGTCCACCGCCTGTGGCGCGGGCGCCGGCGACGCCCTGGGCGGCATGGGCGAGCCCGGGGGATCCGCCAGCAGCGCGGACGCCGGCGCGGGCGTCGGCGGTCAG
>CAINDO010000109.1 GCA_903847385.1 uncultured Myxococcales bacterium
CCCCGCCCCCCGCGTGGCCATGCCCGACGAAGACGCCCCCGTCGCCGCCGAGCCCGGGCGCCCGCACCCCGTCGCCCCCCCGGCCTCGACGCTGGGGGACGAGCAGGCGCTGCTCGAGGCCGCCCGCCGGGCCCTCGCCGCGGGCGACCCGCGCGGCGCGCTCGCCGCGGTCTCCACCCACGAGCGTCGTTACGCCAGCGGTGGCCTCGCCGAGGAGCGCGACGTGCTGCGCATCCAGGCCCACGCCCGCGCCGGCCGGATGGACGAGGCCCGCGCCTTCGCCGAACGGTTCCGCGCCCGCTACCCCCGCAGCCTGCTGCGCGCCGCCGTGGACTACGCCCTCGGCGGAGGAGAGACGCCATGACACGCAAACTCTGGCTCCTGGCCATTGCCCTGCCGCTCGCCGGCTGCCCGCTGGACAGCCGCGTCGAGGTGGGTCGCGACACGGTCACCTCGGACATCGGCAACGGAGAGACGGCCGGGACGGCGGACACGGCCCTGCCCGGTGGCGCCATGCCGGACGCCCGCATGACCGGCCAGAACGGCGGGTCCGAAGACGCCGCGGTCGTCGCGCCGCCCGCGCCGGACGCGGGGGTCGAACCGCCGCCCGTGCCCGACGCGGCGGTCGTTCGGGTGGACGCCGCGATCGAACCCCCGGCGCCGGATGCGGCCATGCAGCCGCCGACGCCGGACGCCGCGCCGCCGGAGTGTGTCGCGGACACCGTGCGGGACTGTGTCGTCGATTGCATCCCCGCCGGCACGCAGACCTGTGTCGCCGGCACGTGGGGCGAGTGTGCGGGGGCCATCGACTGCACCGCGCCCAACTGTGCGGACAACCACCGCGCCGAGTGCCCGCTGCCCGTGTGTTTCCCCAACCAGATTCACCTGTGTCACGAGGGCTGCGACGAGGGCTACCAGTCCTGCGTCGACGGCCAGTGGGGCGCGTGCGCGGTGGGTCGGCCGGCCTGTGGCATCCCGGCCTGTGTCCAGGCGGCGCCCGAGCAGTGTCCGGACGTGGCCTGCACGGACGACGACCAGCGGTTCTGTTTCGACGGGTGTTTCCAGGGCCGCCAGCTCTGCGCCGCCGGTGCCTGGGGGGTCTGTCTCGACCTGATCGTGCGCTGCGACGACCCCGCCTGTGAGGCGCAGTTCCCCGACCGTTGCCCCAACACACCCGTCTGCCCGGAGGACGCCTTCCGGCCGTGCACGGACGGCTGCTTCGAGGGCATGCAGATCTGCGCGCTCGGCGCCTGGGGCGCGTGCTCGAACGAGCGCGTGCGCTGCGGCGACGCGGCCTGCGCGGCGGAGCACCCGGTCGAGTGTCCGTGAGCGGGTCGGGCGGGCCGCCTTGACGGCCTTCGTGCCAGGTGCGAGGCTCGCCTCGAACACACCGAGGGGAACACCGTGAACGGCGAAGAAGGGCCCGAACACTGGAACGAGCGTGGCCGGGCGTTGCACGCGGCGGGCCGGACGGCGGAAGCAGAATCGGCCTACCGGAAGGCGGCGATGCTCGCGACGCACTGGTCCGTCCCGCTCTACAACCTGGGCTTGATGTACAAGGAGCTCGGGCGCTGGGAAGAGTCCTTGAAGGCCAATCTGGAAGCGGCCGAACGCTGCGAGGACGACCAGGCCACCTGGTGGAACGTCGGCATCGCCGCCACCGCGCTCGCCGACTGGAGGACGGCGCGCCACGCGTGGTCCCGGGCCGGGTTGCCGATCGCGCCGGGGGACGACGAACCCCGCGCCGACTTCGGCCTCATCCCCGTTCGGCTCGACCCGGCCGGCCGTTCGGAGGTGGTCTGGGCGACCCGGATCGATCCCGCGCGGGCGATCCTCGAGAACGTCCCGCTCCCCGACAGTGGCTTCGGTTGGGGCGATACCGTGCTGCACGACGGCGCGCCCAATGGTTACAGAACGCTCAACGGGCGAGACGTGCCGGTGTTCGACGGCCTCGCCCGGCTCGAACGCGGCCGCTTCGTGACGTTTTCGGTCGACCTCGGCGAGGTCGGGTGCTCCGTCGCAGCTCTGCTGGACGCGGCCGACGCCCTCGGCGGGGCCGGCGAAGACTGGGGCGCCTCGGTCCGGGTCCTGTGCCGGGCCTGCAGTGAGGGGCATCCGGCCGGTGCGGCACATTCGCATGCCTCCGCCGCGGCTGCCGTCGGGATCGCCGCCCGAGATGCGGCGCACTTCGAGGAGATCCTCCGCCGGGCGCGGGCGTTCGACGCCGGTGCTCGCGGCTGACGCGACGATACCGGGACGCAGCGCTCGGCTCGGCCCCCTCCGACGTGATTCGCGAGGCCCTCGCGCGGCGTCTCCGGGTTCGCTGACCGATCCCCGAATCCCGCCGGAACGAGTAGAGTCCCCGGGAGTCGCGCACCCTCACCCCCTGTGTCGGAGATGGAAGCCCATGCCCCAGAGAACCTGTGTTCGGAGTCGGCCAGTGAGTCCCGCGCAGGCGCTCGGCGCTCGCACCGTCTGGCTCGCCGTGTCTCTTGCCCTGGGGGCCGCATCTGCCTGCGACGACACGGGCACCGGCGCGAACGCCAATCCGGATGCGACCGTCGCCGCCGGCGGCCGGCCCAGCGTGACCGACCAGGGCGCGGGCGGCGGGGCCGGTGGCCGGCTCGACCTGGCGCTGGTGGATCTCGGGGTCGCCGACGCGGCGAACGCGGGCGGTGCGCGCGCCGACGCCGCGGGGGCCTGTGACCCGGCGCTGCGCCGCTGTGTCGTGCAGGGCGAGCCCGCCGTCGAGGTCTGCGGGCCGGACGGCCGGGCGGCCCTCGAGTTCTGCCCCGAGGGGGGCGTCTGTCTGGGCGCCGAGGGTCGCTGCGCGCCCGATCCGACCCGGTGTGCGGCCGGCGAGCGCCTGTGTCTGGACGCGCACACACCCGCCGAGTGCGTGCCCGGCGAGGGCTGGCGCGCCGAGCAGGCCTGCCCCGACGACGGCGGCTGCGGCCCGGGCGGGGTCTGTGTCTCCCAGGCCTGCGCCGTCTCCGCCGACCGGCGCAGTTACCTGGGCTGCGACTTTCTGGCGCTCGACCTGCCCAACATCGCCTACAGCCTGGGCGGCGGCACGCCCGAGTCGCCGATGGGCGTGGTCGTCGCCAACCCCGAGCGATCCCGGCCCGTGCGCCTGACCGCCCGCGACGCCCACGGCGCGCTGGCGGCGCTGGTGGCCGAGGTCGTCATCAACCCGCCCCTCCTGGTCGGCGGGGGCGCCGCCCCAGTCACGGTGGCCACCGAACTCCGCGACGCCACCGGGCAGATCGTCGAGCGCGCGTTCGGCACCGCGGATGGTCTCGAGATTCCGCCCGGCGGCCTCGCCGTGCTGCTCTTTCCGCACGGTGAGTACTTCGAGGAGACCCGCGTCGGCGCCCGCGCGTGGCAACTGAGCACGGACGAACCGGTGGTCGCCTATCAGTTCGGTCCCTACTGCTGCAACTTCAGCTACTCCAACGACGCGAGCCTGCTCCTGCCCACGACGGCGCTGGGCACGGACTACCTGAACGTCGGCGTGCCCTCGTGGGCCGACCGGCCGACGCCGGAGTTCGAGAGCACGGGCATCCCGGCGACGCTGACGATCGTCGGCACCGCGCCGGGCACCGAGGTCACCATCGAGCTGCCCCCGGACGGCGCCGTGCTGCCGCCGCGGGCCGGCTCCCCGGTGCGCATTCAGGGCGGGCGCATCACGGCGACGCTGGGTCGAGGCGAGGTCCTCGACCTGATGAGCGAGCGCCCCCAACTGCGCGGCGAGGACCCCTGGGGCGTCGATCTCACCGGCGCCCGCATCCAGTCCACGGCGCCCGTGGCCGTGTTCACCGGGCACATCTGTTCGTTCTATCCGCAGAGTCAGGGCGCCTGTGACCACCTCGAGGAGCAGCTCTTCCCCGTGGACACATGGGGCGACCGCTATCTTTTGGCGCCCACGAAGCTGCGCACGCAGGTGCCGATGATCGCCACGGAGGCGACTTTCTGGAAGTTCGTGGCCGCCGAGCCCGTGCGCGTGACGCTCAGCGCCCCCTTCGACGCGCTCGCGCCGAGCCCGCCGGGGTTCCTGGGCGTGACCGACTGCCGCGAGCGGCTCGACGACGAGCGCACGATCGTCCTGGCCCCCGGCGAGGCCTGCGAGTTCGGCAGCCGCGCCGCGTTCAGCGCCACGGGGGACGTGCCCTTCTCGGTGCTGGGCATCATGAGCGGCGAGGCCTCGACGGGGCTCCTGCCCGGCGGCGAGGCCGGCGATCCGTCCATCTTCCTGCCCCCTCCGGAGCGGCAACTGCGGTTCACGTACACCTTCCTGGCCCCGGGGACGTACGAGAGCGACTACGTGACCATCGTCGCGCCGCTCGGCGCGCAGATCACCCTGGACGACGCCCCGCTGGACCTCTCGGGGGCGTCGGCGGTGCAGGGCGAGGACTGGATCTACGCGCACGTGCTGCTGGAGGACGGGCCGCACTTCATGGCGGGGGACCTGCGCTTCGGCATCGTCGTCTATGCCTACGACGACTGGGTCAGCTACGCGTTCACGGGCGGGCTCGACCTGCTGAAGCGTTAGCAGGCTGCTGAAAAAGCAGCCTGCCCGGGCCAGGACGGCCCGGCGGAATCACCGAGGCTTTGAAAAAGCCGAATGATTCCGGGAGCGGAGCCGAATTCACTTCGGCGCAGCGGGGCTACAGAAGTCCAAGGATGGACTCTTTCAGCGTCCTGTTGGGCGCGCGGCGGCTCAGCCACCGCCCGAGCCCGAGCACGGGTACCCGGTCGCATCGCAGACCGGGGCGGTGCGGGGGGTGCAGGTGTTGCTGCCGGCGTCCCAGCTCCCCCCGCTCTGGATGCAGGCCGACCGGGCCGCTTGAACGCCGACGCTGCCCTTGATGGCGTGGGCGGGGGCGGGGGCGGCAAAGAGAACCGAGCAGGCGAGGGCGGCGGCGATGGACTTCAACATGGGAACTCTCCTTGGTTTTGGCGGCCGGCGTCGTTGCCGGACGAGGAGGGGTGTTGCACGGCGCGTGCCAGGACCGGCGATGGCCCCGCGAGGTGAGCCGGGTGCCCGGCCGGATGACCCGTCGGGCCCCGCCCCACGGCGGGTTCATCGTGAGGCGGCGGATTCGAAAATCATAATTGATTACAGATGGTTGGGATCTTTCGGGCGCGACGCCGCCCCCTCGGCGCCCACCGCAGTGTGAGGCACGGCCGGACGCGGGCCCGGCAGCCGTGTGTCCGCCGGCACGGCTCGGCGGAGAGATCGGAACATGTCTCAGTCATATGCTCTCTGCGATATGATGGTATCTCAGGGATAATGCACGACCGCCCGCACATTCGCTTGGGCGACCCGTGCCCGCCGTGCCCGCGGCATTGCCCCCAGCGGTGCCGGCGTGCCACAGTCCGGGGATGCCGACGGCCCGAACGCTCACCGCCCTGACCGCGGCCGTCGCTGCCGACGGACGCCCCGGCCGCCGCGCGCGCGTCGCCGGCTGAGGGGCGAACGGGATGGAGCGCGCCGGGGCGCTGCCCGACTACGTCCGCGCGCCGGTCGGCCGGTACGTGGCCGGTCCGGGGTGGGTCGCCTACTGTCACTCGCCCGAGCTGTGGGGCTTCGCGCTCGTGGGCGCCCCGAGCGCCGACGACGTCGCCGGCCTCGTCGCCGCGCTCGCCACGGAGCTCGAGCCGGGCATCGCGCGGCACGGCTCGCTGGTCGACGTTCGCGGGCTCGCTGCGGTCGAGGCGGGCGCCTTCGCCCACTTCGAGACCTACGTCGCGACCCGGCGGACACGGCTCGCGGAGCGCGTCTCACGTCTGGCGGTGGTCTGCGCACCCGGGCTGGCCGGCGCGGCCGTGGCCGGTTTTTTCGGGGTCACGCCGCCGCCGTTTCCCGTCGCGGTCTTCGCGGATGTTCCGGCCGGGCTTCGCTGGCTCGGCCTTCAGCCGCCGGGCTTCGAGGCGGCGCTGGCCGGGGCGGTGCGGTCCGCCACGGAGCCCGGGGACGTCCGGGCCCAGGTCCAGGCCGTCCTCCGGCGCGCCCCGCACGCCACGCCGGCGGACGTGGCGGCGGCCCTGGGTCGCTCGGTCCGCACGCTGCAGCGCGCGCTCGCCGCGGCGGGCACTTCGCACCGCGCGGAGCAGGCGGCGGCGCGGCTCGGCACGGCCCTGGCCGGCATCCGCGACTCGGACGCACCCCTCACCGCCATCGCCCTGGACGCGGGTTATGCCTCCGTTCAACACATGGGGCGGGCCGTACGGGCGGCGACCGGGCGCTCGCCATCCGCGCTGCGCATGGCGCGCGGAGATCACCCTTTGGCGTCGCGGTGACCGCGCCGGACCCCGCCGCCGGCTAGGGTGCGCGGGTCCCGACCGGAGATGCCCCGATGCCGACGCTCGCCCCCCGACTCTGTCTCCTCGCGCTCCCCCTGATGGCGTGTGCTGCTGGAGCCTCGCCGCCCTCGACGCTCTCCGGTGTGTCGGCGGCGCGCGATGGTGGTGTCGGCGCCGGCATTCCGCGGGGGCGACCCGAGGTGACCTCGGCAACCGACGCGGACGCCGAGCCGGAGGACGCGGGCGCCGCGCTCGACGCCGATGGGGAGACCGCCGAAGCGGACGCTGCGCTGCCGGCGAGTACCCCGGTGCCGCCGGCGCGCCCCTCCGAACCGGCGCCCTCCACGGCGGTCGGTCAGGCCCCCGCCGCGCCGACGCCCGGACAGCGTCTGATGGGCCTGCACGACGTCGACTTCACCGCAGAGGGTCTGTCCATCGCCCGCGAGGTCCTCCCGCCGGGGGGCTGGGCCATGCGCGTGGTGTATTCGACGGATCTGGACTGGCTGCCGGCCGAGGCGGCGGGCGCGGCGCAGGCGCTCGGCGCCGGCCTGACGCCCGTGTACCGCCTGGACTACGCCCGGCCCGACGCCAGCGCCTTCGCCGATGGCACCCCGACGGCGGGCGCCTCGCTGCCGCCGCCGGGGGACGTGGGCTGGTGCCTGGCGCGCCTCGACGCGCCGGGAGTGGTCGGCCCGTCGCGTTCGGGCGGCACACACCTGGACTGCTACCTGCACTTCGTGTCGCGTCTCCTGGACGCCCCGGGCGCCGAGCACGCGCACGATTGGGTCGTGGGCAACGAGTTCAACCTGGGGCTCGAAGCGCGCGCCTTCCCCGGGGCTCGCATGGAGCCGGGCTGGGTCGCGACCGTGTATCGGGCCGTCCGCGCGCGCATCCACGCCGCGCCCGGGCACGCCGCCGACCGGGTGTTCCTGGGGGCCGTGTCGCCCGGGGCCGCGGCGGGGGACCGCCGACAGAGCGGCGACGAGACCCTGGCCGCGCTGCTCGCTGCGCTGGCCCCGGCCGAGATGGACGGCCTCGCGCTGCATGCGTACGGCGGCTGGGTGCGACCGGAGGAAAACGGTGGCCGGCCGGCGCTCGACGCCTTCCGCGACCAGCTGTTCAGCCAGATCGCGCTGGTGGACGCCGCCGGTCACACGGGCACGCCGCTGCTGCTCACCGAGTTCAGCGCGCTCGTGCACCCGGCCGCGCCACCGGGGAGCGACGCCGCGATGCGCCGCGCCGAGGAGCTCCCGCGGCTGACACGGTTTCTGTCGGACGCCTACGGGGCCATCGACACCTGGAACCGAACCCCCGGACGCCACAACGTGCTCGGGGCGATCTACTTCACGCTGGGCAACGCCGCGTTCGCGTCGGAGTTCCTGAGCCCGTACCGCCCGGGGGGCGTGGACGCAGGCGAGGACCCGGCCCGGAACCCCTGGGCCGGGCTGCGGGCGCTCGCGGCCGACGGCGGGCCCCCCGCCGGGCTCGCCGCGCGCGGTGGTGACTGCGTGACGCCCCCCGACACATCACCCCTCTGTTTCGACGAGACGGGGCAGTGTCTCCCGGGTCTCTTCGCCGAGGTGTTCGCGCGGGACGGAGGGTTGCGTGTGTTCGGATTCCCCATCGCGCCGGCCGAGTGTCTGACCGAGCCCCTGTCGGGCTACACGTTCTTCGGGCAGTGGGTCCAGCGGCAGCGGCTCGAGTATCACCCGCTCCTGGCCGGGGACACGCGCTACGCCGTCAGCCTGGGCCTGCTGGGCCGAACCGCAGCGGTCGAGGCGGGCCTGGATCCGGACGCCTGGGCGCGCTGTGCGCCCGGTGAGCGCCGCGACGACTGCGAGTGTCTCGGGCCGCCGGCCGAGGCGCCCGCCGGCCAATGGGTCTGCGGCGAGGTCCTCGAACACTGGCGCACGCACGGCCGCCAGTTCGACGGCCGCGCCGGCGTGTCGCCCGAGGAGAGCCTCGCCCTGCTCGGGTATCCGCTCAGCCCGGAGGTCGAGGTCGACCTCGACGGGGTCCGGCGTCGAGTGCAGTTCTTCGAACGCGCGCGCCTGGAGCGCCACGAGGAGCGCTGCGGTGCGCGCGATCGGTCCGGCCACTGCTCGGGACCGGACTACATCCTGCCCGGGCTGCTCGGCTGCGGGCTCGGCGGCTTCCCGGCGGGAAGCCGCCGCGGGTGCTGAGTCGCGTCGCGCTCTCGGTGGGGTCGGTCGCCTCGGCCAGGCGGCCGCGCTCCGCGCGTGTGACGCCCCTCAGCGAGCCGCGGGCAGGGTCACGAAGTATGTGACCGCGCACATCTCGTCGTCGCTGCCTTCGCCCCAGGCGCGGTCGATGGCGTCCGGCGCGGCGTTGTCCCAGCGGCACCCCATTCGCAGTCGCTCGCCGGGCGACACGGAGACGGGCTCCGCGAAGGTGTAGGTTCGCTGCCAGTCATAGTCCCAACGCGGGATGTCGAGCAGCGGGGTCTCCGTCCCGTCGTCCCGGGTGACCTCGGCGTGGATGCGCACGCCGCGCGTGTGCATGTGCGCTGCCACCTGGTGCAGGACGAGCCCGCGCGACAGATCCAGGCCGGGCAGGACGAACCGGGTGATGGCCGCGTTCGAGGGGTCGCCCTCGAACACATGCTCCACGCCCGTGGCCCCCGCGGGGATCCGCATGGAATCCGGCCGAAGGACCCAATCCAGGTCGAACCAGGGCAGGATCCAGGCCTCGTCGGCCACCGAATCGGCGAGCCGGAAGGCCAGCTCGGTCCGGTCCGGAGCCGGCCCGGACTCGCTGACGTTGTAGTGCATCTGCAGCACCATCCGAGAGCCGGGTCTGACCCGGATGCCGGTGCCCTCGGGAAAGTCGAAGCCCGCGCCCCCGGGCGCCCAGGCGCCCAGGAACTGCATGTTGATCGGCGAGCCGACGTAGGGCGCGCCGTAGCAGGCGTACCCGACCTCCGGATCGTCGGCGTCCATCTGGTCGACGCGCGCCGCGTTCTCCGGCCCGAAGATGTACGCCGAGGCATGGTGGGCCATCCGCGGGTTGCCGGGCTGCACGGCGAAGCCGGTGACGAACCGCTCCGCCTCGAAGGGCCAATCCAGGATGAAGCAGCGGTAGTCGTCCGGCCGGCCGACCGGCCGATAGAGCGCGGCCATCCCCGTCTTGAAGTCGACGCGGGACAACGCGGAGCGCTCACGCTCGAGTGGCGGCGCCGCCGACGCCGGGTCGCCCTCGGGGCCGCCGGCCGCGACCCAGGCCTGGAGCGTGGCGATCTGGGCGTCGCTCAGGGACTCGTCGAAGCGGTAGGCGATTCGGCCGGGCGCGGCCTCCCAGGGCGGCATCGTCCGGGACTCGACGGCCGCGACCACGGACGGCCCCATCCGCCGCACCTCGTCGGCGGTCCGCAGGGGAAACGGTGCGATGCCGATGCCACTGTGACAGTCGGCGCAGTACGTCAGCACGATCGGGGCCACGTCCTGGTGCCAGGTGGGCGCCGGCGGCGCGGCGTCGGGCCCGGTGGCGTCGACCTGCGCGGCGTCGGCCTGCGCGGCGTCGGTCTGCGCGGCGTCCGGCGCGGCGGCGTTTTCACCCTCGGCGGTCGAATCGTTGGAACAACCGGTGCTGGCGACGACCAGCACGACACCGAGGCGGACGAGTGCGTTCATGGGGCGGAGACTGCCACATCGACGCGCTGCCTGCCACGGCCCCGGGCGCGGGCCGGGCCCCTCGCGGCCGGGCGCCGACGCGGAACCAGAGGCGCCGAGGCACGCCAGACGCGACTCACTCCAGGTGGCGGCGGCGCCGGCGCCGCCCCTCAGGGGCGCTCCACGATCCGTTCCTCGAAGCGACACCCGCCATCGCCTGCAGCCTCATCCCGCGCCCGAGTTCCCGCACAGTTGTCCGGTCGCGTCGCAGGTCGGGGCGGTGCGGGGGGGGCAGGTGTTGCTGCCGGCGTCCCAGCTCCCCCCGCTCTGGATGCAGGCCGACCGGGCCGCTTGAACGACGACGCTGCCCTTGATGGCGTGGGCGGGGGCGGCGGCGATGGACTTCAACATGGGAACTCTCCTTGGTTCCGGCGGCCGGCGTCTTTGCCGGACGAAGAGGGGATTGCACGGTACGCGCCACGACCGGCGATGGCCCCGGCCGGCGCACCGCGTGGCGGGTCGGCGAGCTTTCGGTCACTCGGCATGCGCCGGAAGACGAGGTGCCGCCGGCATCGCCCCGTGTTTCGTCGGGGCCGTCGGAGGCCGGCGCCTGCGGGCGTGTTGTCGAATGGAGATTGCCATGTGGATCGTTTGGTATCTCGGCAATATCGCCGGGGCCGATCCCGTCGATGACTCGCGAGGCGGCCCCTCGCGTGCATTCATGAAGAGACTGCGCAGGAGAACCAGTGACCGATCCCAGCAGGACGTTGTCCTTCGACGACTACATGGCGCCCGTCCCCCTCGAGCAGGTGGCCGAGATCCTGAGCGATTGGACGTGGTGCGTTCCGGCGAACCATCGCCCCGTGGGCATCACGCTCTTCGGTGATGTGCTCCTCGTCGATCCGGGCAACCGGATCTTCCTGCTCGACACCGCATTCGGTGTTTATGAGCGTGTCGCGGAGGGCAACGACGACTTCCGCGCCAAGCTGGCGAACCCGGCCTTCCTCCAGTACCTGCTGCGCATTGAGCTGGCCGACCGCGCCATGAAGTCGCCGGTCGGCGACCCGCAGAACGATTCGTCCATCGGGCGCCCGCGGGCCAGCGAGATCTTCGCATTCCGGATCCCCTTGATCGTGGGCGGGCAATCGACGCTGGACAACCTCGTCCGAATGCCGCCGCACGTTCCGCTGGCCATGGCCAGCATGATGGCGCGACAGCTGGAGGCGGTGCCCCCGGGGACGCCGGTGCGGATGGACTTTCGTAATTTCCCGGGGCGGCCGGCGGGCCCGCCCGGGGGTCCGAACGGCGCTCTGATCCGCGCCGCCCGCAGGCGCTGAATCGCTCCCCGCAGGCGACCGGTTCCGCGGGCACTCGGGGCTGTCTGGCGCTTCGACTGCGTTGACTACCGCGGCCTCTTTGCGGCCCGGCGAGGGCGCGGGCGGAGGTCCGTGGTTGACACCGCCCGTGGCTTCATGTCATCGCGGTGAGACTCGGGCCATCGCCTCGACGAGCGCGACCGGCCCGCTCGCCGAGATCAGGCGTGAAGACGGTCACAGCGGTCGGCGTGGTCCGAGGGGTGGACGGCGCCACGGGAGAGTCGCGATGACATCAGCTGAAGCGCAGGCCGCATTCGAAGAGGGTCGCCGGACGCTGCCCGACTGGAGGGACCAGGGGCCGGACGTCGACGCGCGCTACGAGGCCGCCCAGCGCCTGATCGCGCAGGCCGCCGAGGCCGGGCACCTGCCCGCCGTGATGCTCCTGGCCGACGGCATGGGCGGCGCCGAGACCCCGCGCTGGGCCATCCGGGCGGCGGAGCAAGGTGAGACCGGCCCCCTCCAGTCCGTCCTCACCGACACGGACTGGCCGCCGGAGGTCGGGCGCGGCGTGCTCGAAGCCGCCCGCGCCGGGCGCGCCTGGGCCATGCTGTGCGTCGCCTTCGTCTACGCCAGCGGCCTGCGCAGCAACGTCACCGGCGTGCTGGCCGCCACGACACCCGACGCCTACGGCTGGTTGCCTGCCGTTGTCGAGCCTGGGGCCGAGGCGTCCCGCTGGTTCGAGGCCGCGGCCGCCACGGGTTGGGCACCGGCTGCCTTCTCGCTGGCGCTGCGCCTCCAGGTGGCGGACGCGCCGCGCGCGCTGGCGCTCGTTCAGGCGGCGCTGGCGCGAGGCGCCGAGCTCCCACCGCGCAGCGCGACGCGGGCCGGGGCGCTCCTCCTCGAGCTCCTGGAGCGCACCGAGGCGCCCCTCGACCTGCGCCTGGCCATCCATCACGAACGCGCGGCCGGCGGCGACGCGGACGCCGCGGCGTGGCTCGCGGCGCGGTATCTCGACGGGGACGGCGTGGCGAAGGACGTCCCCCGGGCGCGGGCGCTCTTTCAGATGGCCGCCGAGTCGGGCCACGTCGGCGCGTGCCGCGAGCTCGGCAAGCTCTGCGAGCAGGCCGGCGAACCGGACCGGGCGCGCGAGCTCTACGAGCGCGCCGCCGAGCTCGGGGCGGATGCCTGGTCTCGGCGGCGCCTGGTGGAGCGCTTCGGGCTGAGCTGGTACGGGACCTGACGCAAAGCCGCGGCGTGCGAACCCGGCCGCCGCACATGCGTCCCCGCCGACGCGGGCGTCGGTGTTGCCGGCCATTTCGTCGCTCGTGCGGGTCGGGTGCGGCCTGGCCGGCTTCCCGGCGGACCTGGCCGTGGCGGGCGCCTCGGGCGGCCCGTTGCGGTCCCGTGGGGCTCGTCGTAGAACCGGCTGGTCACGTACGCGGAAAGGCCGGGAAGTTGAAGCTGATCGACGAAATCGACCGATGCCCGGCGGTCTTCGACGACCTCGACGCGGCGTCGCTCTCGGCCATCACCGCGCCCGAAATCCGGGCCGTGGTCCGGCGGAAGAACGGGGCCTTGGCCTTGTCCGGCGCGCTCGTGCTCTTCGGCAGTGGTGCGGACCTCGGGTCCCCACTCCACCTCGCACGCTACCGGACCTGGTCGGCTCGCGCGGACTATGGGCTCGAAGCGACGGACGATGTGTTCGGGGCGGACGTCTTCGGTGATCTGTTGTTTGCCCGGTCGGGCGGCGTGTACCGGCTCGACGGCGAGTCGGGTGACCACGTTCGCCTCGGTGAGACCGGTGAGTTCTTCGAGCTGCCCCGTGCAGACATCGCCGAGGCGCTGGGCGGCCATCTCGGCCGAGAGCGCTTCTCCGGGCGGGTCATCGGGCCCGACCCGCTGCGACTGTTGCCCACGGCCCCGTTCATGACGTCGCAAAACATCGCAGGTGCGTTCTTCGAGGCCCCATTGACCCGAGCCCTTGCGTTGAAGCATCGCTTGTTTCTGGCCTGTCGGGGCATCGCGGAGGGCGCGGCCATCGACTGCTCGTTCTGGCGGGCCGAAGTGGGCTGAGCCGACCTGACCGCCTCCACCCATACGGACACCGCACCGCCGACTTGAACAGACAGATTCCCCGCTGGTGGCCGTCGCCGTCGTTGGCGCCGGCAGCGAAGAAACACGTGCCCTCGGCCGAAGTGCCGGCGGCGTCAGGGCAAGTCTGGGCGACGCCGGTGCAGGCGGGGGCGCATGGGGCTCCAGGTTCGGGTTCTGGCGGGAGGCTGGCAGGGTCGGGCGTCGGACACAAGAGCGCGCTCGACCCGGCGTCCGACCGCAAGTCCGGCCCCGGCCTGGCCCCATTGTTGCTACAGTCAGCGCGCTGGAGGCCGTCCATGAACCCGCGCTCGTTCGCCCTGTCCTTTGCCCTGTGGCCCACCGCCCTGCTCGTGACGGGCTGCCCGAACTGCGAGTACGAGTCCCGCTGCGACGGGAACACCCTGAAGACCTGCGGGATGGGCGTGGACCAGCTCGTCGGCGAGGAGGGCCGCGACAGCGCCCCCTGCGCGCCGGAGAACCCGGTCTGCGTCCGCCTCGACGACCGGACGGCCCAGTGTGTCCGCCCGGGGAAACCGACCTGTGGCCCGGACTTCGTGCCCCGATGCGAGGGCGACGTGTCGATCGTCTGCGTCGAAGGGTACGAGATCGGTGACGACTGCGCCGCCGCGGGGAACGTCTGCACCGCGTCGGCGGGCGAGGCGCGCTGCGCCTGGCCGCCCTTGGCCGCCTGCGACCCGGCCACCTATGTCAGGACCTGCGAGGGCGACGGCTACCTGGAGTGTCGAGGGGAGGTCGTCCTGCGTTCGGACTGCACCCGTGGCGGCCCCTATCAGACATGCCTCGTGAGTCGCTCCGAGTATGGTCGGTCGGTCTATTGCGGCGGGCGGGAGTGAACCCATGGAGACACCCCCTTCCGTGAACCAGCGTTCACACCACGCGGTCACAGCCTGGTCGACCGCGGCGCTTGCGCTGCTGGCCATCGGCTGCGACGAGGAGCGCTGCCGCTACACGTCGCGCTGCGTCGACGGCGAGCTGAAGACCTGCGTCGAGGGATTCGAGAACGGCGGCGAGCGCACCGCGGACTACGCGTCGCCGGGCTGCGACGCCCCCAACCCCCTGTGTGTCGACCTCGACGACGATCACGCGGCGTGTGTGGTGGCGGCCTCGCCGACATGCGAGGCCGACGCCTTCGCCGAGACCTGCGAGGGTGCCATCGCGACGCGCTGCCTCTACGGTCACCGCGTGGCCGAGGATTGCAGCGTCCACGGCAACACGTGCGGCGTCGTGGAGGGCGCGGCCCTCTGTGCCCGCGCCCCACTGACTCTCTGCGACCCGCAGACGTTCGCGGAACAATGTGCCGGCGGAGCCGAGGCGGTGCTGTGCGAAACGGGTGTCGTCGAGCGTCTGGACTGCGAGGTCACCTCGCCGGGCTCGACCTGCGCGCTGAGCCCGCCCGAGCGCGAGCGCCGCGCCTACTGCGACTGAGCGCCGGCGGTCACGGGTCGGCTCGGAGGCCCCGTCCGGCTCCACCGCGGCCAACGGCGCATTCCGGTGAGCGGCTCGTCGTGCCATGTGGCCATGGCCCTGAGCTCCGGGTGCACGAAGGTCTCGTGCATGGGCTCGAGGAGCGTTCGGTTCGCTCGGAGTGAGGGTGCGTCGACGCCCCCGTCACTCCACCTTGGAGAACAGCGCGAACACCGCCCCCTGGGGGTCCATGGCCACGCCGACCCAGTCGCCCGTGGGGACCTGGTGGGGGCCGTGGATCATCTTGCCGCCCTTGGCCTTCAGCGTCTCGACGGCGGTCGAGATGCGGGCGACGTTCGTGTAGTAGAGCCACGCCGAGGGGCCCTGCCACGAGGGCGGGGCCTTCATGTAGCCGCCGAGCGTTTTCCCGTCGCGGCCGTACATCTGGTACACGCCCATCTCGGGGCCCATGTCCATCGACTCCGTCTTCTCCCAGCCGAGCAGGGCCGAGTAGAAGCCCCAGGCCGCGTCGGGATCGGTGCTGGTGAGCTCGTGCCAGGCGACCTCGCCGACGTGCTCGCCGCTGCGGGGCGCCATGGGGCTGCCCGTGGCCTGGAACAGGGCGATCACGGCGCCGGCGGGGTCAGCCACGATGGAGAACCGGCCGACGGTCGGGATGTCCGCCGGCGCCCGGTACACGCGGCCGCCGAGGCCCTCGACCTGCGCCGTGGAGGCCTCCACGTCGCGCACGATCACGTAGCCGATCCAGTGCGGGGGCGCGCCCATGGCGCGGGCCTCTTCGGGCAGCTCCATCACACCGCCCACGGGCTGCTGCCCCGAGAGCCACATCGTGTAGGGTTTGCCGGCGCCGCCCCACACCTGCGTGCCATAACCCACGACGCTGCCGTAGAAGTCCACGGCGGCCGTGGGATCCGGCGTCATCAGGTCGTACCAGCCGAACCGACCGAAGTGATCCGTCATCGTGTTTCCCCTGCTCCTGCGTTGGCCCCTTTGGCGAGGCCGGGGGACTCTGCCCCGGGCCGGCGCGAGGGGCAAGTCGGCGTTCGGGCTACACGGGGCGCTGCGCGAACCAGAGCGTGTGGCGGGGGCCCTTCTTGCCGTGGGCGTGCACGCGCTGCTCCTCGACCGTGAAGCCGGCCTTGCCCAGGCGGCGCACGAAGGCCTCGTCGGGCCCGGCGGACCACACGGCGAGCACGCCCCGCGGGCGCAGGGCCGCATGGCAGGCGGCGATGCCGGCGTTTCCGTACAGACGATCGTTCTCGCGCTGCACGGCGCCGGTGGGTCCGTTGTCGACGTCGAGGAGAATCGCGTCGTAGCTGGCGGGTGCGGCGCGCAGGACGTCCGCCACGTCCGCCTCGCGGACCTCGACGCGGGGGTCGCTCAGGGGGTGCCCGGCCTTCTCGCCGGCGGGGCCGCGGTTCCACTCGACGACCTTGGGCACGAGCTCGGCGACGACGACGCGCGCGTCCGGCCCGAGCGCCCGCAGCGCGGCGGCGAGCGTGAAGCCGAGGCCGAGCCCGCCCACCAGCACGCTGGCCCCCGGGCGCGCGGCGATCCGCTCGCACGCGATCTGCGCCAGGGCCTCTTCCGAGGCGTGCGCGCGCGTGCCCATCAGCTCGCCGCGGGCGCCGCCCATCTGGATCACGTAGCGGTCGCCGACCTGATACAGGCGCAGTTCACCGGCCTCGGGCCGAGCCTTTGAGATCACGGCGGTGTCGATCAGGCGGTGGGGGACCATGGGGCGCTCTCGTTCGGGCGGGGCGACTTTGCCAAATGTGCGCTTTTGTCGCACAATGCCGCCCATGTCTTCAACGCCCGACGACGCGCTCTCGATCTTCGGCGGAACGGGCTTCGTCGGCGGCCGTTTCGTGGAGCTCGCCGCGCGCCCCTGTGTCGTGGTCCCGCGCGCGGAGCGCACGCCACCCACGGCGGACGTGCTCTACTTCATCAGCACCACGCACAACTACCACGTGTTCGACGACCTCCACGTGGACATCGATACGAACCTGGGCGTGCTGGTGGACGTGCTCGCGAAGCTCACGCCGGGCCGCAGCGTGTTCAACTTCGTGTCGAGCTGGTTCGTGTACGGCGAGGGCCCGCTGCCCGCGACCGAAGACACGCCCTGCCACCCCAAGGGCTTCTACTCCATCACCAAACGCGCGGCCGAGCAGCTCCTGATCTCGTACTGCCAGACCTTCGGCATCCGCTGGCGCATCCTGCGACTGTCGAATGTGTACGGGCCGGGCGATCGCAGCGTCTCGGCCCGCCGCAACGCGATGCAGTACCTGGTCAACCGCATGCGGAACGGCGAAGAGGTCGGGCTCTACCACGACGGCGAGTTCACGCGGGACTACCTGCACGTGGACGACGCCGCCCGGGCCCTGGAGCTCTGCGTCACGCACGGGCCGCTGGACAGCATCATCAACGTGGGCAGCGGCGTCGCGACGCGGTTCCGCGACGTGATCGAGCTGGCCCACGGCCTGCTCGGCTCGACCTCGGTCGTGAAAGCCATGGAGCCGCCGCCGTTCCACCAGGTCGTGCAGGTCAAGGACTTCCACATGGACACTCGCCGCCTGAAGGCCCTCGGGTTCGAACCCCGCATCTCACTGAAGGAAGGCATCGCCACGCTATGTCGCTGACCGAGGATCTCGCCCGTTTCATCGAGGACGCCGGCCAGAAGCAGGCGCTCTTTCCCTATCTCTACGCCGCCCGCGCGCCCTTCGACCCCAAGAAGAGCGCGGTGTATTACTCCGGCCCGTACTGGACGGACGAGGAGCCCCGCGCCGCCATCGAGTGCCTGCTGACGGGCAAGTGGCTCTCGACGGGCGAGCACGTGCACCGCTTCGAGAACGCGTTCTCGCGCATGCACGACTTCACGGCCTCCGTGATGGTCAACTCGGGCAGCTCGGCCAACCTGGTGATGATCTCGGCGCTCAAGAAGCACCTGGGCTGGGCCGACGGCGACGAGGTCATCGTGTCCGTGGTGGGGTTCCCCACGACCGTGTCGCCGCTGATGCAGAACAACCTGGTGCCGGTCTTCGTGGACATCACGATGGACGACCTGAACTTCGATCTGTCGCTGATCGAGGCCAGGATCACGCCGCGCACGCGGGCCATCCTGGTGTCACCGGTCCTGGGAAATCCCCCGGATTTCGATGTTCTGGCAGACCTGTGCGCCCGGCACGGGCTGACGTTCGTGCTGGACGGCTGCGACAGCCTGGGCAGCCGCTGGCGAGACAAACACCTCTCGGACTATGCGTTCGCGACCTCGTGTTCGTTCTATCCGGCGCACCACATCACCACGGGCGAGGGCGGCATGGTCTCCTCGCACGACGAGAAGCTCATCGACCTGGCGCGCAGCTTCGCGTGGTGGGGCCGCGACTGCTACTGCGTCGGCTCGGCCAACCTGCTGCCCGAGGGCACGTGCAAGAACCGCTTCTCCAAGTGGCTCAACCACTACGACGGCGTGATGGACCACAAGTTCGTGTTCACGAACGTGGGCTACAACCTGAAGCCGCTGGACCTGCAAGGGGCCATCGGCCTGGTGCAGCTCGGCAAGCTGGACGAGATCCACGCGAAGCGCCGCGTGGCCAAAGATCGTCTCGCGGCGTTGGTGCAGGCGCGGATCCCCGGGGTCCGCGTGCCCGGCGAGCTGCCCGATGCGTGCACGAGCTGGTTCGGCGTGCCCATCATCTGCGACGACAACACCCTCAAGACACAGCTGGTGCGCCACCTGGAGTCCAACCGCGTGCAGACGCGCAACTACTTCGCCGGCAACATCCTGTTGCACCCGGCCTACGCGCACCTGGACGACCAGTCGCGCTACCCGAACGCCAACCTGGTGCTCGACCGCGTGTTCTTCATCGGCTGTCACCCGTCGTACGACGAGGCCGTGTTCGACTACGTGGACGACGTGCTCTCGAAGTTCGTGCTGCGGCCGGCGGACTGAGCGCGGGCGCTCACAGGAGCGCGCACACCCGCGCCGCGATGGCCGGCGCCGCGGTGAGGCCCGGCGACTCGATGCCGAGCGTGTGGATCCAGGCGCCGTGCCTGCGAATGACGAAGTCCGGCACCCGCGCACCCTGGTAGGTCAGCTTGGCCCGGTTGCCCGACCACGCCGGCTGCAGCAGCGCCGGATCGGCGTCCGGCAGCATGTGGCGCAGGCTCTCCGCGAAGGCGTCCGGCGGCGAACGATGCCGATAGTCGTCGCGCGGCACGCCCTCGACCACGTTGGGGCCCAAGAGCACATGGTCGTCCGTGGTCGGCGTCAGGTGCACGCCCAGGCCCGGGTCCCCGGGGCGGGCGATGTGATACACGGGGCGGCCGAGCCAGCCCGCCTGCGGCAGCACGTAGTAGTCGCCGCGGAACGGCGTGATGGCGTAGCCCTCCAGGCCGGCGAGGGTGGCCACGTCGTCGGCGTGCAGGCCGGCGCAGTTCACGGCGATGTCGAAGGGCAGGGGGCCGCGGGTGGTCTCCAGCCTGCCCACGTCCACACCCGTGACGGCGCAGCGCAGCAGCACCTCGACGCCCTCGTTTCGACAGTAGGTCCGCATCGCCGTGACGTACGCCGCCGCGTCCATCACACCAGTCGAGGGCACGAACAGACCGTCATCACCGGCAACGGCGGGCTCCAGCGCGCGCACGTCACTCCGCGACACACGGCGCGCGCGGGGGATCGGCAGGGCGGCGACCTTGGCCTCGAAGGCCTCGAGCGCGGCGTGATCGCCGGCGTCCGGCAGCACGAGCTTGCCACAGCGTCGGTGCGGCACCTGCAGGCGCTCCAGCCAGGTGTAGGTCTGCGGGTTGCCCTCGACGCAGAGGGTCTCCTTCAGGCTGCCCGGCGTGTAGTAGATGCCCGAGTGGACCACGCCGCTGTTGCGGCCGCTGGTGTGTTCGCCGGCGCGGGCCTCGTGCTCCAGCACGAAAACCTCGTGCCCGAGCGCGCGCAGGGCCGCCGCGACGTGCAGCCCCACGATGCCGGCGCCGATGACCGCGACGCGCATGGGGCGCGCCTCAGAGGCCGGCGTCGATGTCCAGGATGCCGCCGTGCAGGCCGACGTCCCGGATGATGGCGTGCCACTTCACCAGCTCCTGGTACCAGCCCAGGGTGATGGTCTTGGGCGTCTTCTCCAGCGTGCCGGCCTGCAGGCGGGCGAGCAGGTCCAGCGCGCCGCGCTCGGCGTCCCAGGCCGGTTTCCAGCCCAGCACGCGCTCGATCTTCTCGAACCCGACCTTGTAGCTGCGGTGGTCGGGGTCGCCGTACCACTCCACGGCCACGTTCTCGCCCAGGAAGCCGGACACCACCAGCGCGATGGTCTCGCCCAGGAGGCCGAGCTGGTAGTTGCTCTCCTCGCCGCCGATGTTGAACCGCTCGCCGTTGATCGCGCGCGGATCCGTGCGCAGCAGGCGGATCATGACATCCGTGGTGTCCTGCACGTGCAGCATCGGGCGGTACTGCGTGCCATCGCGCATGAGCGGCAGGCGCTTGGTGGACCAGGCGCCGTAGACCATGCCGTTGATGGCCAGATCGAAGCGCATCCGCGCGCCGTAGCCGTAGATCGTGCCCTGGCGCATGACCGTGACGCAGAACGCGTCCGTGGCCAGGGGCAGCACGCCGGCCTCGGCGCGCTCGTTGGCCCGGGCGTACTCCGTGAGCGGGTTGGTCGGCGAGGTCTCCGTCACCAGGCCGTCCTGGAAACCGTAGATGCTGCAGCTCGAGGGCAGGATGTAGCGCTGCACGCCGGCGGCCCGGGCGAGCTCGCAGGTGCGTACGCGGCCCAGATGGTTGATCTCGCGGGTGGCCTGCTGAAAGAGCTCGCCCGAGGGGTCGTTCGAGATCGCGACCAGGTCGATGACGGCGTCCACGCCCTCGAAGAGCGACGCGTCGATGCGCCGCGAGTCGGCCTGCACCAGCCGCAAGTTCGCATGGGGCGCCAGGTTCTCGCGGCCGAAGAAGAAGCGGTCGAGCACGACCACCCGGAAACCCTCGGCCAGCAGCTTGGGTACGAGCACGCTGCCGATGTAGCCGGCGCCGCCGGTGACGAGGACTGTGTTGACGCTCGGGGATGCGGACATGGAAACCTCGGCTCAGTGGGCCGCGTCGGCGGGCAGGGCGGCCAGATACTGCCCGTAGGGCGTGGCCTTCCACCGCTCGGCCACGGCCAGCAGCTCTTTGTCGGAGATGAAGTGCTGGCGCCAGGCGATCTCCTCGACGCAGCCGATCATGATGCCCTGGCGCTTCTCGATGGTGCGCACGAAGTCCCCGGCGTCGGCCAGGTTGTCCGGCGAGCCCGTGTCCAGCCAGGTCATGCCGCGGGGGAACCGCACCAGGTGCAGCCCGCCGCTCTGCTGGTACACGCGGTTGAGGTCGGTGATCTCCAGCTCGCCGCGGGCCGAGGGCGCCAGGGCGCGGGCGAACTCGGTCACGCGGGCGTCGTAGAAGTACAGGCCCGGCACGGCCCAGGGCGAGCGCGGCTCGCGGGGCTTCTCCTCCAGGCCGATGACGGTGCCCTGCGCGTCGACTTCGGCCACGCCGTAGTCGCGGGGGTTCTCGACCTTGGCGCCGAAGATCACCGCGCCGCCGGAGAGCGTGAGGCGCAGCACCGCCGACTGCAGCAGGCCCGTGAAGCCGCTGCCGTAGAGCAGGTTGTCGCCGAGCGCCAGCGCCACGGGGTAGCCCTGGATGATGTCCTCGGCGATGAGGAAGGCCTCGGCGATGCCGCGGGCCTGCGTCTGCGTGCGGTACGTGATGCGCAGGCCCAGGTGGCTGCCGTCCCCGAGCAGGGCGGTGAAGCGGTCGACGTCCCCCGGCGAGGTGATCAGCACGATGTCCCGGATGCCCGCGAGCATCAGCGTGGACAGCGAGTAGTAGATCATCGGCTTGTTGTAGACGGGCAGCAGGTGTTTGTTCGTCCCCGCGGTGATGGGGAAGAGCCGGCTGCCGGTGCCGCCCGCCAGAAGAATGCCGTGCATGGTGCGTGCGTGTGTCACAAACACGTACTCTACGCCAAACGGGTCGGCGCACCTAATCCGTGGCCGGAACCGCGCTGTACCGGAGCTTTGCGTGGACGACCTTCGAGACGAACGCATCGACAAAGTGGGCCTCTGGCGCCACCTGCGGGACCGTTTCCGCCTGGAGTGGGACGGCATTCACGGGGGCGCGCACTGGGCGCGCGTGGGCCATCACGGGCGGCGCATGGCGCGGGAGAACGGGGCGTCCGTGCACGTGGTCACGCTGTTCGCCTGCCTGCACGACGCCGAGCGGTTCGACGAGTACCGGGACGCCGAGCACGGCGCGCGGGCCGCGGCGCTGGCCGAGACGCTCGTGGGCACGTTCTTCGACGCGACGAGCGAGGAGATGGACCTGCTGCGGCGCGCCTGCGAGGGCCACAGCCACGGCGGGCTGATGGGGCCGCTCACCGTGCAGACGTGCTGGGACGCGGATCGTCTCGATCTCGGCCGCGTCGGCATCCGGCCGCGGGCCGAGTACCTGTGCACGGTGCAGGCCCGGGCGCCGGCGACGATCGACGCGGCCTGGGCGCGGTCGCGGCGGTGGCTGCTGCGGTCGCGCGCCTGATCCGCAGGCTCAGTCCCAGGTGCGCAGCGTGTCCGCGAGCCGGCGGGCGAGGCGCTGGGCGGCCTCGCGGCGCAGTGTGACCGCCGCCATCGTGCCCAGGATGCCCAGGCCGAGCACGGTCATGAGCGCGAAGCCGACGCGCTGGTCGCGCAGGCCGGCGTGGGCCACGTGCGCGCCGATGTCCAGCAGCAGGAAGAGCCCGCCCAGGAAGAGATACGCCCGCACGCGCAACAGCGTGCCGGCGATCACGCCGACGAGGCACAGCACGCCGAAGAGGAGCGCGAAGCGGGCGTCGTCGCCGCCGAGGTGCGAGACGATGGTCAGCGCGCCGGGCACGAAGAGCAGGAGCCCGCCGAGCAGGCGCGTCGTGCGCCGACCCGAGGCCCCGAGGCGCTCGCCATAGAGCTGCGCCAACACGAGCATCGTGGCCCCCAGCGCGCCCGGGAGCACGGCGGTCGCCGGGAGCAGGCCCGGATCCTGGTCCTGGCTCCAGAGCACGAAGGCGAGCTGCGAGGCGAGCGTGGCCAGGGCGCCGAACGCGCGGCTGCGCTCGGCCAGGGCCATGGCCAGGTAGACCAGGGCGCCGCCGGCGGCCACGGCGTCGCCGGAGTCGCCCAGGGGGCCGGCGTCCACGGCGGCGAGGGCCTGCGCGGCGATGGGGAGCACGGCGGCGAAGCGGCGCACCGTGGCGGCCACGGGGGCGGCGCCGGCGCG
>CAINDO010000110.1 GCA_903847385.1 uncultured Myxococcales bacterium
CGCCGCAGTCCGAGACCTGCGATGGCGTGGACAACGACTGCGACGGCGAGATCGACGAGGACGAGGTGGGCCGCGCCTGCTACCCGCCCGCCGCCGATCCCGCCACGGTCGGGCACGGCATGTGCCGACCGGGACACGAGGTCTGTGGCCCCATCGGCCAGCCCGCCCTGTGCGTCGGCGCCGTGGTGCCCATGCGCGAGCGCTGCAACGGCGAGGACGACGACTGCGACGACCGGGTCGACGAGGACTTCGGCATCGGCGGCCCCTGTGAGGTGAACGCGCCGTTCTGCGTGCGCCCGGGCCGCATCGTCTGCGACGCCGCCGGCCTGATGGGACAGTGCGAGGCGGACCCGCTGCCCGCCGAAACCTGCAACGACTTCGATGACGACTGCGACGGAGAGGTCGACGAGGGCATCATGGAGGCCTGCTACGATGGCGACCCCGCAACCGAGGGGGTCGGCCCGTGTCACGCCGGCCTGAGAACCTGCAAGAACGGCGCGCTCCTGGCGTGCACGGGGCAGGTCCTGCCGGCCGTCGAGACCGCCGCCAACGGCCTCGACGACGACTGTGACGGTCGAGTCGACGAAGAATGAGCGAAGAGTGAGCGAGATGACCCAGCCCGAAGACAGCGCGTTCCACGACCCCAAGGTCACCATCAACCGCGTGTACACGCGCCAGGGCGACGGCGGCGACACCCGCCTGGTGGGCGGTCAGCTCGTCGGCAAGGACGACCTGCGCATCGAGGCCTACGGCACCGTGGACGAGCTCAACGCCCAGGTCGGCGGCGCCGTGGTGTCCGCCCAGCAGGAGGGCCTTGCCGAGCTGGCGCAGGTGCTCGTGCGCGTCCAGCACGCGCTGTTCAACCTGGGCTCGCTGCTGGCGACGCTGCCCGAGGACCTGCACCCGCAGCAGCCCCGCGTGCGGCAGGCGGACGTCGACTGGCTCGAGGCGGACATGGACACCCGCAACGAGACGCTGCCCACGCTGCGCTCTTTCGTGCTGCCCGGCGGCAACCGCACCAACGTCGACCTGCACCTGGCCCGCACCGTGTGCCGGCGCGCCGAGCGGCTCTGCGTGCACCTGTCGCGCGTGGCCGAGGTCGACCCGGCGGCGGTGACGTACCTGAACCGCCTGAGCGACGCCTTCTTCGTGTGGAGCCGTTGGGCCTGCGTGGCCACGGGCCGCGAGGAGACCCTCTGGCGGCCCAACCTGGCCTGAGCGACCGGTCGGGCCGGGCTCAGCGCGCCTGCACCCAGCCCTCGAGGCAGCGGCACCGCTCGCGGAAGCCGAACTTGCGATAGCAGGCGATGGCCGGCTCGTTGGCGACCTGCACGTTCAGCGCGACGTGCCCGACCTGCTCGAACAGCGACGTGAGCAGGCGGTCCACGCAGCGGGACGCCAGGCCGCGGCCACGGTGCTCGGTGTGGGTGACGATGTTGCCGATCACGGCGACGTCGAACGCCGAGCTGACCACGTGCACGCCGGCCACGCTCACCAGCTCTCCCGCCTCGCGCACGCCGTAGTAGAGCCCCGTGCCGAGCTGCGCCGGGTCGAAGAAGTTGTCCGGGTAGTGCCGGTACAGGTGCATGATCGCCGCGGTGTCCCGGTGCGAGAGGGCCTCGACGTCGGGCCCGTCCGGCACGGTCTCGCTGCGCCGCCAGTCGGCGCGGCTCAGGCCCATGCGAACCATCTCGGTCCACGCGCGCGGCACGTACTGCGTCTCGACCGCCTCGCGGTGGTCGGCGCGGATGTGCGAGTAGAAGCGGCGCGGCAGGTGCGTGCGCGCGCCGCTCATCAGGGCCTCGACGGCCTCGGGCGAGCCCGCCGTGAGCACCGCCGGCATGCTCAGGCCGTTGTAGAGCAGCACCAGGCCGTCCAGGTGACCGTCCAGGGCCGGCAGGCCGTACCACTTGCAGTGCTCGGCGTACGGGGCGTCCAGGTCGCCCAGCAGATACGCGTTGCCGATGCGGTCGCCGACCAGGTAGTCGCGGATCTGGTCGACCTCTTCACGGCCGTACTCACGCACGCGCACCACCTGCGCCTGCGCCTCGGCGGACTGCGCGGGGCGGGGTTTCCACTGCTCCGGGGGGCGCGTCGCCGGCAGGGGCACGGCGGGCTCCGCGGGGGGCGGCGTGGGGTGCTCGTGGCGATGCGCGGCCTCGGCCGCCATGGCGCGCAGGACCTCGGGCGGGGGCATCAGGCCGGGCACCGTGGCGCCCTTGGCCACCACGCTCACGGTCGGGCCCGGCTGCAGCGTCGGCGGCGGCTGCAGCGTCGGCGGCTGCAGCGTCGGCACGGCAGGCGCGGCCGGGGGCGGCTTCAACGACGGCATGGGGGCCGCGTCCGCGATCACGTGTGCGCCGCCGGACTTCTCCGTGACCCGAATGTCGCCGATGACCATCTGGCGGTCGACGGCCTTGAGCATGTCGTAGATGGTCAGCGCCGCCACGGAGACGGCCGTGAGGGCCTCCATCTCCACGCCCGTGCGGTCGATGTTCTCGACCTCGGCCGTGATGCGCACCGTGCGCTCGGCCGGCACCGGCTCCAGGTCGACCACGATCGACGCGAGCGGGACGTTGTGGCAAAGCGGGATCAGGTCGCTGGTGCGTTTGGCGGCCATGATGCCCGCCACCCGGGCCACCGCCAGCACGTCGCCCTTCTGGGCGGTGCCCTCGATGAGCTGGGCGAAGGCCTCGGCCGACAGGCGGATCTCGCCCTGCGCCACGGCCCGGCGGTTCGTGCGGGGTTTGCCCCCGACGTTGACCATCCGGGCGGCGCCCGTCTCGTCGATGTGGGTCAGCTTGCTCATGTCCACTCGTCTCACGGCAGTAGTCGGGGCGGGCCCGCCTTTACTTCCGATTCGGCGAGGGGGTCAAACGATTTGTGTGAGTTGCGAGGCGGGGGCGGACGCTTCAGCGGGCGCGGCGACGGCGCCGGACGAGGGGGAGGACGGCCAGACCGAGCAGCGCGAAGGCCCCCGGCGTGCTGCGGGGCGCGACGGCCGAGCAGCCGCCACCACCGCCGCCGCCGCCATCCTGGCCCGTCGTTGTGCCGGCATCCTGTCCGGTCAGACCGGCGTCGACCTCGGACATGCCGCCGCCCCCGCCGCTGCCGCCCTCACCGCCACCCCCGCAGGCGAAGGCCGGGTCGTCCGCGCGGCCTTCGAGGCACTGGCCGATGCGGGGCGTGAGCGCCTGGCAGCCCCAGCCCTCCGGGCAGCAGTCGTCGGCCTTGCAGTTCTTCGTGCAGTGGCCCTTCTTGACCACCATGTCCTCGGCGATCTCAAAGTCCACGCACACGAGCTCCGTGCCGCAGGACGGCGCCTCCCAGGGGCGCTCGGGGTTGACCCAGCACTCCTCGCCCACCGCGCGGTCGCCGGCGCTGGGGATGATCTGACAGGCCTTGCCCAGGGGCGGCACGTCGATGCAGCGGAAGCCGTCCGGGCAGGCGTCCGTCTCGCAGCTGCTGGTGCAGTACGGGACCACGTCTCCGGTGTTCTCGTCCTTGTTCAGCTCGTCGTACAGGCAGAACAGGCCGCGCTGGCACAGGCCGCGCTCGTCGCAGGCTTCGCCCTGCGCGCCGCCGCCGCCGCCGGGCTCGCCGCGGGCGCAGATGCTGCCCCCGCCCTGCAGTTCGGCGCAGAAGTAGCCCTCCGGGCACATCTCGTTCAGGCAGGGGCCGGTGCAGTAGAAGGCGTTCTGATCGTTCACGCAGGTGAAGCCCGGCGCGCAGCCGCGGTTCTCGCCGCACGCCTCGCCGAAGTTGCCCAGCATGCTGCCCGGGTCGTCGCCGCGGGCGCAGGCGCCGCCGCCGCCGGCCAGGGGCGCGCAGTAGTAGCCGTCGCCACAGTCCTGATCGATGGGCTCGCAGTTGCGGGAGCAGTACTGGTCGCGGCCGTCGCTCGTGCAGAACAGGCCGTCCGAGCACAGCGACATGGAACAGTCGCCGCCGAAGCCGACCTCGCCCATGGGCGGCGGGGGCTCTTCGCCGGGATCGGGGACCATGCCGCCGTTGGGGTAGACCTCGCAGACGCCCTGGATGTCGTCTGCGCCCAGCGAGCGGTTGGAGACGTCGCCGGGGCCGGTGCTCGGCCACATCGTCGAGCCCTCGATCTGGCTGTGGCCCAGGCCGAGCGCGTGGCCCGACTCGTGGGCGCCCACGCTGGCGATGTCCACGCGGCCGTCGAAGCCCGGAGCGTCGGCGAAGTGGGCCCAGGAGTGGTCCACGCCGTTGTACTTGATGTCCGAGTCCTCGATGTTGCCCTGGAAGGTCGTGATGGTGCTCGTGATGCCCAGCACCACCGAGGGCTGGTCCCAGCCCGACTCGCGCCACGACGAGATGTTCTGGCCGTCGCTGGCGCCCCAGGTGTCGCTCGGCGTGCGGCCCTGGTACTCCCAGAGCATGTACGAGCAGGGCTGCTTCCAGGCGTCGTAGCCCATCTGGATGGCCTCGAGGGTCTGCCGGTCGGGCACGTCCTCGGAGAGCGTGTTCGTCACGAAGTAGGGCACGGGGATCTCGTCGCGAGACCACTTGCCGCCCTGAAAGTCGTAGGCCTGCGCCACGCACGGCGCGACGAGGCTGGTCAAGAGGACGAAGCGCTTCATCGACGCACCTCCCCGCCGCGGACGGTCTCAGGCGACGGCGCCGGGGAAATCGCGGGCTCGGCGACCGGGCGCAGCACGCGGGGGAAGCTCAGCACCCGCTTGCCGGCGATGAGGGCGCGCAGGTCGTCCAGGGGCAGCAGGTCCTCGCTGGCGTTGGCGCCCAGGAAGACGCGATCCGGCGAGCGGCGCATGCCCAGACGGTTGAGCTGGGAGACGTCGCGGCGGGCCATCACGCGGCCACCGGTGCCGGGCTCCAGCGTATACTTGCCCATCGAGAGCGCGCTCGTCACCAGGCGGCCGGTGTCCGTGTGCTCCAGAAAGAGCAGAACGACCTCGCCCTGCCGCCACGTGGGCATGCCCGGGATGGTCTGCGTGCGGCGTTCGCTCCCCTCGCCCGCCGTGCCGCCGAGCTGCTTCAGGGTGAACGAGCGCTCGCCCGCCGGGCCCTTCAGGGACTCGACCACCGACAGGTTCGCCTCGGTGAAGATGCGGACGCCGCCGTCGCGCTCCATCCAGGAGCGGACGCCCTCGACGCGGGCGATGACGATGCGCTCCGCGTGATCGGAGAGCTGCGCCACCGACTGATCGAGCAGCGTGGTGGCGTGGACGGGACAGGCCCCCAGGGCCAGCCCACCCAGGGCCAGCGCGGCCGCGAGGGCGGCCCGGGCGGCCAGAGAACGATTCGAGCGCATGGGGAAGATCCTCCGGGCCGGAAGCGGCGGTGGAACGGACGAGTTCGAAGTCGAGGTCACGACCCCGCACGGGAGCACGGGAGCCGAGACCGGGGAAAGTGTAACGATCTGCCCCGTTCGGTGAAACTACCGCCCCCGCCCCGAAAAAATCGACACGACGCCCAAGAACGAAGTTGACAGCCCCGGGGGCCAGTGGCAATGTGCGGCGCGCTGCCGACGCCCAGGTAGCTCAGTTGGTAGAGCAGGGGACTGAAAATCCCCGTGTCGCTGGTTCGATTCCGGCCCTGGGCACAACGAAAACGAGCAACGGCGCGGGTTTCAGCAACTCGCGCCGTTTTCGTTTGTATCACTGAACGGACGCC
>CAINDO010000111.1 GCA_903847385.1 uncultured Myxococcales bacterium
CGGCCGCCTGCGCGCGCTGTTCGAGGCCGCCCGCGCGGACGCCCACGGCCGCTGCGCCCTGGTCGTCGGCCCCGCCGGCATCGGCAAGACGCACCTGCTCTCGGCCTTCAAGCGCGAGCTGCGCCTGGCCGGCGAGTCGGTGTTCGAGGGGCGCTGCCGGCAGACGGACCACCGGCCCTACGGCTCCCTGGTCGAACTGCTGGGGCAGGCCGCCGCCGCCCTCGCCGACCTGGGCCGCCCGGCGCCGGCCACGGAGCGCGCGCTCTCGCTCATCGCCGGCCTCCCCGGCCCGGGAGACCTGCCCCGCGCCGCCCGGGCCGACGACCTGCAGCTCCACTTCTTCGAGGCCGTGCGCCGCGCCGTGCTGGAGCTCATGGGCGCGCGCCCGCCGGTGCTGCTCCTGCACGACCTGCACCGGGCGGACGTCGCCACGCTGTCGCTGCTGCGGTACCTGATCGAGAACCTGATGGCCGATCCGGCCTTCGACTGGGCGCCCGAGGGCGGTGAGGACGCCCGCGAGTTCCGCGGCCTCCTCGTGCTGTCGTTCCGCGAGGTCGAGACGACGCGCCCCCTGCTCGAGCTCGGGCGCGCGTCCTCCGCCGTCGAGGCGCTGATGCTCGGGCCCTTCGACCGGGACGCTCTGCGGATGCAGTTGCAGTCCGACGCCGTGGTCGAGCGCCTGCTGCGCGCCTCCGGGGGCAACCCCTCGGCCCTGGAGCAGCTCCTGGCCAGCCTGCCGGACACGCCGGACGCCCTGTGGGTGCGCCGCTTCGCGGACGTGCCCGGCGAGGCGCGCGCCGTGCTGGACGCGCTCGCCGTGCTCGGTCGCCCCGTGACGCTCGAACAGATCCGCGACCTGGTGCCGCGCGAGGTGCCGCTGGTGGCCTGCGTGCAGGCGCTGCAGGAGTCCGGGCTCGTCGCGCGGCTGCTGGACCGCGGCGAGATCCGGTTCCACTTCTCGCCGAGCGCCGCGCGGGAGGCCTGGTACTCGGGCCTGGCGACGGAGGTCCGCCGGCGCCTGCACCGTCACGTGGCCGAGCGGCTCATCCCCCTCTCGGGACTGGGCGTGGAACCACTCGAGGTCGCCCACCACTTCCTGGCCTGCGACGCCGCCGCCGAGGCCGTGCCCTTCGCGCTGGCCGCCGCCGACCGCCTGGAGAGCGCCTTCGCGCACGCCCGGGCCGCCGAGCTGCTGCAGCAGGTGGCGCACGCCACGGAGGGGCCGCTGCGCGCCGACATGCTCGACCGCCTCGCCTCGCTGCACACCCGCACCGGCGAGTTCCGGGCCGCGCAGGAGGCCCTCGACCGCCGCCTGCAGATGGCCGAGCGCGCCGAGGAGCGCGCGGAGGTCGAGGTCCGGCTGGCGCGACTGGGGCTGCTCTCCGGGCGCATCGACCTGGCCGCCGGGCACATCGATCGCGCGCTGGCCGGCCCCGTGCCGCCCGAGCAGCGCGTCGCCTGGCGGGCGGTGGCCGCCGAGGTCGCCTGGCAGTCCGGCGACCCCGCGCTGGCCGAGAGCCGCGCCACGGCCGGCCTGGACGCCGCCGGCGACGCCGAGACGCCGGACGCCCTGACGCTCCGCAACACGCTCGGCAAGGTCAACCTGACGCGCGAGCGGCTGGACGAGGCCGCCGTGCTCTTCACGCACAACCTCGAGGCCGCCCGGCGCATTCACGACGTCAGCCACCAGATCCGCGCGCTGATCAACCTGGGCATCGTCTCGCTGCAGCGGGGCGAGGCCGAGGTCGCCGCCGAGCGGTACGCCGAGGCACGCCGGCTCGCCGCCGAGGCGGGCGACCTGCGCAACCTGGCGATCTCGCTGGACAATCTCGCCGTGCTCTTTCACCGGCGCCAGGACTTCAGCGCCGCGCTGGCGATGTACCACCAGTCCACGGCGGCCTTCCGCAAGCTGGGCCATTGGAACCACCTGGCCCACACCGCGCTCAACCTCGCCGAGCTGTACCTGGCCGTGGGCGATCCGGAGCGCGCCCGCCGCCTCACCGAGATCAGCCGCAGCCAGATCAAACGTGGCCGCCTGCGGGCGCTCGAGGGCCAGTGCGCCATGCTGGACGCGCAGCTCTCGGCCGCCACCGGGGATCGCGAGCGCGCCGCCCGACAGTACGAGGCCGCCCTCACGGCCGCGGAGCCCGCGCAGGCCCTCTCCACCGCGCCCATGCTGGCCGCCCTGGCCGACCTGCAGATCGAGTCGAACCAGCTCGACGCCGCCGAGGCCACGCTGGCCCGCGCCCACCGTGAGCCCAAGGCCTCCACGGACCCGATGCTGGCCGCCTCGCTGGCCCTGAGCCGCGCCGCCCTGGCCCGCCGCCGGGGAGACACGGCCCGCGCCCGCATCGAGGCGGCCGCCGCCGAGTCGGCCGCCGCCGCCGCCGGCGACCACGAGACGCGGTGGCGCGCGCTCTTCCTCGAGGGCCTCCTGGCGTGGGACGCCCGCGACCGTACGGCCACCGTCGAGGCCCTGACCGAGGCCGGCGAGATCCTCGATCACGTCGCCCGTCGCCTGCCCGAGCCCCTGCGCACCTCGTATCTCGAGTCGCCGGACCGCCGGAACGTGCGGCTGGCGCTGCGGCGCGTGCGCACGGGCATCGGCCCCCAGCAGCCCCTGCTGGTGCCGCCCAGCGCCTCGCCCGAGGAGCGCCGGGCGCCGCAGTTCCAGCCCCACTGGGGCGAGCGGTACGCGCAGATCATCGGCCGCGCCCCCGCGTTGTTCAGCATGTTCAACGCGCTGGACCGCGTGGCCGGCAGCGACGCCATCGTGCTCATCCGCGGCGAGAGCGGGACGGGCAAGGAGCTGGTCGCCGCGGCGCTGCACGCCAACGGCCCGCGCGCCGAGGGCCCCTTCGTCAAGGTCAACTGCTCGGCCTTCGTCGAGACGCTGCTCCTCAGCGAGCTCTTCGGCCACGACAAGGGCGCGTTCACGGGCGCCATCAACCGGAAGAAGGGCCGGTTCGAGCTCGCGGACACGGGCACGCTCTTCCTGGACGAGATCGGCGACATCTCGCCGAACACCCAGGTCGCGCTGCTGCGGGTCCTGCAGGAGGGCACGTTCGAGCGCGTCGGCGGCGGCGAGACGCTCACCGTGGACGTCCGGGTGATCTGCGCGACGCACCGCAACCTGGAGGACATGGTGCGACGCGGCGAGTTCCGCGCCGACCTGTACTACCGGCTCCGTGGCGTCATCATCGAGCTGCCGCCGCTGCGGGACCGCCGCACGGACATCCCGCGCCTGGTGGACCACTTCCTCACGCGGCGGGCGCAGGCGGACGCACCGCCCCTGCGCGTGACGCCCGAGGCCATGGCCAGCCTGATGCAGCACGATTGGCCGGGCAACGTGCGCGAGCTGGAGAACGTCGTCCGGAGCGCCGCGCTCTTCGCCGACGCCGGTGTCATCGGCATGGCCGAACTGCGCGAGCTCGGGGACTTCTTCCAGCCGGCGGACGAACACGCCGTGCTGTCCGCCGCCGAGCTGCTGCAGCATGGCGCCCCCGCGGCGACGCCGCCCGCCCAGGAGCCGGCCCCCGCGCCAGCCACCCGGGCGCAGCTCGAGCCCATCGTCACGCCCGCGCCCGGCGCGCCCCCCTCTCGCCCGCCCCGGAGCGACGACGAGGACGACTACTCGGCCACGCTCGCGCGGCTCGGCACGCCCCTGCCCGCCCCCGGCGCGGACACCACGCCGTTCGACTCCGACTGGCTCGAGCGCGCGCTCGAGTCCGAGGGCGGTCTCGCCGAATTGAAGAAGCGGATCGAGTTCGAGGCCATCGGCCGGGCGCTGCGTGCGTCGAACGGGAACATCACCCGCGCGGCCGAGCGTTTGGGGATGAAAAGACCTCGACTTTCGCAGATAATCCATGCGATCCCTGCTCTGAGCGAGCTGAAGCGCGAGGTCGGCGAATCATGAAGTCCACGATGCACACTCTCCTGGCCGCGGCCCTCGCCGTCGCCGGCTGCGCGTCGAACGATGCCGCGACCCCCGCCACGGGCAGCCCCGGCGCGGCCGAGGCCGCCCCCGTCGAGCGGTCCGAAGCGCCGCTGAACCTGGCCCCGCGCATCGAGCTCATCGGCCTGGGCGACGTCTACGACGCCCTGTCCGTCACGGACGTCCACTTCGGCGCCGATCTCTACCTGCTGCCCGAGGGCGCAGACGCCGACGCCCCCGGCGACGCCGTCGCCATCGAGTTCGACCTGGTCGAGGGCGTGGCGGTCACGGACGCCCCGGAGGGCGCCCTGGAGCTGGCCGCCGCCGGTCGCTACCGCGTGCTCGTCCGGGTCCGCCCGGACGACGCCGGCACCTCCGTCGAGGTCGCAGGTGGCTACCAGCGCCTGCAGGCCCGCAACAAGGTGGACGAGCCCACGCCGACGCCCGCCGAGCCCACGCCGACGCCCGCCGAGCCCACGCCGACGCCCGCGGAGCCCACGCCCACGCCGGCCAGCCCCGCGGACGACCCGTCGTCGGAGGCGGACGCCCCGGCCGAGCCCACGCCGACGCCCGCCGAGCCCACGCCGACGCCCGCCGAGCCCACGCCGACGCCCGCGCGCGGCAAACCCGGCGACACCACGGCCGCCGGCGCCGAGGCCGTCTACGTCCGCTCCACGCGCGCCTTCGAGTTCTTCGCCGGGACCGTCGACATCCAGCCCGGCGACAGCACCCTGGTCGTCACGTGGGACGTCCGCACCTGGTTCCGCGCGTTGCTCGCGCAGCCCCTCGGCATCAGCGCCGAGGAGCAGGCCGCCGCCGCTCCGGCCACGGTCGGTCAGTCCGGCGGGTTCTTCGACGAGGCCGCCGACTTCCGCATCATCGCCCGCTGAGCCCCGCCGCTCAGCCCGGCACCGCGGGTTTCGTCAGGCGCAGGTCGCCGCGCCCCTGAGCGAAGGTCAGGGACAACGTGCCCGGCGCGTCGATGTCGGCGTGCGAGGCGAGATCGGCCAGCACCGCGCGGCTCGGCGCGTCCAGGTCCACCCCGCCGGCCGCCAGGGCCTCGGCGAGCGCAACCGCGGAGCCCGAGGGCACCTCGAGTCGAAGGCACGCGGCCATGTCGCCGAAGAGCTCGACGTCCAGCACCCAGCCGCCGGTCGCGCCGATGGCGTCCCGCGCCGCGGAGAGGCCGGCGTGGCGTTCGCCGCGCACGATGGCCGAGAGCGCGAGTCGGATGGGCGTCGCCATGGCCCCCTCACCCGTCCAGGCGGCCGCCCAGGATCTCGGCGATCTCGCGGGTGATCGCCGCCTGCCGGGCCTGGTTGTAGCTCTGGGTCAGCTCGCGGAGGAGCTCCTCTGCGTTCTCGTTGGCCTTGTCCATGGCCATCATGCGCGCGCAGAGCTCCGCCGCCTGGGACTCGAGCATCGCGCGGTGGAGCTGGATCTCCACGCAGCGCGCGACGAGGTACCCCACGAGCGCGTTCTCGTCCGGCTCGAAGAAACACAGCTCCTCGTCGCCGGGTTTCAGCGTCGGCGCCTTCACGGGCGCGGGCTGCACGGGCAGCATGACCTCGTGGGTGAGCACCTGCGTCGCCACGTTCTTGAAGCGGTGGTAGATGACCTCGACCCGGTCGAGCTCGCCCGCCTCGAAGGCCGCCGTCAGATGCGCCGCGACCTCGCGGGCGCCCTCGAGCGTCGAGACGCGCTGAGCGGCCACGAACCGGGCGTCCCCCGTGAAGCCGCTGCGCCGCAGGTACTGGATGCCCTTGCGGCCGATGGACATCAGCGTGACGTCACCCCGGGCGAACTGCTCGGCGTACTGCGTCTGCGCGGTCGCCAACGCGCGCCGCACCACGAGCGTGTTGAACGCGCCGCACAGGCCCCGGTCCGAGGTCACGAGCACGAGCGCGATCTTCTCGGGGGGCCGGGCGTGGAAGTAGTGCTTGAAGGCCTCCTCCTCGAGGAGCACCTGCAGGCTGGCCATGAGCGCCTGCGTGCGGTCCGCGTAGGGGCGGAACCGGATGATGGCGTCCGTCGCGCGCCGCAGCCGCGTGGCGCTCATGAGCTTCATGGCCCGGGTGAACTGCTGCGCGCTGCGGGTGGCCGCCATGCGCGTGCGGATCTGTTTTCGACTCTCCATGGGCACCCTCCGGTCGGCCGGCGGTGCGTCAGGCGGCCTTGAAGCTCAACACCTCTCCCGCGCGCTCGGCGACGATGCCCGCCGCGCCCGCGAAGGCCCCCGACAGCAACTGCATCGCCAACGGGTTCTCCAGCATACGCTGAATCGCGCGCTTCAGGGGGCGCGCTCCGTAGGCCGGCTCGTAGCCCTCGTCCGCCAGCAGGCGGCGGGCCTCGGGCGTGAGGGTCAGCGTGAGGCCCCGCTCGGCCAGCCGCTTGCGGAAGCGGTCGAGCTGCAGGTCCACGATGGCGTCGATGTGCTCGCGCCCGAGCCGCTCGAAGATCACGATGTCGTCCACCCGGTTGAGGAACTCCGGCCGGAAGTGCGCACGGACCACGGCGAGGACCTGCCGGTCCATCTCGGCCTTGTGGCCGGCGTCGTAGGCCTGGATGACGTCGCTGCCGAGGTTGCTGGTCATGATGACCACCACGTTGCGGAAGTCGACCGTGCGCCCCTGCCCGTCCGTCAGCCGGCCGTCGTCGAGCAGTTGCAGCAGCACGTTGAAGACGTCCGGGTGGGCCTTCTCGACCTCGTCGAGCAGCAGCACGGCGTAGGGGCGACGCCGCACGGCCTCGGTGAGCTGCCCGCCCTCGTCGTAACCCACGTACCCCGGAGGCGCGCCGATGAGCCGCGAGACGCTGTGTGTCTCCATGTACTCGGACATGTCGATGCGCACGGTCGCCCGCTCGTCGTCGAACAGGAAGTCCGCCAGGCTGCGCGCCAGCTCCGTCTTGCCCACCCCCGTGGGTCCGAGGAACAGGAAGCTGCCGATGGGCCGATTGGGATCGCTCAGGCCGGCCCGCGCCCGCCGCACGGCGTTGGCCACCGCGGTCACGGCCTCGTCCTGACCGACGACCCGCCGGTGAAGGCGCCCCTCCATGTGGGTCAGCCGCTCGAGCTCACCCTCGAGCATCTTCTCCACGGGGATGCCGGTCCAGCGGGCGACGATGCCGGCGATGTCGTCCGGCGTGACCTCCTGGCGGAGGAAGCTGCCCTCGCGCTGGATCTCGTCGAGCTTCTTCTCGGCCTCGGCGAGCTCCTTCTGCAGCGAGAGCTTCTTCATCTGCAGCTCGCCGGCCTTCTGGTACATGCGCTCGCGCGCCTGGTACTCGACCACGGTCGGCAGCATCTGCCGCACACGCTCTTCCTCGAAGCCCACCTGCTCGAGCTGCTCGCGCACCGTGTTGGCCCGCTGCAGGGCGCCCTTCTCGGAGGACCAGCGGGTGTTCATGGCGCGGCTCTTCTCGCGCAGGTCGGCCAGCTCTCGCTCGATCTGCGTCAGCCGCTGCCGGGAGCCCTCGTCCTTCTCCTGCCGCAGGGACACGAGCTCGATCTCCAGGCCGGTGATCTTGCGCTCCACGTCGTCGATGTCCGAGGGCCGGCTGTCGAGCTGGAGCCGGATGCGGCTCGCCGCCTCGTCCATCAGGTCGATGGCCTTGTCGGGCAACTGACGATCGGGCAGGTAGCGTTGCGAGAGTTTGGTGGCCGACACGAGCGCGGCGTCCTGGATGCGGATGCCGTGGTGGATCTCGTACTTCTCCTTCAGGCCGCGCAGGATCGAGATCGTGTCCTCGACGCTCGGCTCACCGACGAACACGGGCTGGAAGCGTCGCTCCAGGGCGCCGTCCTTCTCGATGTGTTTGCGGTACTCGTCGAGGGTGGTGGCGCCGATGCAGCGCAGCTCGCCGCGCGCCAGGGCCGGCTTGAGCATGTTCGAGGCGTCCATCGCGCCCTCGCCCGCGCCGGCGCCGACCAGCGTGTGCAGCTCGTCGATGAACAGGATGACCTGCCCCTCGGCGCTGGCGACCTCCTTGAGCACGGCCTTGAGGCGCTCCTCGACCTCGCCGCGGTACTTGGCGCCGGCGATGAGCGCGCCGAGGTCCAGGCTGTGCAGCTTGCGGTCGCGCAGGCCCTCGGGCACGTCGTTGCTGGCGATGCGCTGGGCGATGCCCTCGACGATGGCGGTCTTGCCCACGCCGGGCTCGCCGATGAGCACGGGGTTGTTCTTGGTGCGCCGCTGCAGCACCTGCATCACGCGGCGGACCTCCTCGTCCCGGCCGATGACCGGGTCGAGCTTGCCGCGGCGCGCCAGGTCGGTCAGGTCGCGGGTGTACTTGCGCAGCACGTCGTACTTGCCCTCGGGCTCCGGGTCCGTGACCCGCGTGTTGCCGCGCACGCTCTGGAGCGCCTGCAGGATGCTGTCGCGCGTCACGCCCTGCTTCTTCAGCAGGTCGCCCGTGGTGTCGCGGTCGTCGGTCATGGCCAGCAGCAGGTGCTCGGCGGACACGAACTCGTCGCCCATCTTGCGCGCCTCGGCGTCGGCGCGGTCGAGCATGCGCGTCAGGCCGGCGCTCTCGCCCAGGTGGGCGTCGCCCTTGACCTTGGGCTTCCGCGCGAGGGCCTCCTGCACGGTCCGAAGCAGGACCGCCGGGTCCGCGCCGATCTCGCGCATCAAGGCGCGCGTCACGCCCTCGGTCTGGCCGAGCAGGGCGCGGAGCACGTGCTCCGGCACCAGCTCCGGCGCGCCGTCCCGACGGGCCTCGTCGACGGCGAAACCCAGGGCTTCCCGCACGGCATTCGTCAGCTTGTTGGGGTTCATCTCGATTCCCTCGATTCCGGTGGTTTCGAGGCGACCGTAAGCACGCCCCGGGCGATTGCACGTTCCCGGTCACCGCTGCTACAAGTCGGGCGGTTTCGCACCGGAGTCCACACCATGAAAGCCATCGCCTCCCCCGCCCTCCCGCTCACGCTGCTCGCCCTGCTGGCGGCCGAGCCCGCCTTCGCCCGCAAGCCGCCCCCCGATGCGGACGCGGACGAGGACACCGAGAAGTCCGAGAAGGCCGAGAAAGACGACAAGCCGTCCAGGATCGCCGCCTCGCTCGAGTTCATGCTCGGGCTGGGCACCACGTTCGAGTCCGACGTCGGCAACGTTCCCGACCAGGACGGCAAGGTCATGCTGGGCATCATCCCCGGCTTCGACCGCATGCTCGGCCGCAACTTCGGCATCGGCGGCGAGTACATCTTCGCCTGGGCCGGCATCGACGAGTCCGGCGCGCCGAGCGACCGCACGCTCGTGATGAGCCCGCACCTGCGCGCGCGGATGACCTTCCCCATCTGGAAGGGCCTGACGTTCGACGGCCTCTTCGGCATCGGCCCGACCATCTGGACGGGCAACGACACCGTGGCCAAGGTCGAGGGCAGCGGCGACGAGATGCGCGACACCCGCTTCGGCTGGAGCCTCCGCTTCAACTTCGGCGCGGGCTGGAAGTTCAACGACTCCGTCGCGGCCTTCGGCGCGCTCGGCTACTACACGACGACGACCTACGGGGACGACGTCGCGCTGAACTTCAACACCGTGCCCTTCAGCGTGGGGCTGCGCAGCCAGTTCTGACGCGCCGGGCCCGCGCCTCAGCGCGGCGACAGGCCGGCGAGGCAGCGCGTGGCCTCCTCGGGTCGCGCGAGGGCCGTCCAGATCTCGGCGGCCCGCTCCACCAGCGGCCGCGCGCGGTGCGGCTCGCCGTCGGCGACGAAGTGGCTGGCGATCTCCTCGAGGATCATCGGCCACTCCTGCACGACCAGGGGGCGATTGGCGTCGATGCGCAGGGCGACCTGGAGGCGGTGATCGCGGGCGACCTTGTCCCCGCGGCGGTCGGCGATGCGGGCCAGGTAGGCGTGCAGCACGCCCACGCGCACGGGGTCGTCGAAGGCCTCGAGGGTGCGCAGCGCGTGCTCGAAGGCGGCCTCGGCGGTGACCAGGTCGTCGCGCTCGGCGGCCATGCGCCCGAGTTGCGTGTGGCAGATGGCCAGCTGGAACAAGTCGCCGATGGCCTCGAAGACCTCGACGGCGCGGCTGTAGGTCGACTCGGCGCTCGGGCGGCGCAGGAGCCGCTCCGTGTCCCCCAGGCCCCGCAAGGCGCGCCCCAGGCCCGCCTGATCGCCGACGGCCTCGCAGTTCTCCACGGCCTGCTGATAGCGACCCACGGCGGCCTCGACCTGCCCGCTCTGGCGCAGGAGCTCACCCAGGCGCCACGTGGCCTGCGCCAGCAACCGGTGGTCCCCGGCCTCCTCGGCCATGGCGGCGGCCTCGGTCAAGAGGCGCGTCGCCTGAGCGCGGTCGCCGGCGCGCACGGCCAGCTCACCCAGCGCACGCCGGCAGGCGGCCTCGCCGGCCCGGTCCTGCGCCGACGCGAAGCCCTGTCCCGCCCGGGCGAAACACGCGAGCGCCGCGTCCACCCGGCTCGACTGGAGCGCCGCGCGGCCCAGCGCCAGGTCGATCTGGGCGATGGAGCGGTCGTCGTTCGTGCCGGCGAAACGGGTGCGGGCCTCCGTCAGCATGCGCTCGGCCTCGAGCCACCGACCGGCGGCCAGGTGGGCCTCGCCGCGCAGGCGCATGGCCGTTGCCGCGCGGCCGACGTCGCGGACCATGCGCGCCCAGGTCTCCAGGCGCTCGGCGAGGCGCCCGGCGCGATCGTTGTCGCCCTGGTCCAGCGCCAGCTCGGCCAGGCCGCGCCAGGCGTCCGCCAGCAGCGACTGCAGCGCCGGCGTGCTCTCGACCTCACCGAGCCACCGCTCGGACTCCTGGTAGCAGCCCAGCGCCAGGGTGCTCTGCCCCAGGCCGCGGGCGTGCCGGGCGGCCAGGAGCATCCACTCCACGGCGCGACCGGGCTCCCCCGCCGCGCGGAAGTGGCGGGCGACGGCGAGCGCGATCTCTCCGGGACGATCGGGGTGCACCGCGACCATCGACTCGGCGACGGCCAGGTGCGCCGCCGGGGCGTCCGGGCGGTCCGAGAGCTCGGCCAGCAGGGCCTCGCGGACGAGCTCGTGGCGGAACGCGTAGGTCTCTGCGGCCTCGTCGGCCAGCACGCCCATGCGCACCAGGGCCTCGAGGCCCGTGTCCAGGCGCACGGCGTCCAGGCCGAGCCGGCGGGCCAGGGCCTCGGCCAGCGCAAACGAGAACGCCCCGCCCAGCAGGGACAGCCGCTCGGCCACGCCCGCCAGCTCGGCGTCCTGCCGGCGCAGGGCCACGGTCAGCCGCGCGCGCACCAGCTCCTGGGGGCTGCGGGGCAGCACGGGCCGGGACTCGCCCAGCGTCAGCGTGCCCGTCGGCGTCGTCTGCAACGTGCCGGCGTCCTGCAGGTAGCGCACGGCCTCGAGCGCGTGCAGCGGGTTGCCCCGGGCGACGTCCGCCACGAAGGCGACGGCGTGGGCGTCCAGGGGGGCCGCCTGCGCCACGAGCGTCTGCGTGGCGGCGACCTCGAGCCGCGGCACCTCCCGCAGCTCGATGCGCTCGTGGTGGCGCTGAAGAAAGGCCGCCATGGCGTCCAGCGCGGGCGTGCTGGCCAGGGGCGCGTCCGTGCGCCGCGTGGCCACCACGAACACCGGCGCCGGCCGCGCCGTCAGGTGCGAGGCCAGGTGGTCGAAGAGGACGAACGACTCCGTGTCCGCGTGATGGACGTCGTCCAGCCACAGATAGAGCGGCCGGCGCCGCGCCAGAAGGCGCGCCAGCTGCTCGACCACCCGCACGGCGGACCCCGGCGGACAGGGCCGCTCCGGGGCGGGCCACAGCCAGCGGGCCACGGCCTGCGGATCGATGGTGGCGCCGGGATCGATCTCGGCGAGGGCCTGCGAGACGGCGTCGCGACCGCCGGCGCCCTGCCGACGCGGGATGCCCAGCGCGGCGCGCACGACCTCACGCAGGCCCCCGTCCGTGGTGCCGGTGCGATAGAGGCCGTGCAACGGCCACATCCACCCGCCTTCGGCCATCGTCTGATGGAGCCAGGTGCACAGGCGGCTCTTGCCCACCCCGATGGGCCCGTCGAGCACGACGAAGTGCGGCTGACCGGACTGGCAGGTGTGCACCGCCCGCTCCCAGAGCCAGCGCTGCAGCGGCTCGCGCCCCACCAGCGACAGGTCGTCGCGCCGCAGGCCGAGATCCACGTGTGACGCCGGCGGCGCCGGCTCGGCGGTCACGGGGCCGCGCAGCCCGGCTTCGGCGACCGTCGTCAGGCTCACGTCCGTCGAGGTCCGCTCGAACGCCGGGGGCTGCGCGAAGGTGGTGACCGAGACCACCGTGTTCACCGTCGTGAACGAGTCCTCGTCCTCGCTGGCCTCGTCGAAGGCGCCCAACAGCGCGCGGCGGAACGCGGCCGCCGAACCGTGGCGGCGCACGGGCTCCTTCTCCAGGGCGGTCCGGATGGCCTCCTCGAGCCCCGGCGGCACCAGGTAGATGTCCAGCGGGCGGAACGGGGGCAGCGGCGCGGTCACGTGCTGCACGACGACCGCCGTGCCCGAGGCGCCGGAGAACGGCGGCTCACCGCACAGCGCCTCCCAGAGCATCACCCCGATGGAGTACAGGTCCGACGCGGCGCCGACCTCGTGGTCCCCCGTGGCCTGCTCCGGGCTCATGTAGGTCGGCGTGCCGAAGACGTCCTTGACGGCGGCGGTCAGCCCCTCGTCGGCGTCGTTCTCGACCCGGGCGAAGCCGAAGTCGAGGATCTTGACCAGGTCGTCCGGGCCGATGCCGCTGCCGCCGCGCATCACGCAGATGTTCTGCGGCTTGAGGTCGCGGTGGATCACGCCCCGGGCGTGGGCGAAGGCGAGCGCGGCGAGCACCTGCTCGTATATGCTCATGATGCGCGAGAGCGGGATGAAGCCCTGCATGAGCTGGTGCAGCGACACGCCCCGCACCAGCTCCATCGCCAGATAGGGGCTGCCGTCCGGCAGCTCGCCGAGGTCGTAGAGCCGGACGATGTTGGGGTGCTCCAGCCGCGCCACGGCGCGCGCCTCGCGCCGGAGCCGGCGCCGCAGTCGGGCGTCCCGCGTCAGCTCGGGGCGCAGCAGCTTGACCGCCACGTCCCGGCCGGTGAGCGTGTCCCGCGCCTCCCACACCGTGCCCGTGCCGCCGTGCCCCAGGATGGTCTGGAGTCGGTACCGGCCGCCCAGGACCTCGCCCGCCTCGGTGCCCGCGGGGCCGCCCCGCGCGCCGCTCACCGCAGCCCCCGGGGGTTCAGCAGCAGGCGCTTGCGGTGAAGGCGCTCGACCTCGGCGGGCTGGTTCAGCGCGGTCATGACCTCGGCGGCGCGCTGCAGCAACTGCGACGCGCGCATGCGGCGGCCCAGGTAGGTGTCCACCTCGGCGATGCCCTCCAGGGCGCGGCCGAAGTCGGCGTCGTTCACGGGGCGCTGCGCGTCGATGGCCAGCGCGGCCTGCAGCTCCGGCTCCGCCGCCGGCTCGTCCCCCTGCTCGGCGTGGACCCAGGCCAGGGACGCGCGCAGGACGGCCTCCCGTTCGGCGTCCCCCGTCTGAACGACGTGGGCCAGCGCCGTGCCCAGGTGGGCCTGGGCGGCGTCGAACCGCCGCTGGATGAGCGCGCCGAGCCCCAGCTCCGCCCGGGCCGACGCGGCGCGCGCGGCGTCCCCGGCGGCATCGTAGGCCTCGACGGCGCCCTCGAAGTGCGTCTCGGCGTCCGCCCAGAGGCCCCGGTCGCGGAAGAGCCGCGCCAGGCTCAGGTGGGCGCGGGCCCGGCCGGCGTGATCATGCAGCGCCTCGTGCCCGCGGCGGGCGGCCTCGAAGTGCGACACCGCCAGGTCCGGCTGCCCGAGCAGTCGATACGTCTCGCCAATCAGCCAGTGACAGAAAGTCACACCGGCGATGTCGCCGGCGGTGCCGTAGGCCTGCCGCGCCAGCTCCAGGCGGTCGCGCGCGGCCAGCAGCTCGCCCAGACGCAGCGCGATCTCGCCCTGCCCGCGCCAGGCCCGCGCCAGCCCGTGGTGGTCGCCCGCGGCCTCCATCGCCTGCCGGGCCAGCTCGAAGAGCTCCACGGCCGACTCCACCCGCCCCAGCGTGCGCTCCACCATCGCGGCGCCGAGCAGGGAGCGCGCGTAGCCGGTGCGCTCCTGGGCCCGCTCGAAGACCACCCGCGCCTGGGCGTACCCCCGGGCGGCGTCGTTGAGCTGGTTCTGGCGGCGGAACAGATCGCTCACCAGCAGGAGCGCGCGGCCCTCGAGGGTGATCTGGCCGTTCTGGCGGGCCCAGTTGTAGACCCGCCCGGCCAGCGTGCGCGCGCGGGCGAGCTGACCGCGGCGCAGCTCCAGCTCGCCCAGATCCAGCCAGCCGCCGGCGCGGTGCAGGTCGGCGGCGGGATCCCGGGACTGCGAGAGCAGGGCGTCCGCCTTCTCGAGCAGATCACAGGCGGCGGAGACCTGCCCCTGGTCGCGGCGGAAGGCGGCGGCGGCCAGGTATTGCCCGGCGGCGGCGTCCGGCAGACCGGCGGCCTCGAAGTGGTGCGCCACCTGGTCGGCCACGGCGGCGGCGGTGCGGCCGTGGTGGCGGACCAGCGCCTCGCCGGCGGCCCGGTGCAGCGCGGCCAGGTTGCCCCCCGTCGCGAGGCGGTCCAGCAGCGGCGTCAGCAGAACGTCGTGCGTGAGGTGCAGCCGGTCGACCTCGAGCGTGCCCGACTCGCCGAAGATGGCGCACTGCAGCAGGGTCTCCACGGCGCGCTCCACGCCCGCCCGGTCCCCCGTGACGTGGGCCATGAAACCCACGAGCAGCTCGTAGTCGAAGCGTTCGCCCAGCAGCGCCGAGCACTCCAGCACCGTGCGCGCCATGGCGCCATCGGGCTGCCGGCGCAGGGACTCGTCCGTCCGCAGAAGCAGAGTCTCGGGGAGCGTCGCCGGCCACTGCTGCGGATGGGCCGTGCGCGCCAGGACCATCTGCCCGCGCTCCTCGACGAGCTCGCCGGCCTGCGCGGCCCACAGCGCGAGCTCCCGTGCGAAGTACGGGTTGCCGCGCGTGCGCCGCACGATGGCCTCGGCGACGCCGGCCTCCATGGGGGCGATGGCGGCGAGCAGGGTCTTGACCGCCGTGGCGTCGAGCGGCTCCAGGCGGCACGACTGCACCTCCGGCGCACCCACGGACTGCAGCGAGCCCACGAGCGCCGCCGACAGCGGGTAGCGCGGCAGGCCCGTCTCCTCGACGGTGTAGCCGGCGACGATCAGGACCGGCAGCTCCACCCGCCGCAGCCAGCGGCCGAGCCAGGCCACGAAGGCCGCCGTCTCCTGCCCCACGGACTCGATGGACTCGAGCATGAGCAGGATCGGGCGCTCCCGGGCGGCGATCTGGAGGACCTCGAGCGCCCGGGCGTACAGGACCTCGCCCCGAAGTTCGCCGATCTCGTCGTTGCCGTGGGCGGTGGGGTTCACCGTGAGCCACGCGGCCAGCGTCGACGCCAGCACGCCGATCTTGGCGGGCTCGGGCCGCGGCTGCGCCGTGGCGACGGAGGCCCAACGTTCGAGCGTCTGCAGGATCTGCTGCTCTGCGGGGCGCCGCTCGGTGGGCAGCTGACCGAACGCCGAGGCCATCAGGCCCCGGAGATCCGCTCGGCCGGCCGAGTCGGTGGTGTTCTGCGCGCCGGCCGTCAGCGGGAGCATCCAGCCGCCCTCGGCGACCTGATCCTCGAGCCAGGTCAGCAGGCGGCGCTTGCCCATGCCCGGCGTGCCGCACATCAGCGCGACGCGGCCCGTGCCCTGGTCGCAGACCTCGCGCGCCCGCTCCCAGAGCCACATGAGCTCGGGCTCGCGCCCCACGAGCGCCTGGGCGTCCGGGTTGGCGAACATGGCCGCGGCCACGCCACCGCGCGAGGGTTCGGCCTCCAGCGGCTGGAAGGCGGGGATGTTGAAGCTGCCCGTGGTCGCGCCCGTGCCACGCACGGCGCCGAAGGGGTTCACCAGGGTCGGGTCGCTGCGCGGCGCGTCCTCGAACCCGCGCGGCGGGGCCGGCGCGACGCCGCCGACGGCCGCGGGGCCCGCCGGACCGGCCATCGTCTGGTCGTCCTCGTCCTCGTCGCCGGCGGTGCTGCCCGTCGGCGCGGCGCTGGTGCTGAACTGGGCGACGGCCCGGCGCATGTCCGCGGCCGTGCGCCAGCGGTTGCGGGGCTCCTTCTCCAGGGCGCGCCGGACGACCTCCTCGAGCCCGAGTGGCAGCACCAGTCCGGGCCGCGCGTGCAGCGGCGGCACCGCCTCCATCACGTGTTTGAGCGCGACGGCCATGCCGTGGGCGCCGGTGAACGGCGGGTGCCCGGACAGGAACTCGAAGAGGATGACCCCCATGGCGTACAGGTCGGTCTCGGGGCCGATGCCGCCCTTGGCCGAGGCCTGCTCCGGCGCCATGTAGAGCGGCGTGCCGAAGGCGTCCCCCTGCGCCTGCGTGAGCTTCTGGTCCTGGTCGTCCTCGACGCGGGCGAAGCCGAAGTCCAGCAGCTTGACGAAGGGGCGCCGGCCGCGATCCACCCAGGAGACCAGGATGTTCTCCGGCTTCACGTCGCGGTGGATCACGCCGCGGGCGTGGGCGAAGGCCAGCGCCGAGAGCGTCTGGTCGACCACCGTGAGGAGCGTGTCCAGGTGCAGGCCCTGGTCGCGGTGCTCGGACAGCGCCGTGCCGTCGATGAGCTCCATCGCGATGTACGGCGTGTCGTCGGCGTCACCGCAGGTGAACAGCCGCACGATGTTCGGGTGCTGCAGGCGGGCGACCGCGCGGGCCTCGCGCATGAAGCGGCGCTTGATGCGGTTGTCCCGGGCGAACTCCGGCCGCAGCGTCTTCAGGGCCACGAGCTCGCGGGTCATGATGTCCCGCGCGCGGTAGACGCGCCCGATGCCGCCCTCACCGATGAGCTGCTCGATGCGGTAGCGGTCGGCGACGACCAGCCCGGGTTGCATGCCTGCGTTGACCAAGCGGAGGGACCTGTTTGCGCCTCCCGATGAGGCCGGAATTCACGGGGTTGTGAACGGATCCGCGAGTTTAGGATGGGCGGGCCGCTGCCGCAATCACTGCGGCCGGCGGGGGGCGATTCGACGGGCGGGGGGCGTTCGGGGGGGCCGGGGCGCTCAGCCGACGGCGGCTCGGGCGGGCTCGACGTGGTCGCCGATGAAGTCGACCAGGGCGTCCAGGGACTTGACGTCCCGAAGCTCTTCCAGGCGCGCGTCGAACTGGAACTCGCGCTGCAGGAAGAACATCAGGTCGACGAGGTCGAGGCTGTCCATCATCAAGGTGCCGCGCAGCGTCGCCTTGGGCGTGACGAGGGCCTCGTCCTTGGCGAAGTCGGCGACCAGGATCTGCTTGAGTCGGTGGAAGATCATGATGTCGTCCATGCACGCCTCCAAGGCGTCACGGCTCGTTCTGCAAAGGCCGGGCCGAGCCTTTCGGGCGCCGAACATCGGAAAAACCCGCAGAAAATCGACCGATTCCGTCCCGATGCCGGCAGCCGGGGTGGCCGCGCGGTGGCCACCGGAGTCGCCAAGCGCACCATCGCCGGTGACATCGGCGCCTCGCTCGGCCACACTCCGCCCATGCTCGAGCGACGCACCTACTACGTGGAGAACGGCGACGGCTGGCGCATCGCCCTGCACCGCTACCGCGATCCCGACCGGCTGGACCCGACGCGCCGCCCCGTGGTGGTCATCCCGGGCTTCGCGATGAACGCGTACATCCTGGGCTACCACCCCACGCGCCGGCCCCTGGCGGCCTACCTGGCCGACGCCGGGTTCGAGGTCTTCTGCCTCGAGTTGCGCGGCCAGGGGCACGCCCACCCGATCCCCGGCCAGCGCGCCCGCCGCGACTTCGGCCTGGCGGACGTGGGTCTGGTGGATCTGGGCGCCGCGCTGGACGCCCTGCCCCGCTTCAGCGCGCTGCCGCCCGGCGACGTCGACGCCATCGGCTGCAGCCTGGGCGCCACGTACATGTTCATGCACGCCGCCTGGCGCCCGGGCGCGCGCCTGCGCCGGCTGGTGAACCTGGGCGGGCCGCTCGAGTGGTCGACGGCGCACCCCTTCGTGCGCACCATGGCCCGCCTGCCCTTCGGCGTGCCGGCCATGCGCGGCACCCGCACGCTGGCCCGCTTGGGGCTGCCCCTCGCCGCGCGCATCCCGGGCTTCCTGAGCATCTACATGAACCCCGAAATCTGCGACCTGAGCCGCCCGGAGAGCCTGACCAACACGGTCGACGACCCCGTGGCGCAGATCAACGCCGAGGTCGCCCGATGGATCCGGCAGCGCGACCTGGTGCTGAACGACCGCAACCTGACCACGGACCTGGCGCGGGTGAACCTGCCGCTGCTCACGGTCGTGGCCAACGCCGACGGCATCGTGCCCGAGGCCGTCGTCCGCTCCGGCGACCTCCGCATCGGCACGCCCGCCGCGGCGCGCCACGTCGTCGTCGCCGGGGACGCCGGCACGCCCATGGCGCATGCGGATCTCTTCATCAGCGAACCCGCCGAGGACGCCGTCTTCGAGCCCCTCGCCCGCTGGCTCGCCACGCCGCGTTTCTGACGTTCAATCGTTTCCCCCTCCCCCGAAGACCGCATGCGCATCGCTTTCCTGACCGACGAAGTCCTGCCCAACCACGGCGCCGACACGCTGCAGTTCGTGAACGCGCTCTCCGCGCTCGCCCGCGCCGGCGTGGACGTGAGCCTCTATCTGCCCGTGCCGCCCGGCTCGGCCGCCCTCCGCGATCCCGGCGCCCGCGCCGAGCTGCACGCCGCGCTGCGCGCCCACTACGCCGCCGAGTGCAACTTCACGCTGGTGCCCGTGCCCGGCGCGCTCTCGGGGCCGCGGCTGCTGACCAAGGTCGTCTCGGGCGTGCTGACCTCGGGCCGCGCGCTCCGGGGCGACTTCGATCTGGTGCACACGCGCACGCTGCTGCCGTCCGTGGCGACGCTCGGCCGCCGCTGGCCCCTGTTCTTCGAGACCTATCGGCCGTTGACCGAGCAGTTCCCTGCCGTGCGGCCGGTGTTCCGGGCGCTCACGCCCCTGCGCGACTTCGCCGGGCTGGTGGTGCACTCGGCCCTGGTGCGCGACCGCTTCATCGCCGACGGCGTGCCCGCCGAGAAGGTCATCACGCTCTACAACGGCTTCGACGCAAAGCTCCTGACGACCGACCGACCGGCCCCCGAGGCGCGGGCGTTGCTGGGCTGGCCCGAGCGCCCGACGCTGCTGTACGCCGGCCGCGTGGGTCGGCCCAAGGGCTGCGATCTGTTCGTCGCGGCGGCCCGGCAGATGCCAGAGGTCGAGCTGGTCTTCGCCGGCCACCTGGACACGGACGACGCCCGTCAGCTCCAGGCGGACTGCGCCGATCTGCCGAACGTGCGGTTCACGGGGTTCCTCACGGGGGACGCGCTGGCGCTCGCTTACCAGGGCGCGGACGTCCTGCTGGTGCCCCCGAGCCGGCGGCCCCTGATGGAGCTGGGCAACACCGTCATGCCCATCAAGCTCTTCGCCTATCTGGCCAGCGGCCGGCCCGTGCTCGCCGGGGACCTGCCGGACACCACGGAGCTCCTGCGCGACGGCGACAACGCCCGCCTCGTGACGCCGGACGACGTGCCCGCCCTGGTCGACGCCCTGCGCGGCCTGCTCGCCGACCCGGACCTCCGCGCGCGCCTGGCCGGCAACGCCCGCCGGCTCGCCGAGTCCCTCACCTGGGACGCCCGCGGGCGCCGGCTGCGCGCCTTCTACGAAGAGCGCCTCGCCGCCCTCGATTGAGGCAAGACGCCGCCCTGCCGCGACCCGCACGTCGTCCGCCGCATCACCTGAGCCCGCCCCTGGAGGCCGCATGATCTTCCGTCGCCGCGTGCTCGATGGCGGGGAGTATCCCCGCATGGTCTCCATCGAGACGACCAGCCGCTGCAACGCCGCGTGCCCCTTCTGCCCGTACAACTTCAAGGCGCGCGACAAGACGCACATGGACCAGGACCTCTTCGAGAAGATCGTCGAGGACTGCCGCGAGTTCCCCCTCGACGAGATCGAGCCGTTCCTGAACGGGGAGCCCTTCGTCGACCCCCGCATCATCGGGCGCCTGGAGCACATCCGCCGGCGCCTGCCCAAGACGCGCCTGGGCCTCTACTCCAACGGCTACGGCCTGGTGCCCAAGCGCATCGACGAGCTGGCCTCGATCGGCGGCGTCGACCGCCTGACCATCAGCCTGAACACGCTCGACCCCGTTCGCTACAAGGCGATCATGGGCTTCAAGCTCGGCCGGACGCTGGACAATCTCCGCTACCTGGTCGACCCGAGGCGGCGCGCCAAGGTCTCGCCGAAGATCCAGTTCCGCATGGTGCGCATGGAGGACACCTCGCTCGACGAGCAGGACGTCTTCATCGACTACTGCCAGCGCCTGGGCGTCGAGCCGTTCCTGGTCGGTCAGTTCAACTACAAGGGCGACATCCCGTCGTCCTTCCCCGTGCCCGGTTACGGGTGCGAGCACATCACCCGGCTCGACGTGCTGAGCGACGGCAAGGTCACGCTCTGCTGCCAGGACCACGAGGGCGAGTACTCCTGGGGCGACGTCCGCACGCAGAGCGTGCTCGAGGTCTACCGAGGCAACCTGGCCACGAAGTACCGCGAGTACCACCGGACCGGGCGCCGCAAGGAGATCGAGCCCTGCGGCGACTGCAACCTGTTCTGGCCGAACCTCGAGGGCATGCCGGTCGGCGAGACCGTGAAGACCGCCTGCGCCGCGGCCTGGTACTTCGCGCGTCACCGCCCGAACGGCCGTCGCGCGCCGCCGGACGCCTGAAACCGGCGTTCGTTCATTTTTGCACGGCGCCCTCGACGGTCTGATCTCCGCGCAACCGCCCGGCAGGCCGTTCTGCTTCCCGCCGGTGATCGAATTCGCTTGCGATTCGAGCGGCACAGGAGTTGCCTATGCGGCCCCCGGCCCTTGATTTGCGTCAGTCGTCGCACGCTCGCGTGTCGACGTCGCCGCACAGGCCGGGCCATCGCCCGCAATCCCCACGAGGTTAGAAGAATGCGACGCATCTGGCTTGCCGTGGCCATTCCCGGGGCAGCGTTTCTGCTGCCGTCCTGCGCCGAAGAGGTCAAGGACGTCAACCGGGTCCAGCCCCACTACTTCGACAAAGCCCTGCTCAAAGGCGAGTGGTACTACCGCCAGACGATCGTCGACGTCCCCCCGGACGTGGGCATCGGCTTCGTGGGCCTCGAGGGCAAGGTCGAGAAGGTCAACTTCGACTTCTACGGCAACTATCTCGACGTGCGGCGGACCCATGAGGGCGTCCGGGGCCTCGAGGAGGACGAGACCCGGCCCGGCGCCCAGTTCGAGGGCGACATCGTCCTGTCGATCAGCGGCGTCGAGCACTTCGACATTCTCCGCCAGTACAACAAGTCCACGGGCGCGCAGAGCAACGTCCTCACCGAGGACATGTCGCTGAAGCCGTGGTTCGAACGTCAGTACTTCCGCGCCGACTGGTCGTCGGCCGGCGCCGTCGGCAACTTCGCCGACTTCGCGAACATGCTCAAGACGGGCGCCAAGGGCACCTACTGGGCGCGTGAGACGGAGATCGACAACCCCGACCACTTCCAGGCCGACCTGGAAGACGGGACGATCAACTTCACCACGTCGTACACGCTCACGGACGGCGGCTACACGTGTTTCATCGAGTACGGCTTCTACCGCTCGAGCACGAACACGCGGAACTCCTGCGGCCTCGGTGAGGTCAAGGTCCGCCACAGCTTCCACCGCATCGACCCGGACGACGCGGCGCAGTTCGAGCCCCGGTCCTACCTGGATCGCGAGTTCGTCCGCGACGACGACGGCAACGTCATGAAGTACCTGACCGTCACCGTGCCCAAGGCCGACGGCAGCCCCGAGTACGTCAACGTCGAGTGCACGGAAGACGTCCTGAAGAACCTCGAGGGTCGTTACTCCGTGAACGACTGCCGCCCGCTCACGCACGAGCAGATGGGCCGCTTCGGCTTCTTCCGCACGGAGCGCTACGACGCCAACCGCCGCGTGCCCAACGGCCACGACGAGCTGCGCAACTTCTACGCCAACCACCACAAGATCTGGGAGCAGGTCTACGAGTGGGAGATGACCACGGACGATGAAGGCCAGAAGGTCATCGCCCGCGACGCCGACGGCAAGCCGAAGCTCAAGCGCGACGCCGACGGCAACCCCGTCGTCATCCCGGTGGAGGACCGCAAGGTCCGCCCCATCGTCTACTACCTGAACGTGAACTTCCCGGAGAACCTGAAGGAGACGATGCAGGAGGTGGCGAAGGACTGGAACACGGTCTTCGTCAACGCCATCGCCGCCGCCAAGGGCATCACGCCGTCGAAGCTGAAGGCCGAGATGGGCGGCGCGGACGCCTACCAGATCCGCGACAACGACTGCACCCGCGCCGGCGTCGAGGCCTACCTGAAGCGCGTGCCGGAGCTCGAGGACTTCGTGGACGGCGTGACCGCCGTGGACGCCGCGGACTCCGACAGCCTGAAGGGCAACGCCCACAACATCCTGTCGGGCAACCTGGAGCGCGTCTGCTCGGCGCTGACCAGCGAGAGCCGGACCCGCGGCCTGGAGAAGTTCACCTACCAGCAGGTGGGCGACGTCCGTTACAGCTTCGCCTTCTGGGTCAACGAGGATCAGCCCTCGGGCCCCCTCGGCTTCGGCCCCTCGGGCCCGGACGCCGAGACCGGCCGCATCATCAGCGGCAACGCCTACATCTACGGCGCCGCCGTCGACGGGTACGCCCGCGACTCGCTGGACCTGGTGCGCTACCTGAACGGCGAGATCGGCTCCGACTACGAGGAGATCACCTCCGGCCAGACCGTGATCGACTGGATCAACCTGCGGAAGAAGTCCGTCGCCGACCAGGCCCTCACCGTCACGGACGCGCAGCGCAAGACCTTCGCCGACCGCTTCGCCGCGGACGCCAAGGCCGCCCCCGAGCGGTTCCGCACGGCCAACGGCAAGATCGACCTGACCGGCATGTCCAAGGACATGACCCTGCGCGCCGAGCTGCGCGCCGCGGACGACCCGATGTTCGCCCAGGCCGGCGCCGCCGACCCCATGGAGCTGATGAAGCAGCGCCTGCGCGACAACCCCGAGCTGCGCTCCCGCATGCTGCCCCGCCCCGTGATGAACATGCTCTACCGCCTGTTCCAGTACGACCCGGCGCAGCACGACGGAGAGGCCCTGCCCGAGGACCTGCTCGAGGCCGCCATCGACATCGCCGCCAACCCGGCCGCCATCTCCGAGCACATGCAGAAGCGCGCCGCCTTCTACATGGACCGCAACATCACCCTGCCCGAGTTCATCGACGACGCCGTCATCGGCAAGGCGCTGAGCCTGAAGGGCATGGAGCCCCAGGAGGCCTACCGGATCATCCGCGAGGAGATCTTCCGCGGCGTGATGCTGCACGAGATCGGCCACACGCTGGGCATGACCCACAACTTCCGCGCCTCGCACGACGCCCTGAACTACTTCGACGAGTTCTGGGACATCGAGCAGAACTTCGAGGACGACGCCGACCGCGACGAGCAGATGCAGCCGGAGTTCCGCTACACCTCGATCATGGACTACGGCGCCCGGTTCAACTCCGATGTCCACGGCCTCGGCAAGTACGACCAGGCGGCGATCAAGTTCGCCTACACCGGCATGCTCGAGTCCTTCGCCGACGACGTCGAGGTGCCCAGCCGCCTCGACCTGCACCTCGAGTACGACGACTACCGCAAGATCCCCGACCTGCTCGGCGGCGACGCGGCCAACATCACGCACCGCAAGGACGTGCCCGTCTCCGAGGTCATCGACGACGTCCGCCAGGGCATCCGCGCGAACGGCGAGAAGTTCGCCGAGGACCCCGCCCGCGCGCCGAGCAGCTACTGGCGCGACAAGACGGTCCCCTACTTCTACTGCATCGACTGGTTCAACGGCCGCGACCCCAAGTGCCGCACCTGGGACGAGGGCCCCACCCACGAGGAGGCCGTGCGCTCGGCCATCCAGCGCTACTGGAACTACTACTTCTTCAACTCGTGGCGCCGCGGCCGCGACGACTACCAGTTCTACCTCGGGTTCTTCAGCCGCATGGGCCGCCTGCTGCCCTACCTGGACTTCCCGTACAAGCACTACGCCTTCTTCCAGCAGTATCAGAACCAGGACGGCACGACGCTGGACGTCACCGAGGACCTGCTGCGCGCCGCGATGATCTCGACGAACTTCGTGATGCAGGCGCTCGGCACGCCCGAGCCCGGCTGGTACTGCAAGGCCAACACCGGCACGTCGCTGCAGGAGCAGATCACGTACGTGCCCTTCTGGGCCTTCGGCGCGAACTTCGACTACTTCAACAGCGAGGGCTGCGACCGCGTCGAGTTCCCCCTGGGTGTCGGCCGCGACATGTACATCGACCTGTCCGACGACTACGACACCAAGTGGGACTACATGGGGACGTTCTTCGAGAAGCAGAACTTCATCATCCCGATCCTCAACGCCGGTCGGATCTTCGTGCGGCCGCCGGTCAACGCCTCCGGTGAGCTCGACCTGCGCTTCGGCTACTACGACATCTTCAAGGACCGCCTGCTGGACATCACGCAGGACCTCCTCGAGGCCGGCCTCGGCGCCTTCGGGCACCGCAGCTACCAGTGGAAGGTCACCGAGGATCTGCAGCGCAAGAAGGACATCGGCTACCCCTCGTTCTTCGAGTTCAAGACGCTCGACGAGCGCCTGACGGACGAGGGCACCGTCGAGCAGGATCCGGCCGTGGTCCAGGTCTGGACGAACACGCCCTTCGACCTGATGCGCTACTGGCTCTTCGTGGCGGCGCAGCTCAACTCCCGCCCCGGCGACCGCAAGCTCGACTTCTACGAGTACATCGCCGTGCAGGAGAAGGGCTCCGGCGACGACCGCGAGTTCGCCGAGGGCACCATGTCGACGAGCTTCGAGAACCCCAAGACGGGCCAGATCCTCACGGCCCCCCAGACGGCGGACGGCCTCTCCGTGGCCTACCGCGTGCTCCGCGTGGCCAAGGCCGCCGCGGACGACTGGAAGTCCGCCAAGCGCGCGCTGGATCGCGATCCGACGAACGCCACGCTCCAGAACGACCTGGAGAACGCGGACCAGACGCTCGAATTCTACCTCAGCATCATCGACGACATGCGCTTCCTGCGCTCCGTCATGGACCTCGGGAAGTGAGAGGGACGACGACCATGCGAAACAAACACTCCATGGCCAACCAGCGCCTCGCGGCCCTCGCCGCGCTCGCCGGTGGCGTCGCCCTGTCGGCCTGCGGCGAGCCCGTTCAGGACGTCAACACGATCCAGCCCGGTTACATCTCGAAGGCCCTCTTCGAGAAAGACTGGTATTACAAACAGACCATCATCGAGTCCGATCCCGGGACGGGCTTCTCGAGCGCCTTCGTCGGCCTCGAGGCGGACGTCGAGAAGATCAAGTGGGAGATCCGCGAGGACCAGCTCGTCGCCTACCGCACGCACGAGGGCGTTCCGGGGATCGACGAGGACCGCACGCAGCCCGGCAGCAACTACAAGGGCGACCTCGTCGCGGTCTTCGCCATCACGAGCCAGTTCGACATCCAGCGCGACTACAACGCCGCAACCGGTGAGCAGGGCGTGGTCATCGGCGAGAACACCGAGCGCCCCTGGTTCGACCGCGAGTACATGCGCATCCAGGTCGACACGAGCGTCGGCGGCCCCGCCGACTTCGGCGACTTCCTGAACTTCGTGAACGGCATCGTCGGCGGCCAGTCCGCTCGCGGCTTCGACAGCGAGTTCCTCCTGTCGCCGAACCAGCCGGTCATCGAGCCCGGCTACCTCGAGATGACGAACCGCCGCATCGTCGGCGACGACTTCTCCTGCGGCATGATCTACGGCGAGTGGGGCTGTTCTTCGGCCGACGTCCGCATTCGGCACTCGTTCTGGCAGATCGACCACGCCGAGGCCGACCAGTTCGAGCCCCGCCGCTACGACGACCTGCTCCCCTACACGGACGCCGACGGCAAGAAGCTCAAGTCGATGTTCCTGCCCGTGCCGCTCAAGCGGCTCGGCAGCAACGACGGCGCCGAGTGCGGCGACAATGGGGACTGCACCGACGGCCTGACCTGCCAGCAGGGCCTCTGCGTCGGCTGCGGCGACTCGACCTCCTGCGGTTTCACCCGCGCCTGCATCGAGGGCACCTGCTCGAACGGCTGCATGGCCGACACCGACTGCGCGCCGACCGAGGCCTGCATCCGCGGCTTCGACGACATCGGCAACGAGAAGGCCGGCGAGTGCTCCGTGCCCTTCGCCGAGATGGCCTGCACGCCCGAGCTCTTCGAGGCCTTGGACAACTACTTCGCGCCCGGCTACTACACCGACCGAGACTGCGACGAGACGGCGTTCCACCAGTTCGAGCGCGCGGGCATCTTCCGCACGGAGCGCCCCGGCTACAATCGCGAGACGGGCTCCGGCCGCTCGGAGCAGCGCCAGTACTTCGCCAACATCCACCAGATCTGGCAGAGGTCCTACGAGACCGAGTCCGACACGGACGAGGACGGGAACACGGTCGAGCGCCGCAAGCTCGACGCCGACGGCAACCCCGTCGTGATCCCGCAGGAGAAGCGCAAGCCGCGCCCGATCATCTACTACCTGAACATCGACTTCCCGGAGGACCTCCAGGAAGAAGCCGTCAACATCGCCAAGGACTGGGACGCCGCGATGCTCGGCGCCGCCAAGGCGGCCACGGGCCGGGACGCAGAGGCGCTCCGCAGCGAGCTCTCGACGTTCAGCAGCAAGCAGAGCCCCGGCGCGCTGTTCCTGCCCACGGACGAGCTGAAGCACGGCGGCATGTTCCAGATCCGGGAGAACAACTGCTCCCGTCGAGGTGTCGTCGCTTACCTGAACGAGCACGAGGCGTTCTACCCGCACGTCGAGGCCGCGCTGGCCGGGAACGAGCACGAGCCCTCGATGGCCATCCTGAAGGGCGACGAGCCCTCGGACTGGAACGACAAGGTCGCCAAGGACCTCGCCGGGCGCCTGCTGCCGGGCAACCTGCACCGCGTGTGCGCCGGCCTCAAGCGGGCCACCCTGGACGCTGGCGAAGCGCCCTACTTCCAGTACCAGAAGGTCGGCGACCTGCGGTTCAGCTTCCTGAACTGGGTCAACGAGCAGCAGCCGGACGGCCCCCTCGGCTACGGCCCCTCGGGCACGGACGGTGAGACCGGCCACGTCGTGAGCGCGAACGCCAACATCTACGGCGCGTCGCTCGACGGCTACGCCCGCAACGCCGTGGACGTCGTCCGCGCCATGAACGGCGACCTCGCCGTCGACGACCTGCTCGCCGGCAAGAACATCGCCGACTGGATCGCCCGCGGTCAGGCCCAGGGCATCACCTCCGCCGGCCAGGCGCTCTCCCCGGAGACGAAGGCCAAGGCCGACGGTCGCCGCCAGGCGCTCCGCAGCCACATGGGCCTGCAGGCCAAGGCCGTCGAGCCCGGCAAGCGCGTCGATCCGCGCTTGATGACCGACCAGCTCAAGGCCGTGCGCGGCATGGCCAAGCCCGTGGCCTTCAGCGACAACGTCCGCAGCCCCGGGTGGGACCGCCTCGACAAGGCCATGCAGGACCCCGAGTTCGCCGCGATGATGGTGCCCGAGGAGTACTCGCAGCTCCTCGCGCCGGCCTACAACAAGGGCCGTCCGGCCTCGGAGCCCTCGGCCGAGCTGCTCGACGCCGCGCGCCTCGCCTCGACGGACCTGCGCAAGTTCGCCAAGAAGTTCGAGGAGCGGAACGAGTTCCTGGGCAACCACCGCATCGACATGTTCGCCATGATCGACGACGCGGTCATCGGCAAGGCCCTCGAGCTCAAGGACGAGGACCCCGAGACGCTCTACCGCAATCTGCGCCGGGAGATCTTCCGCGGGGTGACCCTGCACGAGATCGGCCACACGATGGGCCTCACCCACAACTTCGAGGGCTCCATCGACTCGCTGAACTACCAGGACGCCTACTGGGAGAAGCGCAAGGAGATCCCCGCCGGCGACGCCAACAACAACGGCGTGGACGACCGCTCCGAGGCCAAGATCCCCGAGTACACCTACTCGACCATCATGGACTACCACGGCCGCTTCAACAGCGACACGAAGGGCCTGGGCAAGTACGACCTGGCCGCCATGAAGACGGCCTACGCCGGCAAGGTCGAGGTCTTCGAGGACGACGTCACCCTCCCCGCCGTCCCCGACTTCGGCCTCTACGTGGCCTATGTCTACGGCAACGACGCCGTCCCCTCCCTGCTCGGCGAGGACCTGGCGGCGCTGACCCGCCGCAAGGACGTGAAGGTCGAAGACGTGGTCAAGGCGCGCGCCGAGGGCATCGTCGCCAACACGAAGGCGGTCATCGACTCGATCTCCAACCCCGGTGTCACCTTCAACGTGCCGCGTGACGTGCCCTACGCTTACTGCGAGCACGCCTACCTGTTCCGGTCGCGCTGCAAGATGTTCGACCAGGGCGCGACGAACCTCGAGGTCGTGCGCAACTCGATCAACCGCTACTGGAACTACTACTTCTTCAACAACTTCCGGCGCGGCCGGATGGAGAGCGGCTTCGTCAACGGCTTCTTCGGCCGCCAGTCGGGCCTGCTCGACGACCTGACCTACGCCCTGCGCTACTACGTGTACGGCAACCAGAACAGCGCGATCGGCCAGGACTACCTGGCCGCCGCCCTGGAGTCGCTGAACTTCATCAACAAGGTGATGGGCACCCCGACGCCCGGGCGTCACTGCCTGGACGCCGATCGCGGCGTGTTCGTGGCCGACGAGGGTCAGGCGTGCGAGCAGCACGTGGACGTGCCCGAGGGCCTCGGCCGTGACCAGTTCATCCGTTACGACGACCAGTACGTCTACAACGTCGACTACATCGGGACGTTCTTCGACAAGTCGAACTTCCTGATCTTCCTGCTCGACGACTCGACGAACTTCTTCAACGTCACGGACTTCGGCGACAGCCGGCGGTTCTCGATCAACTACTACCGCCTGTTCCGCCCGGAGATGATCCGGATGGTCAAGGACATGGTCTTCTCCTACCTCGGCGTGGGCTCGAACGACTCGTTCGGCCTCGTCGTCGATGGCGAGGGCAAGGTCTCCGAGCCCACGCTCGTCGACCCCGTGGCCTGGGGTCTCGGCGACAGCCCGGACGAGGCCGGCGAGCCGACCGAGGTGCCGCTGCGCATCGACGCACCCGTGGCGCCCGCGCTGGTCTACCGCGCGCTCGGCCTGTCTTCGATCTTCAACTCGTCGTCCTTCGACGGCGAGACCGACTTCCGCGACTACATCATGATGTTCGAAGCGGGCTCCGGTGAGGCCCGCACGTTGCCCGAGGGCACGACGACCGTGACGTACAACGACCCGGTCACGCACATCACGTACGTGGCGCCCCAGGTCGTCGACGGTGAGTCGATCAGCGCGGCCCTGCTGACCTTCTTCAACGAGCGTCAGGCCGAGGTCACCGCCCTGGAGGCCGAGCTCGCCGCCACGCCCGACGACGCCGGTCTGAAGGCGCGCGTCGAGGCCGGCCGGGCCCAGTTCGGCCACTTCAGCGATCTGCTCTCGCAGTTCCGCCTCTTCCGCCGCGCCTCCGAGGCCTACGAGGACTAGGCGACGCCGGTCGCCCGCAACGGGCGGCCCCAGCCGGTTCGCCCCGCCTCAGCCCGCCTCGACCAGATCCAGCTTCTCTCCCCACCTCGACCAGACCAGCCGCCGGAGCATCGTATGCTCCGGATCGACCAGCCCCGGATCCCGGTGCAGGATCTCGCCGGCGATCTCGCGCGCCTTCTCGACCAGCGCGGCGTCGCGCACCAGGTCGGCCACCTGCAGGTCCGTCACGCCGGCCTGGCGCGTGCCCAGGACCTCACCTGGACCGCGCTGCTCCATGTCCGCCTGGGCGATCACGAAGCCGTCGTTGGTGCTGACCATCACCCGAAGGCGGGCCAGCGCCTCGTCCGTGAGCTTCTCGTCGCACAGGAGCAGGCAGTAGCCCGCGTTGCCGCCGCGACCGACGCGCCCGCGGAGCTGGTGCAACTGGCTCAGGCCGAAGCGCTCGGCGTGTTCGATGACCATCACGGACGCGTTCGGCACGTCGATGCCCACCTCGATCACCGTCGTGGTGACCAGGATGTCCAGCTCACCGGCGGCGAAGGCGCGCAGCGTCTGGTCCTTGGCTTCGGGGCCGAGCCGCCCGTGCACCAGGCCGAGGCGCAGGCCCGCGAAGGCGCCGTTCCCCAGGGCCTCGAACTCGCTCGTCGCGTCTGCCAGGTCGCTGACCTCGGACTCCTCGACCAGCGGGAACACCACGTAGGCCTGCCGCCCGGTCTCGACGAGCGCGCGGACCCGGGCGAAGACCTCTTCGCGCTTGGCGCGCCGGTGCATGGTCGTCTTGACCGGGATGCGGCCCGGGGGCAGCTCGTCCAGCACGGAGACGTCCAGGTCGCCGTAGGCCGTCAGCGCGAGCGTCCGGGGGATGGGCGTGGCGGTCATGACCAGCAGGTGCGGCTGCACGGCCTTCTGGCGCAGCGCGAGGCGCTGCCGGACCCCGAAGCGGTGCTGCTCGTCCACGATGGCCAGGCCCAGGCGGGCGAAGCCGAGGTCCTCGGACAGCAGGCTGTGCGTGCCCATCAGGCAGTGCACGGCCCCGGCCAGCGTCAGCTCGCGCACGAGCCGCTGCTCGCGGCGGGACATGCCGGCGGTCAAGAGCGCGGCCCGCAGGCCCGCTCGCTCGAACCAGGGCCCGAGCGTGCGCAGGTGCTGCTGGGCCAGGATCTCCGTCGGCGCCATCAGCGCCGTCTGGAACCCGGCAGCTTGCACCAGGCGCGCCGCCGCGTAGGCCACCGCCGTCTTGCCGCTGCCCACGTCCCCCTGGAGGAGCCGGTTCATCGGCCGCCCGACGGCGAAGTCGCCGGCGACCTGAGCGATGACCCGACGCTGGGCGCCCGTCGGGGCGAAGGGCAGGATCTCGCCGAGCCACGCGTCCAGGTCCGCCGGCGGCGCGACGGGCAGCGGTGGGCGCTTGTCCGCCGTCTTGCGCCGCAGGCCGAGCGCGAGCTGCAGCGTCAGGAGCTCGTCGAAGATGAAGCGCCGCAGCGAGGGATCCTTGAACTGGACGAAGTCGACGGGGTTGGCATCGACCGGCGGCTGGTGCACGCGCCGCAGGGCCACGGAGATGCTGGGCAGGCCCGTGCGCTGCCGCACGACCGCCGGCAGCGACTCGGGCAGCTCGTCCGCGTGCCCGGCCAGCGCGGCCTTGACCAGGCGGCGCAGCACGCGCTCCCCCACCCCCTCGACCTCGGGATACACGGGGCGCAGCTCCCGCTCGACCTCGTCGCCCGTCCCCACGTCCACGGCCGGGTGGGCCATCTGCAGGCGCTCCCGGAACGTCGTCACCGGCCCGGCCACCGTCACCGTGCGGCCGACGGCCCAGGTGCGCTGCGCAAAGCCCGCGTTGATGCGAAAGAACGTGCACACCAGCGTGCCCGTCTCGTCCGTGACGTCCATGATGAAGCGCCGCGGACCGCCGCCGAAGCCCGTGTGCGCCCGGGTGATGCGGCCGTGCACGACGGCGAACTTGCCCTCCTCCAGCGACATGATCGGCGTGACGTCGCGGCGGTCCTGGTACTTGCGCGGGCGCAGGAGGAGCAGGTCGCCCAGATCGCGAATGCCGGCGGCGGCGAGGCGCGCGGCCACGGCCGGCCCCACGCCGGGCAGGGCCGTGAGCGGCGTCGGGCACAGGCGGTCGAAGGCCGCGGCGTCCGGCGTCGGGGGCAGCGTGCGCGCCTCGGGATCGGGCGGCGGCGCGGGGGCGACTTCGGCGGCCGTCTTCTTGCGGCCCTTCGCCGGGGCCTGGGCGGCCTTGCCCGACTTGACCACAGGCGTCTCGGCGATGGGGGCCGGCGGCTCGACCGCGGCCGTGGGCGCCTCGGTGGTGGCCGGCGCCGGGGCCCCGCTTTCGGGGGCGCGCACGGCCCCCTCCAGGGCCACCACGACCTCGTCGAGCGCCTGCCGCCACGACGCCCGGCGCTCCTCCGGCGCGTGTGCGATGGACACGGCGGCGATGCGCAGCCGCCGCATCCGGGCCGCGACGGGCAGGTCGTCGAAGGCCTGCGCGAGGAGCCCGAGGGGGCCCGCCACGGCAGGGCCGGCGCCCTCGGGCACCGCCGGCGACGGGGGCAGCCGCTCGGCCGCGCGCCGCAGCGTCAGCCAGGCCGCGTTGACGGCCGGAGAGACCGTCCGCGGGCCGGGGAGCGCCTCACTGGAAGACAACGTCGATGATCTCGTACTCGCGCGCGCCGCCGGGCGTCTGCGCCTTGACCGTGTCGCCCACGTGTTTGCCGACCAGCGCCCGCGCCAAGGGCGAGGTCACCGAGATCCGCGCGTTCTTGGTGTCGGCCTCGACCTCGCCGACGATCTGGACCGTCTGCTCCGTGCCGGCCTTGACGTCGGAGATCGTCACGGTGGCTCCGAAGAGCACCTTGTCGCCGCTCAGGCTCGAGACGTCGATGACCTCCGCGCGGGCGAGTTTGTCCTCCAGGTCGCGGATGTTGGCCTCGATCATGCCCTGCTTGTTCTTCGCGGCGTCGTAGTCGGCGTTCTCGCGCAGATCGCCGTGGCCGCGGGCGATCTCGATGTCGCGGGAGACCTCGCGCCGGTCGGTGGTCTTCAGCTTGTTGAGACGCTCGCGCAGGGTCTCGAACCCCGCACGGGTCATGGGGAGACGATCGGACATCGGGACCTCGGGTTCAGAGGGGGGCGGACGAGTGCAGGACCTGCAGCGACCGGACCTCGAGGGCCGGGCCGTGGGCGAGGCGTTCGAGGGCGAGCACCGCGGCGCGTGCGCCGGCCAGCGTCGTGAAATACGGCACGCCGTTGCGCAGCGCGGCCCGCCGGAGCCCTTGAGAACGGCGGATGCGCTGCTTCTGGCGCACGGTGGTAAATACCAGATGGATCACGCGGTCGGACAGTGCCGTGATGGTGTTCGGCGCGGGCTCGAACTCCTTGGCCACGTATGTCGCGGGCACGCCGGCGGCCTCGAGCACCCGCAGCGTGCCGTCCGTGGCCCACACCGTGAAGCCGAGGGCGACGAGCGGCGCGGCGAGCGCCACCGCGGCGTGTTTGTCCTCGTCCGCCAGCGAGATGAGCACGTTCCCGCTGCTCGGCAGGCCGTTGTAGGCCGCCGCCTGCGCCTTGGCGAAGGCCGAGGGGAAGTCGATGTCGACCCCCATGACCTCACCCGTGGACTTCATCTCGGGGCCGAGCACCGAGTCGGCGCCCTGGAACTTCACGAACGGGAACACCGACTCTTTGACGGACGTGTAGCGCGGGATGATCTCGGCGACGAAGTCGAGCTCGGCGAGCCGCTTGCCCGCCATGACCCGCGCCGCGATCTTGGCCAGGGGCCGGCCGATGGCCTTGCTCACGAACGGCACCGTGCGGCTGGCGCGCGGGTTCACCTCGAGGACGAAGATCTCGTCGGGCACGTCCGAGCCCTCGGGCCCGAAGCGCACGGCGAACTGCACGTTCATCAGGCCGACCACGCCCAGCGCACGGGCCATGGCCTTCGTCTGGCGCCGCAGCTCGTCCACGATGCGCGCCGGCACGCTGTAGGGTGGCAGGCTGCAGGCGGAGTCACCGCTGTGGATGCCGGCCTCTTCGACGTGCTCCATGACGCCGCCGATGACGACGTCGTGCCCGTCGGACACGCAGTCGACGTCCAGCTCGACGGCCCCACCGACGTACCGGTCGATGAGGACCGGGTGCTCCGGGCTCACCTGGACGGCCTCGCGCATGTAGCGCCGCAGGTTCTCCTCGTCCCCCACGATCTCCATCGCGCGGCCGCCGAGCACGTAGCTCGGCCGCACCACGACGGGGTAGCCGATGCGCGCGGTGACCTGAAGCGCCTCGTCCAGGCTGCGGCAGATGCCGTTGGGCGGCTGCTGCAGGCCGAGCTCGGTCAGCATCGCGGCGAAGCGCTCGCGGTCCTCGGCGCGGTCGATGGCGTCCGGCGGGGTGCCCAGGATCGGCACGCCCAGGCGTTCCAGCGGCACGGCGAGCTTCAGGGGCGTCTGCCCACCGAACTGCACGATCACGCCGACGGGCTTCTCGCGCTCCACGATGGCCAGCACGTCCTCGAGCGTCAGCGGCTCGAAGTACAGGCGGTCGCTCGTGTCGTAGTCCGTGCTCACCGTCTCCGGGTTGCAGTTGACCATGATGGTCTCGAACCCGTCGTCCTTGAGCGACAGCGCGGCGTGCACGCAGCAGTAGTCGAACTCGATCCCCTGCCCGATGCGGTTCGGCCCACCGCCCAGGATCACGACCTTCGGCCGGTCCGAGGGCGGCGCCTCGTCCTCGACCTCGTAGGTCGAGTACAGGTACGGCGTGAACGCCTCGAACTCGGCGGCGCAGGTGTCCACGGACTTGTAGACCGGCGCGATGCCGGCCTCGCGCCGCCAGCCGCGCACCGCCGCCTCGTCCGTGCCGAGGAGCGTCGCCAGCCGCCGGTCCGAGAAGCCCATGCGCTTCGCGCGCAGCAGGTGCTCCGCCGTGGGTCGCCCGCCGCGCAGCGCCCAGAACGTGTGCTCCTGCTCGACGATGCTGCGGATCTGCGCCAGGAACCAGGGGTCGAAGTGGCAGAGCGTGTTGATCTCGGCATCCGAGAGGCCGGCGCGCATGGCGTCGGCCACGTGCAGGAGGCGCTCGGGGTGCGCGACCTTCAGGGCCTCGCGCAGCACCGTGTGGGCCTCGGCCAGCTCCGGCGTGTCCGCCTCGGGGTCGTGCGCCTGCGCCTCGTCCAGGATGCGCGGCATCAGGCCCCAGGTGCCCGTCTCCATGCTGCGCAGGGCCTTCTGCAGGCTCTCCGCGAAGGTCCGGCCGATGGCCATGGCCTCGCCCACGGACTTCATCTGCGTGCCGAGCACGGGCTCCGTGCCCGGGAACTTCTCGAACGTGAACCGCGGGATCTTGGTGACGACGTAGTCGATCGTCGGCTCGAAGCTCGCCGGCGTGACGCGCGTGATGTCGTTCGTCAGCTCGTCGAGCCGGTAGCCGACGGCCAGCAGCGCGGCGATCTTGGCGATGGGGAACCCGGTGGCCTTCGAGGCCAGCGCCGAGCTCCGGCTCACGCGGGGGTTCATCTCGATGACCACCACGCGGCCCGTGCGCGGGTCGACGCCGAACTGCACGTTGCTGCCGCCGGTGTCGACGCCGATCTCTCGGATACAGGCGATCGACGCGTCCCGCAGGAACTGGTACTCGCGGTCCGTGAGGGTCTGCGCGGGGGCCACGGTGATCGAGTCGCCCGTGTGAACGCCCATGGGATCGAGGTTCTCGATGCTGCAGATGATCACGACGTTGTCCGCCGTGTCGCGCATCACCTCGAGCTCGTACTCCTTCCAGCCCAGGATGGACTCGTCCACCAGGACCTCGCGGGTCGGAGACATGTCCAGGGCCCAGCGGCCGAACTCTTCGAGCTCCGTGGGCGTGCGGGCGATGCTGCCGCCGGTGCCGCCGAGCGTGAAGCTTGGGCGCAGGATGACCGGGTAGCCCGTCGTCTTCACCAGCTCGCGGATGTCCTCCATCGAGCGCGCGACGCCGCTGCGGGGCATCTCCAGGCCGATGGAGTGCATCGCCTGCTTGAAGAGCTCGCGGTCCTCGGCCTTGCGGATCGCCTCGACCTTGGCCCCGATGAGCTCGCAGCCGAACTCGACCAGCACCCCGGCGTCGTGCAGCGCCAGCGCCATGTTCAGCGCGGTCTGGCCACCGAGGGTCGGCAGGATCGCGTCCGGCCGCTCCTTCTCGATGACCCGCCGCACGAACTCCAGCGTGATCGGCTCGACGTAGACCTGATCCGCCGTCTCGGGATCGGTCATGATCGTGGCCGGGTTGCTGTTGATGAGAACGACCTCGAAGCCCTCCCGTCTCAGAGCTTTGCAGGCCTGGGTGCCCGAGTAATCGAATTCGCAAGCCTGCCCGATCACGATCGGGCCGCTGCCAAGGATGAGGATCTTCCGGATGTCGTTCCGCCGCGGCATGGCGGCGGCATCCTAAAGAGGTCGGTGCCCCGGTGCAACGCGAGCTTCGCTCAATCGCCCGGAACCTCGGCCCAGACGTCCGCGATCGTGCGCTCCGTCTCGGCCCAGTCGAGGGCCGCGGCGGTCCGCACGCCGTGTTCCACCAGGGTGTCGCGCGCGTCCGGCGAGCCCAGCAGCGCCTCCAGCTGCGTCGCCAGCGTGCCCGCGTCCCCCGGCGGAAAATATCGCGCGGCCGCACCGGCGTAGGTCCGCACGACGGGCAGGTCCGAGGCCACGATGGCCCGCCCCGCCGCCAGCGCCCACAGGACCGACTCGGGGATGACCCCGCCCGTCTCCGTGCAGCGCGTGTGCAGCATCGAGCACACGACCACACTCGCGGCGTCCAGCCGGGAGATGATGTTCTCCATCGAGTCGTCCCGGCTCACCGTGACGCGGTCGGAAACCCGCAAGGCCCGCGCGTGCGCCTCCATCTGACCCGCCGGGGCGTCGGGGGGCGTCACGAGCGTCAGCCGCCAAGGCCGCTTGAGGCGAGCGAGGGCGTCCATGGGCACCGCCCAGCCGCTCCACGGCGCCATGTCGCCCAGCCAGAGCACGTGCGGCAGATCCGGCGCGGCGCCCGTCTGCACGCCGATGGGCACGCCATCGGGTGACGTGTAGACCTTCTCGTGGGGCACGCCGCGCTGCACGAGCGTGGCCGCCTCGATCATCGAGCGCGCGATGACGGCGTCCGCCCGCGCGAGCGTCTTGTCCTCCACGGACACCATGTCCAGCAGGCGCTCCGCCGGCAGCTTCGGCTGGTGGTCGCGCAGCCACTGCGAGGGCAGGATGCCGGGCTCGATGACCACCCGGGCCCCCGGTCGCCGCCGCAGCACGGCCGGCACGCCGCTGGACACGCCCATGCAGTGCACCAGCTTGGGCCGCGCGGCGTCGAGCAGCGCCCCCACCGCGTCGGCGACCTCGGCCACCAGGTTCTCGTGGGTCAGCCCGGGGGCCACCCGCACCGGCACGTGGCGCACACCCGGCGAGAGCACCCGTTCGTCCCCCACGACGGGCGAGATGAGCGTCCCGCCGCCCGTGCGCGACAACAGCGCGGCCCGCCGGTGCAGCCGCGCCGCCTCCAGTCCCGTGCCCGTGAGCAGCGCCTCGCCGACCAGCACCCGCCCGCCGGTCAAGCGCCGGCCCCGGCCCGCGCATGCAGCAGGGCCTCCGCGGCGTTGTACGACGATCGAACGAACGGCCCGGCGAACACGTGGTCGAAGCCGAGCGACTTTCCGTGCTCGCGGAAGACCGCGTAGGCGTCCTCGGTGAGGTACTCGGCGACGGGCACCTGCACGAGGCTGGGCCGCAGGTACTGGCCGATCGTCACGATGCGCACGCCGTGGGCCCGCAGGTCTTCCATCAGCGTGAGAACCTCCGCGCGCGTCTCGCCGAGGCCCACCATCAGGCCGCTCTTCACCACACGCTCGGGGAACTCCGTGGCCACCGTGTGCAGGACCTCCAGGCTGCGCTCGTAGCGCGCCTTGGGCCGCACGCGGGCGTACAGCCGCGGCACCGTCTCGATGTTGTGGTTGAAGACGTCGATGGGACTCGAGGCCACGCGGCGGACCGCCTCCAGGTCACCGCAGAAGTCCGGCGTCAGGACCTCGAGCGCCGCCTCGGGCAGGGCCGCACGCAGCGCCTCCATCACGGCGCGGAAGTGCGCCGAGCCGCCGTCCGGCAGGTCGTCCCGGTTCACGCTCGTCACCACGACGTGCGACAGCCCGAGGGATGCCGCAGCCGCCGCGACGCGTTCGGGCTCGTCCGGGCTCGGCGGCGCGGGCCGGGCCGTGCCCACCGCGCAGAAGCCGCACGCGCGGGTGCAGTCCTTGCCCAGGATCATGAACGTCGCGGTGTTCCGCTGGAAACACTCGTTGAGGTTCGGGCAGCGGGCCTCCTCGCAGACCGTGACGAGGCCGCCGGTCCGCAAAAGGCGCTTCACGCCCGTGACGGCCTCCCCTTTGCCCACCGGGCGCTTGAGGAAGTCGGGTTTTCGCAACGCCGCGCGGTCCCGGCCGAAGCGGTCGCCCGCCGGATGTCCGGGCAGGGCGTCCGCGCAGGCGCTGGTTTCGGAGGCGTCAGGGGGAAGAAGGGGCAGTGATTCTCGATTCGACACGATCTTTCAGTACCGCGGAGAAAGGGCGCTTGACAAGCACGGTGGGTCTACATACCCTCCCGGCGCCTTAACGGGCTCTGCGGAGTCCTTTTGTCTTTCGTCAGGCGAGGTGTGAACTTGAGCTCGAACGAGTTGGTGCTGCGGCCCCTCGAGGTGATCGTCGAGGGCGATAATGTGGAGCGCGCCATCAAGGCCCTCAAGCGCAAGGTGGCGCAGGAGGGCATCTACAAGGAGCTGAAGCGGCGCCGCTTCTACGAGAAGCCTTCGGTCAAGACGAAGCGCAAGCAGCGTGAGGCCGAGCGCCGCCGCCGCAAGGAGCGCCGTCGTCAGCTTCGGGCGACCAGCAAGCCCAAGAAGTAAGCCGCTTGGGCGCGAGCGCTTCCACGTCCGTCCGTTCGGAGTATCGGGCCGTCAAGGTCTTCACTGCGACGAAGGCGGCCGAACGGGAGCGTCTGGGCGACCAGGTGACCGAGTGGCTGGGCGCGAACCCGGGCATCTCCATCGTGGATACCGTGGTCCAGCAATCGTCGGACCAACAGTTCCACTGCCTGACGATCGTGGTCTTCTACCGCTGATCGTCAGGGCTCCGGGTGTCTCCCGGCGGCATCGCCCGCGTCAATCGCAGACGCCGCCGAGCAGCGCGCCCACGGGTGCGTCCGGATGGGGTTCTGCGACCGCCGCCTCGGCTCCGAAGCGCAGCGTACACGGCGTGCCCGCGTGGCAGGCGTAGCCGGTGAAGGCGAGCTGGGCGTCGAACGACCCGCGCAAGCCGCCGTCCTCGCACACTCGCCAGACGACGTGCGCGAACGCCTTCTCTGCGTCTTCGTCCGCGTTGGGGCACCCAGCCGCGATCCACGCGTCCTCGGAGCTGCCGAGGTTCGTGGTCGCCTCCCCCGATAGATCGGCGGCGGCCTCGGCGTGGTCGATCTCCTCGCCGAGCGAGGCGGGGAACGCCATGCGCACGGTGCAGGACGTCTGCCCCTGCGTGACCGCTGAGCGGGTCGTGCCCGTCAGGCGCAGCTCGATGCCCGTATCCGCCGCGCCCACCACGCACCCGTGCAGCACGACGGGGCGGACCGCGTTGTCCGTCTCGTCGGCGAAGGTCAGCGTGACCGTGCGCCCGGACTGCGCGAGCGTCGCGGAGGTCTGCCGGAGCGCCCAGGGCGCGCCGCGCCCCTCGCAGGTCTCGCCGGCGACCCGCAGTTGGACGTCGAAGACGTGACCGAGCCACGGCAGCCCATCCGGCGGCGGCTCACCCGAGGCATCCTGACTGCGGTTGCAGGCGAGCGGCACGGCCAAGGCGAGCCCGGCGGCGGCCACCTGCAGCGGCCTCATGCGCGCACGTACCGCGCCGGGTCGGGCACCCCGACCTCGGCGAAGCCCTTGAGCCGCAGCTGGCAGGCGTCGCAGGAGCCGCAAGCCGCCCCGTCGGGCGCGGGGTCGTAACAGGAGTGCGTCACGCCGTAGTCCACGCCGAGCGCGAGGCCGGCGCGGATGATGTCGGCTTTGCTCATGTGCTGGAGCGGGGCGTGGATGCGCAGCGCACCGCCCTCGATGCCGGCGCGTGTGGCGAGCTGCCCCACGCGCTCGAAGGCCGCGATGTACTCGGGCCGGCAGTCGGGGTAGCCCGAGTAGTCGATGGCATTGACGCCGATGAAGATGTCCGTGGCCCCGCGGACCTCGGCCAGCGCCAGCGCATGGGCCAGAAAGATCGTGTTGCGCGCGGGCACGTAGGTGATGGGCACGCCGGCGGACATCTGGGCGTCGCTGCGGCCATGGGGCACGGCGAGCTCGGGATCCGTGAGGGCCGACCCGCCGAAGAGGTCGAGCGCCAGGTTCGCGACCAGATGCTCCGCCGCGCCGTGTCGGCGGGCGACGAGCGCCGCGGCCTCGAGCTCGAAGGCGTGGCGCTGACCGTAGCGGAACGACAATGCGTGGACCTTGTGACCGGCGGCGCGGGCGATGGCCAGCACCGTGGCCGAGTCCAGGCCACCGCTCAACAGCACCACCGCCGGCTTCTCAGACGCCTCGTGCATCGGCTCCCCATAAGTACTTATGCAACTGCAACTGCAGACGGACCGGCAGGCGGTCCTCCAGAATCCAGGCGGCGAGCTGCGCCGGGTCCAGCCGGCCGTGCACCGGGCTGAAGTGGATCGCCGCCACCCGATCGACGACGCCGCGGGACATCACCTGGTCGCGCGCCCAGACGTAGTCGGCGCGGTCGGTGAGCACGCACTTGAGCTCGTCCCGGGGCCCGAGCAGCGGCACGTTCTCCCAGCGATTGCGCTCGACCTCGCCGGAGCCCGGGGGCTTCCAGTCCACGATCCGATGCACACGCGGGTCGACGGGCGCGAGGTCTCGCTGCCCGCCCGTCTCCAGGGTGACCGTGAGGCCGGCGTCGAGCAGGCGCGCGATGAGGCCGTGGACGTCCGGCTGCAGGAGCGGCTCACCGCCCGTGACGCAGACGAGCGGCGTGCCGTACGCCAGGACCGCCTCGACCAGCGCGTCGACGGTCCGCCACTTGCCCCCGGTGAAGGTATAGGTCTAATCACACCACGCGCAGCGCAGATCACAACCTGTGAGCCGAACGAACACACTCGGCCGACCGGCGAAGGTGCTCTCGCCCTGGATGCTGTGGAAGATCTCGGTGATGCGAAGGCGCATGCGGCGGCGGACCATATCCGAGATGCCCGGCGCGGGCAACGGCGGTGCCGGCCGGCGCGCCCCCGGTGGCTCACCCGTTCTTGAACCCGCGGACCCGCGGCCTCATGATGCCGCCATGCCACAGTTCACCGAGTTCCCGCTGCTGCCCAAGGGCGAGTTCAAGACCGCCGTCGAGGCCCTGATCCTGCTCTGCCGCAAGATGCCCAAGGAGGGCGAGCCGCTGAAGGAGTTCCGCGCCCGCCTCAAGGCCGCCGGCATGTGGAGCCGCGAGCGCGCCCCGGCGCTGCACCGGTTCCTGCGGATCGCCCAGGCCGACCCCGTCGTCCCCTCGCCCCTCGTGCGCGCCATCGCCGACTCCGAGGACGTGACGGCCGCCCGCGCGCTGCTCGCCGACCGCCTGTGGACCGTGAACCCGGTGCTCTTCAAGTGCGCCATCGAGCGGATCAAGGAGCGCGTCCACTCGCCGAATGAGCTGCTCAAGTACCTGGATTCGTTCGCTTATGCCGGCGCGCGCCTGACGGGTCCCCAGGTCACCGCGTGGATCCAGTTCGCTCAGGGCCTGGAGATCTTCCGGCCCGTGGGCATCCGCCTCGGACTGGACAAACTCGGCGAGAAGTTCGTCGACCGCGCCGAGGCGCTCGATCTGGACGAGTTCTTTGAAGAAGACCGCGACGAGCCCGAGCCGCAGCCGGCCGCCGGGGCCGTCGCCGATGCCCCCGCGGCGCCCGTCGTCGACGTCGCGGCCGCCGCGCCGCCCGAGCCC
>CAINDO010000112.1 GCA_903847385.1 uncultured Myxococcales bacterium
GGCCTGGGGCGAGACGCTGCGCGCGCTGGCGCCGGGCGCGCGCTCCGCCGCCCGCCGCAACGGAGAGACGCTGGTCCTGGTGCAGCGCGACGTGGAGACCGCCGGCGCCGGCGCCCACGAGACGGACTTCGCCGGCGCGCGACCACGCCTCGAGGCGCAGATCCGCGGGGCGCGCCGGAGCGCGGCGTTGCAAGCCCTGCTGGCGCGCCTGCGCTCGACCGCACGCATCGAGCGCACGGAGGCCGCGCGTTGACCCGCCTCGCCGGCTACACGCTCGGCGCGATGCTGCTCGCGCCCTCGCCGGCGCGGGCGGACCGGCCGCTCCTGCTCGATCGCCCCGACCTGCACGCGCACTTCTGGCTGAGTTACGGCCTGTCGCTCACCGCGACGGAGGTCCTCGAGGGGCCGACCCCCACGTGGGGGCCGCAACTCGGTACCGGGCCCGCCCTGGCGCTCTCCACGGGCGGCGTGGCCGCGCTGGGGCTCTTCAAGGAGCTCGTGGTGGACGACGTCGTGGGCACGGACGACCTGCTCGCCGACGCCGCCGGGCTGCTGGCCAACGTGCTCGTGCAGCTGCTCGTGGACTTCTGACGCGTGCAAAGGCTGGAGCCGCCCGGGCGGTTTCTGGTACTTGAGGTCCATGCGTAAGAACATCCGGAATCAGATGCGTGGCGCCGGCGGCGCCATCGTGGGACAGGCCGTGCTCTTCGCCGTGGTCGGCTGCGGCGATGGCGGCGGCACGACCACGGGCGGCGGCGGCGAGGCCGCGGGCGGCAGCGTCGGCGGCGCCGGCGGTCAGGCGGACGTCGGCACGGGCGGTGTGGTCATGGGCGGGTCCGGCGGGTCCGGCGGCGCCGGTGGTCTCGTCGCGGGCGGCTCCGGCGGGTCCGGCGGTGTCATCGCCGGTGGCGCGGGCGGCTCCGGCGGCGTGGGCGGCGCGGTCGCGGGCGGCTCCGGCGGCTCCGGCGGTGCGGTCGTCGTCGACGCCGGCGTGATCACGTCGGACGCAGCCGTGGTGGCCCCGGCGGACGGGTCCGTGGTCGTCACGCCCGACGGCTCCGTCGTGGTCACGCCCGACGCGGCGGTCAGCCCGCCCGACGGCGCGGTCGTGGTCGTCCCCGACGCGGCGCCCCCCCCGGCCATGTGCGGCGATCAGATCGGCCAGCCCTGCGAGGTGTCGAACGAGGGCTGCTGCGACGCGGCGGGCAACGGTCAGGTCTGGTGCCAGCCGGACGCCAACGGCGCGCTGACCTACCAGGCGATCCCGCCGGACTTCTTCTGCAACTGTTACGACGACCCCGCGACGGGCAAGACGATGGTGGCCTGCGCCGTGCCCGGCTTCGTGGGCATCGATCGCGCGCACCGCACGCGCCGCACGGGGCGCCGACTGCGCGACCTGGGCCGCGTCGCCGCCTGAGTTTCTCGCCGGGCGCTCAGCCGGCGAGCATCTCGCGGGCGAGCTCCAGCGTGGCCTCGCCGAGTTTGGTGCCGCCCAGCATGCGGGCGATCTCGTGCACGCGGGCCTCGCCCTCCAGGGCGCGCACGTGGCTCACGGTGCGGCCGTCCTCCACGTGTTTCTCCACGTGCAGGTGGGCCTGCCCGAAGGCCGCGATCTGGGGCAGGTGGGTGATGCACAGCGCCTGCCGCGACTCGCTGACGGCCGCCAGCTTGCGCCCGATGGCCTCGGCGGTGGGACCGCCCACGCCGGAGTCGACCTCGTCGAAGATGTAGGTGCCCACGGGGTCGCGCGCGGCGATGACCCGCTTCACGGCCAGCATGAAGCGCGAGAGCTCGCCGCCGCTGGCGATGCGGGACAGCGGCCCCGGCGCCTCGCCCGGGTTGGCGGACATCAGGAACTCGACGCGCTCGGCGCCGCGTGCCGAGACGTGGAGCGCCTCGGCCTTGAGGCCGGCGCCGCCGGTCAGGGGCTCCAACCGCACGTCCAGCACGGCGCGGCCCATGCCCAGGTCGGCCAGCTCGGCCTGGATGGCCTTGCAGAGCACGCCGGCGGCCTTGCGGCGGGCGTCGCTCAGCGCGCGGGCGGCGGCGGCGAGTTTCGTCGCGGCGCGCTCGCGGGCCGCCTCGAGCTCGGTCGCCGTCTCCTCGGCGTTGCGCAGCATGGCCAGCTCGGCGGCGATGGCGTCCCGCCGCGCGATGACCTCGCCCAGCGTGGCCCCGTGTTTGCGGCGCAGGCGGGCGAACTCGGCCAGGCGCTCTTCAATCACCTCCAGCCGGTCGGGGTCGGCGTGGACGCGGCGGGCGTAGGCGGAGAGCGTGCGCGCCGAATCCTCGGCCAGCGCGGCGGCCGTCTCCAGATCCGTGGCGACGGGCTCGAGCGAGGGGTCCAGGGCCGCGAGCTCGCGGATGGCCCGCGCCGCCCGGGACAGCCCCTCGGTGGCGGCGCCCTCGCCGGCGTACAGGGCGTCCTCGGCCTGCGACGCCGTCTGCCGGAGCTTCTCGGCGTTGCGCAGCAGCCGGCGCTCCTGCTCCAGCGTGTCCTCTTCGTCCGCGTCGTTCAGCTTGGCGGCCTCGAGCTCCTGGTACTGGAACTGCAAGTAGCCCTCGCGCTCGCCGCGTTTCAGGGCCGCCTCGCTCAGCTTCTCCAGCTCGGAGTCGATGTCGGACAGGACCTCGTAGGCGCCGGCGACGGCCTGTCGCTGGGGCCCGAGCTGCCCCATGCGGTCGAGCAGCTCCAGGTGGAAGTCCGGCTTGAGCAGGCTGTAGTGCTCGTGCTGCCCGGAGATGTCCACCAGGCTGCCGGCGACCTCGCCCAGCGTGGCGAGCGTGACCAGCGAGTCGTTCAGGTACACGCGGTGCCGCCCCGAGCGCGACAACACGCGCCGCACCACGAGCTGGTCCGCGGCCTCGAGCCCGGCGGCGGTGAGCCGGGCCTGCACCTCGGGCGAGTCGGCCAGGTCGAAGAGCGCCTCGACGGTGGCCGCGTCCGCGCCGGTCCGGATGACCTCCGTCGACGCGCGCCCGCCCAGCACCAGGTTCAGCGCGTCGATCAGGATCGACTTGCCGGCGCCGGTCTCACCGGTGATGACCGTCAGCCCGGGCCCGAGCTCGAGCGTGACGCGGTCGATGATTGCGAAGTCCTTGATGGTCAGGCTCGACAGCATGGCGCGTGGTTTTGCGCGAAGCCGGCCGCCGTGGCAAGGGCGTCAATCGATCATCCACACCACGCTGGTGATCACCGCGTACAGCCGCAGCAGGGTGTAGGCCGCGCCGGACATGTGCGCGGACATGTCGTTGCGTTTCCGGATCTTCCACCACACGGGGATGTAGAAGAGCACGAAGACGCACTCGAGGATCAGGAACTTGATGATGAGGGGCAGCGGATCGGGCCGCTCCCACGCGCGGTAGAAGAAGATCGCCCCGAGCAGCAGATCGACCGCGAACGAGAACCGCACGAGCAACGTCGGCGTGAGCAGGTGCGCGCGGCGTGGGGCGGGTGTCCCTTGAGCCGTGCGCCGGTTTGCTCCGGTCTTGTGCCCTTGTGTGCCACTATGGGCCGGGCCGTGTGGCGGTCCGTGCTCGGTCATCACCTTTGCCAATTCGGCCTCACCTCTCCGACTCGAACGTCATCGACGGTCCAGACCGGTACGTGAGGAAAATCGAAGTGCCGGGGTCGAGCATGCGGCAGCCGGGACTTTCTTGCAACGTGGGCTTCCCGGAAGGCCCATCATGCAAACACCGGGCCGCGCCGCGCGGGCTCAGGTCTCGTCGAGCAGCTGCTTCATGTCGCCGGACGTGCCGCCGGGCAGCGCCGCGATGCTGCGCAGGTGGTGCAGCAGGAGCGCGCGGTTGTCGCCCACGCTCAGGTTCTGCATCTCGAGCGCGCCGATGCGGTCCTCGGGGGTGAAGGCCGAGGCGACCTTCTCCATCGAGAGCTTGTGCGGGTCGTAGCTCATGTGCTCGGCCTTGGTGTCCAGCAGGCTGTAGTCCTCGCCGCGCCGCAGCTCGACGGTGACCTCGCCCGTGACCGAGGGCGCCACCCAGCGGGTGAGGGCGTCCTTCAGCATGAGCGCCTCGGGATCGTACCAGCGGCCCTCGTACAGGAGCCGCCCGAGCCGGCGACCCAGGTTGTAGTAGTTGTCCAGGGTGCTCTCGTTGTGGATCGCCGTGAGCAGGCGCTCGTAGGCGATGTGCAGCAGCGCCATGCCCGGGGCCTCGTAGATGCCGCGGCTCTTGGCCTCGATCACGCGGTTCTCGATCTGGTCGCTCATGCCGAGACCGTGGCGCCCGCCGATGGTGTTGGCGGCGACGATCATCTCGAAATGATTGGAGAATTCGACGCCGTTGATCGCGACGGGCAGGCCCTGCGCGAACCGGACGGTGACCTCCTCGGGCTCGATCTGCACGTCCCGCTTCCAGAACGCGACGCCCATGATGGGGTCGACGATCCGGATGTTCGTCTTCAGGAACTCGAGCTCTTTGGCCTCGTGCGTGGCGCCGAGCACGTTGGCGTCCGTGCTGTACGCCTTCTCGACGCCCATCTTGTAAGGAAGCCCGATGGTCTCGAGGTACTCGGCCATCTCCTTGCGGCCGCCGAACTTCTCGACGAACTTCATGTCCAGCCAGGGCTTGTAGATGGTGAGCTGCGGGTCGACCAGGATGCCGTAGCGGTAGAACCGCTGGATGTCGTTGCCCTTGTGGGTCGAGCCGTCGCCGAAGACGTGGACGTCGTCCTCGCGCATGGCGCGCACGATGGCCGTCGCGGTGACCGCGCGGCCGAGCGGCGTGGTGTTGTAGTAGCGCCGGCCGGCGGTGTGGATGTGGAACGCGCCGCACTGGATCGCGATCACGCCCTCGCGGGCCATGGACTCGCGGCAGTCGACCAGGCGGGCCTGGGCGGCGCCGTGGATCATCGCGCTGGGCGGGATCTCGGACGGGTCCTTCTCGTCCGGCTGGCCGAGATCGGCGGTGTACGCGTGCACCTGCATGCCCTCTCGGGACATCCAGGCGACGGCGCAGCGCGTGTCGAGCCCACCGGAGTAGGCGATGCCGAGCTTGGACCCGGCGGCGGGAAGCTTCTTGTGGATTCTGCTCATGGGCGCGCGTGATAACACGCCCGGCCGGCGGGATCACCTGCGATTGCGGCGTTGTTCCTTCACGCGTTCGGGCGGCCTTTGGTAACTTGCCCCGGAGCGCGTGAAGCCGCTCGTTGCCCCGGAGTCGCCCCATGTCCGCCCGTCGCTCGCCCGTCGCCCTCTTGGCCGTCCTCGCCCTCGCCTGTGCGTGTCAGTCCGAGTCCGCGGACGACCCGCGCGCGGGGTTCACGGGGGATGCCGCGCCCCCGGCCGGCGGCGCCGCGGGCGGTGGCCAGAGCGGCATGGGCGGCATGGTGCCCGGCGGCGGCAGCGGCGGGCAGGGGAGCGGCGGCGCCCCGGGCGGCA
>CAINDO010000113.1 GCA_903847385.1 uncultured Myxococcales bacterium
CCGGGAGGGCCGTCGGCGCGTCGGCGCGAGCCACCTTGGACAGTTCCGTGCCGCAACCGAGGCAGAACTTGTAGTGGTCCTCGTTCTCGCGACTGCAATTCGGACAGATGATCACGTGCCTGACCCCGACATCAAACCGTGGTGATTTCGACGCGCAGGAGCTGACGACCCAAGAAGAGGTAGTCGCCATGCTGGAGCTCGCGCTGACCCTTGATCCGCACGTAGGTGCCATTGCGGGACTGCAGATCCGTCAGCAACGCGCCGTGCCCGCTGAAGTCGACCCGACAATGCCGGCCGCTGATGAACCGGTCGTTGGGAAAGTTGATGTGGCAGTGCTCGCGACCGATGGAGATGGTCTCCTCGCGCGGGAAACACATCAGGCCGGAGCGGCCCCCCTCGAAGAGCTGCACGATGCGGTTCGTGCGGGACGGCCGAGGGCTGGCGAAGAAGTGCGTGTGGTCCGGGCCGACGGTCTCGCCGCCGAGCTCGCGCGTCTCGACCCGCAGCAGCTCCTCGCCCGCCAGGAAGACGTCGCCATCCTCGAGCTCCGCCGGCTGGCGGATGCGGATGAAGATGCCGTTCAGCGCGCCTTCGTCCCGCACGAACAGGCGCCCCTGATCGTAGAAGAAGTTGGCGTGGCGCGGTGAGAGGTAGTTGTCCTCGGGGAAGAGAATGGCCCCGGCCTTGCGCCCGGCGATGTGCTCTGCGGCGTTGAGATGGTAGCTGACGCCGTCCATCCCCTCGCCCCGGATCAGGATGAGCTTGGCCTTGCCCAGGGACTGCATCGCCCCGAAGAAGGCCGTCTTCACGGAGGCCGGATCCGCGGCCGCCGGTGCGGGGGCCGTGCCTTTCATGGCGTGGCCGCACCGCCCGCAGAAGCGGTGCTCCGGTGGCACCTGTGCGTGACAGCTGGGACAAACGACGTTTTCGGACATAGGGGCTCCGACACTTCGAGGCCCCACCCTTATAAGTCGGAGGCTCCCCGGTCGCAACAATCGCGGGCCGCGGCCGGGCCCGATGTGGTAGTGCTTCGCCCGTCGAGCGGCGCTCGGGAATCGCCCGGGCGCCCGAACCCGGTGACCGCGCCTCGCGGGCGGACGGTCGATGAAGGAGATCTCGGTGACGCAATCTCGGTACGGCGCGGGACGGGCGGGCTGGGCGGTGATGTTGCGGGGCGGGCTGGTCCTCGCCCTCCTCGGTTCGACCGCCTGTGAGGACACTCGGACGGTGAGCCCGGCGCAGTCTCCGAAGGACGTCGGCCCGGGCCCCGACACGGCCCTGCCGACCGGCGGCGGTGGCGGCGGTGGTGGTGGCGGCGGGGGTGGCCCCATGGGCGGCGCCACGGCCCCCGACGCCGGCCCCCCCGAGCCCGATGCGGCCTTCTGCTCGCCCCCCTCGCCCGCCGAGCCGGCGCCCCCGTCGGGTCGCTGCGAGGCCCTGGCCCCCCCCGGCGGCGGCGACGACCCCTTCGCGGCCCTGCCGTGCGGCGAGCCGCTGGTGCTGCCCGGCCTTTCGGCCCCGGTGCAGGTCGTGTTCACCGAGATGGGCATCCCCCACGTCTACGCCGCCTCGATGACGGACGCCGTGCGGGCGCAGGGGTACCTGATCGCCCGCGACCGGTTCTACGAGATGGACCTGACGCGCCGGAACACGCTGGGCCTGCTCACGGGCTGGCTGTCTCAGCTCGCGCTCGGCACGGACATCGAGAACCGGACGTTCGGGCAGGCGCAGGCCGCGCGCCGGGTCTACGAGCAGGCCTCGAGCCCGGAGATGCGGGCGCTTTTCGACGCCTACGCCGAGGGGGTGAACTTCTACATCGACCGGGTGATCGCCGGGCTCGACCCCCGCCCCGAGGAGTTCCTGGTCCTCGGCGACATCATCACGCAGCAGAACAGCGAGCAGATGATGCCCCGCTGGACGGGCCTGGACGTCGCCGCGGGCGCCGCCGCCATCACGTACGCGCTCGCGTTCGACGGCGAGGACCTCGGCCGCAGCCTTGCGCTGGGCGAGGCGGAGCGCTTCGGGACCGGCCTGCCGGACGAGGCGCTCCGGCGCGCGGCGGCCACGGTGGACGTCGTCGGCGGGCTCGCCCCCATCAAACACGTCGCGCAGACCGTCGTCGGCGCGCAGAAACCCGGCGACGCGACGCCGACGGCGAACGGCGCCGGCCTGGGCGTACCTCGGGGCCTGCGCGCGGCCGCCGCACGTCTGTACGGCCGCATTCGGGGCCGCAAGCCCGAGGGCGACTTCGGCAGCAACACCTGGGCGGTGGACGCGGCCCACGGGCGCGACGGCGTGGCCTACCTGGCGAGCGATCCGCACCTTGCGCTCGGCGCGCCGACCTTCTTCTATCAGATGCACCTGGACACGACGCTCATGAACCCGGGGGCGGACGACCGCATCCGGGCGGCCGGCGTGTCGCTGCCCGGTACCCCCTTCGTCGTGATCGGCCACACGGACCGCATCGCCTGGGGCATCACCAACCTCAACGCGGACGACACGGACTTCTACCGCGAGAAGGTCACCCTGACGGACGGCCTGCCGACGGCGACCGAGGGCCCGGAGGGCGCCGTGAGCGCCATCGCCGCCGTCCCGGAGGTCTACCGCGTCGCCGGCGCGCCCCTCGCAGGCGTGCCCGCGGCATTCGAGTGCACGATCTCGCGGTATGAGACCGCCGACGGCCGCATGATGGTCAACCTCGAGGGCACCCCCGTCGAAGGGGACGTCGATTGCCTTGCGCCGCCGCCCGGCGCGGTGAATATCGCCGGCGAGTGGCTCGTCCCCGGGGATGTGGACGAAGACGGCATCGTGTCCGGCATCAGCCTGGACTTCACGGGGCTCGACCCCAACCCCGTGGCGATGACCGTCGAAGGGTTCCTGCGCTCGCAGAACATCGACGACTTCATGCAGGCGCAGCGGCACTCCGGCGTGTTCAACAACGCGCAAGCCGTGGCCGACGTCGAGGGCAACGTCGCGACGACCGGTTTCCACGCGGTCCCGAAGCGCGGTTATCTGCGCGCCCCGGACGGTGGCTGGTCCGAGGGTGGCAACCCGACCTTCCTGATCGACGGCGCCCGCTTCCCCAGCTTCCAGGTCACCATCGACGAGGCGTTCCGCGTCGTCACCGACACCGGTGACCCGCGCTCGGAGATGGTCGGCTTCGACGAATGGCCGCGCCTGGTTCGCCCGGAGCGGGGTTTCGTCGTCTCGGCCAACAACGAGCTGACGGGCGGCACGTTCGACGCCGACACGGGCAACGAGACGCCTTACATCGGCTGGAACTTCGACATCGGCTACCGCGCGGACCGCATCACGGGGCTGCTCGGCGAGGCCACTGCGGCCGGTCCCGTCGGCGTCGCCGAGCTGGCGCGCGTGCAGAACGACCACCGCAGCAACCTGGCCGCCCACGTGCTCGGCCGCATGCGCGCCGACCTGCCCGAGGGCACCTGCGCCCACCCCCAGGCGGCCGAGGCCCTCGCCCGGCTGGACGCATGGGCCATGCGCGGGCTGGAGGCCGCCTCCGGGGTCGAGACCTTCTACCACCCCGTGGTGGACGCCACCGAGGCCGAGGACGCCGTGGCGACGATGGTCTTCAACGACTGGTTCGCCGCCCTGCTGGGCGCCGTACTGGAGGACGAGGCGCTCGACGGCATCCACTGGAACGGCGGCGGCACGGACGGCCGCACGCGGCTGCTCGTGCACGTGCTCATGGAGCCCGAGACGATGGCCGGGTTCGATGCGGCACGGGCCGATCACGTGTACTGGGACGACGCCACGACGCCCGCCACCGAGCCCCGCGGCGAGATCCTGTGCCGCGCGCTGGCCGATGCGCTGGACCACCTGTCCGGTGAGGGCGGCGGGGGCTTCGGCACCGCGGACATGGACGCCTGGCGCTGGGGCCTGCGCCACACGGTGCACTTCGCGCATCAGTTCGAGCCCATCCTGGGGGACGACGACGTCCTCGGACCGCTCGTGGCGCCGTTCTCCATCGCGCCCGCGGCGCTCCCCGTGGTGGGCTGCGTCCCCGACGACGACCCGCGCCTTTCGCTGCCCGGTTTCCCCCGCCCCGGCGACAACTTCTGCGTCGACGCGTCGACGGCCGGTTGGAACCGTGGCGACTGGTCCTATGACAGCGGCCCCGTGCAGCGCCTGATCGTGCGCATGGAGAATGGCCGCGTTCAGGGCGAGGTCGTCCTGCCCGGCGGGCAGTCCGGGTTCTCGGGCACCGCCCACTGGGCCGACCAGGCCCGCAAGTGGCTGGCCAACGAACGCCACCCCATCCACTTCGAGAACGACGACGTCGCGGCCCACGGTCGCGAGCGGCTCGTGCTGAAACCCGCACCGTGAACGCCGGGGCATGGCCCCGAAGGAGCGCCCCATGAGGTTCGAGTCCTGGATGCGAGCGGTGGCCGCCACCGCCTGCCTGCTCGGCGCCGGCCCGGCGAGGGCGGATCGCGAGCTCATCGACCTGCTGCAGTTCCAGACGAACGACCCGGACGCCTGGGAGTCGCTGCACCGGCAGAGCGAGAGCCTGCCGTTCACGCTGGAAGAGCTCCAGAAGCTCACGCGGGCCGGCATCGCCGAGAAGACGCTGCTCGAGATGGTGCGCACCCGGCGGCTGCTCGTGGTCGCGGACGCCGACACGCTGATCGCGTTGAAGAAGAGCGGCGCCTCGGACGCCCTGGTCGCCGCGGTGTCGGCCTACGCCCTGCCGCCGAACCGCAGCATCGACCTCGCGCTCCAGGTGCAGGTGGCGACGCCGTATCAGGTCACGCAGGCCCCCTACCTCTACGTCGAGGTCGTGCACACGGCCACGAAGACGCAGGAGACCCTCCTGTACGCCGACCTGCGCCGCTTGCTCGCCAACAAGTGGCGGGTGGACGTGACGGAGGACCGCAGTGACCCGCTCCTGCCGCAGCGGGTGCGGTCCCTGCGTCTTTGGGGACACGTGCCCGCTCGCCGCGCCGGGCAGCTCGAGGTCCGAGCGCTGTTGACGCAGCGCCCCGGTCTGGCGAACCTGGACACGCTCACACCCGCGGAGCAGAAGTCCCTGCGCACCTGGCAGATCGACTACCCCGGGGTCAGCCTCCAGCGCGCGTGTGAGCTGCAACTGCAGCTCAACCGGGACGCCGTCTTGAAAGATCTCTTCAACATCGAACGCGCCGATTTCCGGTGCCGTTGGGACTGAGCCGGCCTTGGAAGATCCAGTCAACGCATTCCTCGGGCTCATCCAACCGGGCAATCACGAACTCCTCGAGGTGTGGGCGCAGGCCCTCGCCGAGGTCGGCGGCATCTACGCCACCATGGGCCTCGACGGTCGCACGGCGCTCGCCGCCGGCACCGCGACCGTGGTGCGGACGATCCTCGACGGCAACGCGCTGAACGAGGCGAGCGCCGCACGCTACGTGACCCCCCCGCCCTATCGCGACCAGCCGACCGGCGAGTTCCTGCTCGCGACGTTGAGCGTGTCTGCGCGGGTCTCGCAGTGGCTCGACACGCAGACGCCGGACAAGGCGCTGGCTCGGGAGGCCGGGCTGCGCCTGCGGGCCGTGCTGGCGGACGCCACCGCGATGATCGTCCGGCTGCGCGAGCAGCACCTCGGGATCTCGCACCTGCTGCAGCACCTGGGCACGCTGTTCAGCCGGCCGGGCTCGGCCCGCGCGACGTTCTCGCACGCCGCGGAGCGCATCGCGCTGGACCTGAACGTCGACCTCTGCTTCTTCGCCACGCTGGACGAGGAGTCCGTGCGGCTCTACGCCGCGCACCCGTCTCCGCGCTCGCTCGACCTGCCGCTCGGGGACGCCGTCCCCCGGGCCGAGCTCCCCTGGCTCGATTACGTGGAGCCGGAGTTGGGCTGGCAACGGTCGCTCCACGTCGGCGACTCGGGACTCGAGGGCCGCCTGGCGGCCGCCGGGTTCCTGCGGATGCTGGCGTTCCCCCTCATGGCCGCCGGCCGGCTCGTGGGGCTCGTGGCCGTCGCCTCGCGGACGTCGACCTTTCGTCCGCGCATCGCCGAGCCCCTGCGCGCCGCAGCGCCGCTCATCGCCACCGCGCTCGCCCAGGTGCGTCAGGCCGGCGCGCTGGAACAGGCCGAGGCCGCCCTGACCGAGGTCTTCGACAACGCGCCCACGATGATGTGCGCGTTGGACCGCCTCGGCCGCGTAGTCCGCACGAGCCGCCGCTTCCGAGACGAGCTCGGCCTCCCGGACGACTGCCTGGGCATGCCGCTGCAATGGCTCGTCCACCCCGCGTGGATGGAGCGCTTCAACAGCCTTTGGGCGCGCATCCGGGCCGAGAACTCGGTGGATCAGGCCCGCGTGGACCTGATCACCGCCCACGGCACCCGCCTGGCCGTCTCGCTCGAGGCCCGCTGGCTGCGCGACGAGCTCGGGGAGCCCGCGGTGTGCATGTTGGGTCTGTGGAACGTCGCCGCCCTGGTCGCCCGCGAGAAGGCCCAGAGCGCCCGGATCGACGAGCTGACCGCCTTCGCGCATCAGGTGGCGCACGACCTGAAGGCGCCGCTGCGCACCGTCGCGGGGTTCACCGGCGTGCTCGAGGACGAGCTGCCCGCCGACGTCTCCGAGGACGTCCGAAACGCCGTCGACCGCATCCGTGCCGCCGCCGAGCGCGGGGACGCGATGATCGAGGGCATCCTGCGGTTCGCCCGCTCCGGGGGCGTGGGCAAGTCCCAGCCCGTGCGCGTGCAGCTCCTGCTGGACAATGTGCGCGAGGCCCTGGCGGCGGACCTGCAAGCCACGGAGGCGGACGTGCGGATCGTCCGCGACGACGCCCAGCTGTTGGGAGACGTCGCCGCCCTGACGACGCTCCTGACGAACCTGGTCGGCAACGCGCTGCGCTACCGCAGCGCCGCCCGGCCGCAGGTGGACGTCGCCATCACCGCGTTGAGCCCGGGCTGGGCCACACTCTCGGTCAAAGACAACGGGATGGGCATCGCGGCCTCGGACACGGGGCGCATCTTCGAGCTGTTCCAGCGCGCCCCGAGCGACCGCCCCGGGACAGGCGTGGGGCTGGCCATCGTCCGGCGCGTGGCGCGAGCCCACGGCGGCGACGTCGAGGTCATCTCGACCCCCGGCGTCGGCAGCATGTTCAGCGTGCGGCTGCCGACGGCCTGACCCCGCGGATCACTCGAAGCGGATCTCGCGGCGGAACGAGGGCGCGACCCCGTTGGCGACGGGGACCTCCTCGGGCTTGAGCACGGCGTCGCGGTCGTCGTCCGCGCCGTCGGCGACCTCACCGGTCCACCACGTCTCGCTGGCGAGCAGGCCGCCGAGCACGACGCTCCGGAAGAACGAGGCGAGCCGCTCCTCGGCGCCGGGCAACTCGGCCCGCGCGGCCTGATCGAGGGCCTCGACGCTGCGCGCGGCGAGGCGGGCGTCGTAGAGATAGACGGCGTCACCGAGCGAGGTCTGCCACGCACCGGAGTCCTCGTCCCAGAAGGCCTCGAGGCGGCCCCAAAGCGCGCGCGCCTCGTCGCCTGCGGTGGGGTCGCCCGCGGCGGAGAGGGCCAGCAGGCCCTGGAGCACCGAGAGCTGCGCGCCGAGCTGCGGCCGCTCCCCTCGCGTCGGACCGGCCAGAAGCGAGGTTCGCGCGTGGAACCACCGGTCGTCGCGCCGCAGGCTCGTGGCCAGCTGAGCGCGCGCCGCGGCAATGCGCGCGTCGAAGACGTCCGCGTCGATCAGGTCGGCGGTCCGGGCCGCCGCGAGCGCCCGGAGTGCGTCGCCCAGGCCCTCGGCGTCGATCTCGTCCGAGAGGCCGTCCTCGGGGGCCCAGCTCGACCGCCACGTGTCGTCGTCGGCCTCGAAGGCCCGCTCCGTCAGCAGCGCCGCTGCGTTGCGCGCGTAGTCGCGCGCGGTCAGGTTTGCCGCGTCTCGCTGGATGCCCAAGGCCGTCAGCGTGGCGGAGCGCTCCGTCTCCACGCGCATCAGCGCCAGCGCCGCGAGGAGGCCGCGGGCCTGCTCGCCGAGGACGTAGCGCGCGTCCACCACCGTGAATCCCTGTGGCCGACGGGGCAGACCGGCCAGCCCAGCCTGGTCCGTCGCGCGGACGACGGAGGGCAGGTAGCGGACGCCGTTCGTCCCCAGCACGTTCAGTCGCGCCGTGCTCGGATCGAGCCCGAGCTGCCGGCCGGCCCAGTCCAGCATCCAGACCGTCTGCTGGACGGCCAGGGCGCCGCTGAAGCCCTCCCGGGCCGTCAGGCCGGGCGCGACGCCGGCGTCCTCGGGTCCGACGCCACCCGCCTCGATCCAGGCGGCGATGGCCGCGCGCTGGGCCGCCGTGGCGGGCTGCGACGGGTGCGGCGTGTCGCGTCCCAGGATGGCCAGGAGTCGACTCGCCGCCGGCGCGCCCGGGTCGACGAGCGCCATCACGTTCGAAGGCGACGTCAGGTCCGGGCTGGTGCCGCCGGGCCGATGGCAGCCGACGCACCGTTGGCCGATCACCGGCGCCACGTCCTTGCCGTAGACCCCCGGATCCCGGGCGTGTCCTGCCGTCGTCGCGCTGGCGGCCCGGGCCGCGAGGACGGCGAGCTGGGCGTGGAAGGCGTCGGCGCTGTTGTTGCGCTGCGCGCCGCTCGTGCCCTGCCAGGTGATCAGGCCGAAGTCGTCCTCGGACTCGGGCAGACCATCCGGGCGCAGATCGTGCCCGGGATCCCGGAGAAGGAGCGCCGAGACGCCCTGAAACGGCAGCACCAGCGGGTAGATGCCGGTGGGGACCGAGTCCCCTGCGGCACCGGCCAGGGCCGAGAGCGTCGCGTTCAGCGTCTCCTCGAGGTTCGAGCCGTTCTGGTCCCGGTCCGGCGAGGCCGAGGCCGACCCGGCCCGCGAGATGTTGAGCGGCGCGTAGATGGGGCTGTAGCCGCCGTGCGAGGCCTGCAGCAGGCCGTCGGAGACCGTGCGACCCGTGGCCCACAGGTCGTAGGCGATGCCGTGGCGCAGCGGGGTCTCCGGCCAGCCGGAGCAGAGGCCGGCGGCGCCGATCAGGGCCGCCGACAGGGCCAGGTTGCCGGCCACGTCCACCCGCTCCGCGTCCACGGCGGCCGTGGGCGTACGGGCGCCGATGGGCCCGATGGCGTAGGTCTCCGTGTGCGTCGGTTCCCAGTTGCCGCCCGGATCGACGGCGCGGAACTTCAGCGTCGTCTCGGTGCTGAACACCTGCGCGTCCAGCCACTCCGGCGAGTTCTCGTCGGGCTCGGTGCCATCGAGCGTGAAGTGGATCACGCCCACGGGATCGTCGGCGAAGAGCCGGACCTCGAGGGGCTTGAGGAAGCGCCCGCCCGCCGGCTCGGCCACGCTCACGGGGGCGACGTCGTCGATCTGGTAGACCCGCATCTTGGGGCCCCAGAGGTTGCCGGCGGCGTCGACCGCTCGCATCGAGAGCGAGGTGCGGTGCGCGAGCGGCAGGTCCAGCGTGTCGCGCGCCTCGAGCGTCTGCGCGTTCCCGGCGACGGCCAGGCCACCGTCCGTGCGGTAGTAGATCGTGACCGGCTCGTTGGCGCGCACCTTGACCACGATGGGACCGGGGAACGTGCTCCCGCTCGGCTCGGGATCCACCGTGAGCTCCGGCGGGGTCTGGTCGAACCGAACGACCGTTCGGTGGATCGTGGCCTCCCGGTTGCCGGCGGAGTCCTCGGCGACCCAGCGCAGCTCGGTGTCGCGGTTCAGGGTCATGTAGACGACCTGGCCGCCCTTCCCCGTCGCGCCCGACTCCAGGGACGGCTCGCTGCCGTCCTGCGTGTAGAGAATGCGGCCCGGCTCGTCCATGACGATGCGGACGGTCGCCTGCAAGGCGCCGAGCAACATCCCCGCCGGACCGAGAGGCGTCTCGGCGCCGCTCGTCGCGATGAAGGCCTCGCTCGTGGGTGCGGTCGTGTCCAGGGGTTCGGTTTTACCCTCGGGACTGCAGGCCGGCGTCAGCCCGGCGGTGCCGACCAGGACAGTGGACGCGAAAAATCTCGTGGCCGATCGATGGTCGCGCATCAACGGAAAATCACCTCCCCAAGCCGCTTCTGCTCCAGGTTCAACCCACTTCCGGAACCAGCGTCCGCGGATGATAAGTGATGAAGACGTCGAGAGCACGGAAGTCCGCGCTTGCAACTGGAAGATCGTTGTGGCAATCCGCCGCGCCATGCTTCGACGCGACATCCGAAACATCGCCATCATCGCCCACGTCGACCACGGGAAGACCACCCTCGTCGACGGACTCCTTCGCCAATCCGGCACCGTGGCCGCGCATCAGCGTCTCAAAGAGCGCGCCATGGACAAGCTGGACCTGGAGCAGGAACGGGGGATCACGATCCTCTCCAAGAACACGGCCATCCGTTGGAAGGACACCACGATCAACATCGTGGACACCCCGGGACACTCCGACTTCGGCGGCGAGGTCGAGCGCGTGCTCGGCATGGTCGACTCGGTGCTGCTCCTCGTCGACGCGGCCGAGGGCCCGATGCCGCAGACGCGGTTCGTGCTCCGCAAGGCGCTCGGCCATCGCCTGCGCCCCATCGTGGTCATCAACAAGGTCGACCGCCCCGACGGGCGCCCGGACGAAGTCCTGGACATGGTCTTCGACCTTTTCGTCGCCCTCGACGCGACGGACGCCCAGCTCGACTTCCCGGTGATCTACTCCTCGTCCCGCGAGGGCTGGGCCGTCCGCGACCTCAAGCACGATCGCGTCGACCTCAACCCGCTCTTCGAGACCATCCTGGCCCGCGTGCCGCCGCCGCACGTGGACCTCGAGGGCGCGTACCAGATGCAGGTCGCGACCATCGACTACAACGAGTTCGTCGGTCGAATCGCCATCGGCAAGATCAGCCGCGGCTGCGTCCGCAAGGGCGACATGGTCACGGCCATCGCCATCGACGGCACCCAGCGCAAGGCCAAGATCACCAAGCTCAACGGCTTCAACGGCCTCGACCAGGTCGAGATCGAGGTCGGCGAGGCCGGTGACATCGTCGGCATCGCGGGCATCCTCGATGCCCTCCCCGGCGAGACCATCTGCGACCCCAACGCGCTCGACGCGCTCCCGCCCATCGCGGTGGACGAGCCGACGATCACGATGGAGTTCATCGCCAACAACGGCCCCTTCGCCGGCCGCGACGGCAAACACGTCACGAGCCGCAAGGTCCGTGAGCGTCTCGCCCGCGAGCTGCAGTCGAACGTGTCGCTCCGCGTCGAGGACACGGACGCCCCGGACGTCTTCAAGGTCTCCGGGCGCGGCGAGCTGCACCTCGGCATCCTCATCGAGACGATGCGCCGCGAGGGCTACGAGGTCATGGTCTCCATGCCCCGCGTGATCGTCCGCGAGGGCGAGAACGGCCCCGAGGAGCCGTACGAGGAGGTCACGATCGACTGCGCCGAGGGTTACAGCGGCACGGTCATCCAGGAGCTCAACGAGCGCGGCGGCGAGATGACGGACCTGCGCACGGGCGAGGACGGCACCGTCCGCCTCGAGTACCGCATGCCCAGCCGCGGCCTCATCGGGTACCGGAGCTTGTTCCTCACGCAGACGCGCGGCACGGGTACGCTCTACAGCTCGTTCTGCGGCTACGGCACCGCCCGCGGCACGTTCAAGCGCCGCTCCAACGGCGTGCTCGTCGTCATGGAGACGGGCAGCGTCACGGGTTACGCGCTGGAGACTCTCCAGGATCGCGGCATCATCTTCGTCGAGCCGGGCGACGTGGTCTATTCGGGCCAGGTCTGCGGTGAGAACAGCCGCCAGGGTGACATGGTCGTCAATCCCTGCAAGGCCAAGAAGCTCGACAACATGCGCAGCGCGACGAAGGAAATCGACGTCCGCCTGGACGTGGCGCGCAAGTTCGGCCTCGAGGAGGCCCTCGAGTACATCAACGACGACGAGCTCGTCGAGGTGACCCCGACGGCCATCCGCATCCGCAAGCGCATCCTCGACCACAACGAGCGCCGCCGCTTCGAGAAGGGCGGGGAGTCCTGAGCGCCGCGTGAGGACCGGACGGCCAGCCGCTCAGGCGGCGTCCGTCCTCGACCTCGCCTCGCGCCAGAACGACTCGCGGACCGACTGCCAGCTCGACAAGACGAGCTCGACCTCTTCCGGGTCCAGGCAGACGACCTGCGCCGAGGGCCCCGCCAGGGCCGTGCACCGGGCGGGCTCCTGACGCAGCATGGAGACCACGCCGACGAACTCGCCGGCGGGGATCTGCGTGAGCGTCGCCCCTTCGCGGTAGATGATCAGGCTCCCGCGGGTCACCAGATACAGCCCCTCCGGGGCCGCGCCCTCGGCGAAGAGCTCCTCGCCGGGTGCGAGCGCGATGGGGCGGAAGCGGCTGGCGAGCACCGCGCGATCGCGCGGCGGCAGGGCGCCGAACAGTGCGCTGCCGGCCAGATAGCGGCAGACCGTCTGCTGCTCGGCGGCTTCATCGAGGGTTCGCTCGAACGCAGGAAAATGCCGGCGGAGGAACGCGACCTTGTCCGTCGAGATCTTCAGCGTCTCGACGTCCTCGACGGCGCGGGCGTTGACCTGTGATGGGCGACCTTCGAGCAGCTCGGCCTCGCCGAAGAACCCGCCGGCCTCGACGAGCCCGACCTCGACCGCGCTGCGGCCGTCGTGGCTGCGCACGGTGAGACGAACGGCGCCGCTGAGCACGATGTACAGGCCGTCGACGGCCTCGCCGGCGCAGAGCAGCTCCGAGTCGGCCGGAAAGAACCGGCGGTCGGCGCGCTGCAGGAGCTCCTGGATCGAGGCCCGCGGGAGCGCGGAGAACAGCGGGATCGCCGGCGCCGGGGCGCGCACGGGCAGTTGGACCGGGGGCGGCAGCAGCGTGCTCGTCGTCCGGGCGGGCGGCGGCTCGTCGTCGATGATCTCGTCCGAGCCATCCGCCGCGGCGACGAAGAGCTCGACGTCGATGTCGACGGTGCCGGCGGGATCGTCCTCGAACGGCGTGGCGATGGCGCCCTGCCGGACGGAGGGCACGGGCTGCGCCGGCGGCGTGTCCTGGGACAGGGAGCCCTCGGCCTCCGGCGCCAGGTCGTCCTCGGAGAGCTCGACGGTGGTGTGCTCCGCGGCGGGGTTGCTCCCGTATCCGGGGGGCATGAGATCGACCGTGACGCGGTGGTCCTCGGGATCGGCGGACGAAACGGAGCCGAGCGAGCCGCCGAGCACGAGGGAGAGGTCGACGGAGGACTGCGAGGCCAGCTCCGCGCCGGCCTCGTCCGCGGAGTAGACCTTCACGAGGGCGACGGCGTCGAGCGGCGCGTCCGTCTCCGGGCGCGAGATCTCGTCGAGGGGATCGACCTCGACGGCGGCGGTGACCGTTCGCATCATCACGCCCCGCGGTGCGCCGGCATAGACGCTGGCCAGGAAACTCAGGGCCTCTTCGTGGCCGGGCTCGACGCGGAGGGCCTCACGAGCGGCGGTGACGGCGTCGTCGACGAAGCCGTCCAGCTTGAGATCCCGGGCCAGGCCGAGCCATTCGCGCACGGCGCTCTTGGGCTGGGCATCCGCCTCGAAGAGCCGCGCGAGCTGCTCGCGGTGCCCGCGATGGCGGGGCTCCAGCTCGAGCAACCGGCGGAAATTCTTGATGGCCGCACGGACGGCCTTCGGATCCTGGGGCGTATTCATACGTTGTCTCGGCCCGCACAAACCGGCATTGTCCGCCCCATTGCCCGCGGACAACGCTGCTCGACCGAAATGGCCATGTCGCCTTTGATTCTCATCTTTGCCGGTCTGGCCGAGGCGGGGGCGCCGACGGACGCCCCTCGCCCGTCTTCGTCCACGACTGACACGGCATCGCACAAAGCGGGTGCTTTCGTCCAGTTGGAAACGGGCGCGAGCGTCTGTGGTGCCCACGGTGGGGCAGACTGCCGCGGCGCGGGGACGGGCTTCGCCCTCGGCGGCCGCATCGGTTGGCAGGCCCTGCCCTGGGTCGCGGTGGCCGCGGGTGCGCACGCGTCGGGCTTGCCGGTCGAAGGCCAGCCCCCCGGGCGCTTCTTCTTCGCCGGGCCAGGGCTGCGCCTCGCCCTGCCCTACGACCGTCTGCGCCTCGAAGCGGGAGGCACGGTGGGCTACGCGCGGGTCGGTGGCGAGGACGCCGCGCTCTCGGGCTTCGGCGCATGGCGGGTCGACGCGGCCCTGACATGGCGCCTGGCCGACCGTTTCCCGGTGGGGCTCGGCTACGCGTTCACGCGGCCCCGCGGAGGCGAGGTCTGCGAAGACGACCGCTGCACCGACGTGGACGTCGCGTCGCTGCATCAGTTCCTGGTGGTCGGCGGGGCGTGGTTCTGATAAGCACGCCCCGGTCCGTCACGACGCGCAGGAGCAGGACTTGGAACCCGAGACATCCGCCCGCTGCTGGAAGTGCAACGTCGAGCTCGACCTCTCGGTCAAGGTCACCCGCTACGACAACTGCCCGAGCTGCGACGCCGACCTGCGGTGCTGCCGCAACTGCCGGTTCTGGGACAAGAGCTACCACAACGAGTGCCGCGAGAACGTGAGCACCTACATTCGCGACCGGGAGAAGGCCAACTTCTGCTCGTCGTTCGAGTACAAGAAGTCGAGCGAGAACGAGCGGACCGAAGCCGACGACGCCCGGGCGCGTCTCGAAGCGATGTTCAAGAAGCTGAAGTGAGGCCGCTCTCCTTCGTGTTCAGGCACGTCGTGATCGGCGCGCTCGCGGCCGTCCTCGCCTGTGTCGGGGCGACGGCAAAGGCCGCCCCGCCGATCCTCAGCCGAGAAGAAGAAGCTCGCGCGAAGGCGCTCGAGGCCGAGCGTGAGACGCTGATCCAGCGCGTCTATCAGGAGCGCCTCCTGCAGGTGCCCCCGGAGACCTTCCACCCCGGCCGCGCGAACGCGCAGCGCCCTGTGCTGGACGTCGTCGAGGATCTCCTCTTCCTGGACCTGGCCGCGCGTATCCTGGAGACCGGGGGCGTCGAAAACGTCGACCGACTGCGCGAGGCCGCCCAGGTCTGGCGGAACCGTTCCGCCCGGAACGCCGCTCGGTCGCGCGAGGTCCTCTCGGACCGTCTTCAGCCCAGCCAGGAGGAGCTCGTGGAGGCCGGACGCACGGGCCTCGCGCTCTCGGACGTCGTCGCGCGGGCGGAGGAGAAACCCGCCACGACCGTGGCCGCCCTCCCCGGCGCCCAGCCTGCGAGCGCGGCCCCGCTGGACTACATCCCCGTGCGCGCCGAGGATCTGGCCGCACTGCGCGAGCGCTACCTGGCCAGCGGCCGCACCGTCGACGAGGCATGGTACTCGCGACTCTCCCGCGATCCGATCGCCGAGCAGCGGTGGAAAGAGCAGCAGCGCGCCAACGAACTGCACGTGGCCCGCCTGCAGACGGCCTGGGCCACGGATCGCGGCCTCAGCTATCAGACCGGCACCTGGCTCCAGGAGGTCTGGCACCGGAAGGATCCGGTGGGTCTGGCCATCGTGGCCGTCCTGCTGCTCGGACTCGCGGCGGTGCTGTTCCTGGCCTTCAAGCTGCTGCGGAGGGACCATTGAAGCACCTCCGCCGACTCAGGGTGGCGTCACTCGTCGCGCTCGCGGGCTGCGGCGGCAACGAGCCGCCCCCCGGCCCGCCGCCCGGGGAGCTCGACCTCGCGTCGGGGCAGGAGGCGATGCGCGCGGGGCAGTATTCCGTCGCCGACGATCTGTTCCAGCGGGCCTACGTGCGCGGCGCCGATCCTGCGGAGAGTCTTCTGTGGCAGGCCCGCGCCGAGGTCGCCCTGGGGCTGGTGGAGAACGCGCGTGGCACGCTGGTGCGCCTGCTCGACCTGAAACCGACGCTGGTGCCCGCGCGCGCCCTGCAGGTGCGCATCGACCTGCTTCTGGGCGAGTACGAGGACGCTTACCAGCACTGGACGCAGCTCAAACACGACGCACCCGCCGACCCATCGACTGCGCTGACCGAGGTCGAGCTGCTGCTGGGCATCGGCCTGGGCAGCCGGGCGGAGCGGGCGATCGCGACGGCACGGGGGGCCCACCCGACGCTGCCGGAGTGGGCGTTTCATGCGGCGCAGGCCGATCTCCTGCGGGGTTGGGTCCGGGCCGCGCGCGGGGCGTACAGCGCCGCAGCGACGGCCACCGAGGCCGGGCTCGGGCACACCCGCGAGGCGTGGTTCGCCGCGCTCCTCGGCGAGACCGACCGCGCGGAGCGCGCCTACCTCGATGCCGCGGTGCACGCGGGCAGCGACGCGCTGCCGTTCAGCCTTTCGGCCGACTTCTACGCAGCGCTCGGTCGCTTCGACGAGGCCGTCACGGATCTGGCCAACATGGAGCGGGTTCTCGGGCGCGGCTCGCCGGACCTGACGCGGCGTCTGTCGGGGCTCTTCGTCCGCAGCGGGCACCTCGCGGACGCCGAGGCCCTGCTGAAGCCCTACCTGCAGCGGCGCGTCGAGGACCGCACCATGGCCCGCGAGCTCGCCCTGTCCTACTTGCTGGCCGGCAAGGACACCGAGGCCTCGGCCACGCTCGAGGTCCTTTCGCTCAAGGACCGCGAGAGCGCGACGACGCAGTTCCTGGTCGGCGCCGCGCGCTTGAAGGCCGGCGATACGACGCGCGCCCGCTCGGCGTTTCAGGAGGCCGAGCGTCTCGGGGGCGCGCAGTTGCCCGTCGAGCTCGCCCTCGCGGTGGCCGCCCTGCGCACGCACGACTGGTTCGACGCCGAGTTCCAGGCCCGGCGTCGCCTGGAACGCGTCCCCAACGACTGGCTCGCCGGCGTGCTCTGGGCCGCGGCGCGCAAGTACGCCGGTCAGGTGCCCGCCGCGCGGCTCCTCGAAGCGCGCCTCGTGGAGCACTTCCCCGAGCACGCGCAGGACATCCGGGCGCTCCTCGGGCTCCCGGCCGTCGGGCCCGGAGGCGAGGTCGCCCCGGAGAACCTGCCGCCGCGCCTGCTGGACCGCTTCTTCCCGCCCAAGGCGCCGCCGGCGCCTCCGAGCGCGCCGACCACGGCCCCCTGACGTCAGGTCGGCTCAGGGCCCCAGCGTCAGCACGCTCTCCAGCGAGCCCTCGAGCAGCAACCAGCCCTCGAAGACGCCGGACCGCTCGCCCAGCGACGGCTTCAGCGTCAGCCCCTGGATGCGCGGCGCGACGGCGCCGATCTGTCCGGGGTCCACGTCCACGGACGGGATCGCCAGCGACAGGCCGCCGGCGAGGGCGTCGCGCACCTTGGGCCAGACCACGGCTCCGAAGATCGCCTCCAGCGCGTCCGCAGCGAGCACCGGCCGCGCGCCGGCTGCCCGGAGCAGTTCGGCCTGGATGACCGGCATGTCGGCGGACACGAGGCGGAGCGCGCCGGTGTCGTCCATCTCCAGCGAGATGCCTGCGGTGAGCGTGAGCACGTACTCGTCCGGCTCGCCGCCGGCGGGTCCGGTCAGGAACACACGGACGTCGCCGAGCTGCGCGTCGAGCGGGAAGGCGCCGCCGGGCGCGGCCGGCGCGACCACGGGCGGCAGGCGCGCGTCGAGCCGTACGGATTGAAGCAGCGCGCCGATCTCCGGCGGCAACCCCGGCGTGATCTGCAAGAGACCCGTGCGCCAGACCTCGTGCAGCAGGCCATTGAGCAGCTCCAGCCGCATCGACAGGCCGAGCGGCACGTCCGTCCCCGCCGGGGGCTCGCCGTCGGAGAGGCCGGGGATGCCGGGCACGGCGGGGTTGGGCGCCTGCACCGGCATCGGGTGTGTGAGACGCGCGGAGAGCGCGAGGGCGAGGCCCGTCCGCCGGTGGCGGATCACGTCCTCGGGCAGCAGGCTGAGGCCCAGCTCGGCCACGGGCGCCCCCTCGAGGCCCACATCGAGCCGGATGGGAATGTCGCCCAGGGACCCGATCAGGCCGTCGAGCCCCGTCCGGACCAGCGTCGGGAGCTGCTCGCGGATGATGTCGTCGACCAGCCCCGAGGCCAGGCCCTCCACCGTGCCCCGCAGGCGGCTGCCCAACGTGTCGATCAACGCCTGGGCCCCGGCGTCCTGGAACGTGCCCTGGAGCGACTCCAGCACGACACCGCTCTGATCGACCTCGATGGCCAGCGAGCCGTCCGGCGCGATGTCGAAGGTCAGGTGGGCGAAGGCGGCGAGGGACGCGTCGAGGCCACCCGTGAGGTCCAGGGTGGCGCCCTCGAAGGCGAACTGACCGGCGACGTCCAGGTGCAGGCCGCCGAGGCGCAGGAACAGCTCCAGGCCCTCCGGCACGACGTAGAGATCGACCTCGGGCATGCCGAGCGTGACGCGCTCGATCTGCAGGCCGCCGGCGTCCACGTTGCCCAGGAGCGCGTCGGCATCCGCCGCGCCGAGGAGTCCGGCGAGCAGGGAGGAGAGGTCCGCGAGCGTCCAGGGGCCCTCGACCTCCGGGACCGCGACGGGGGCGTCCAGGTCCAGGAGGGACTGCCCGAGCCACAGGCGGGCCGCGTCGGGCACGTCCGCCTGAGTGTCCCCGACCCGCAGGTAGCGCGGGGCCCACAGGACGTCGCGGGTGACCCGGACCTCGCCGGGCTGCACACCATCGGCGGCCGTGACCTCCAGATGGTTGACGCCGAAGCGCGCGTCCACATCCAGCGCGAAGTTGCCCGTACCGTCGACCGCGACCGGCACGCCGTTGATGCGCACGCTGATGGTGCCGCCCGTGTCCGTTGCCACGCCGCGGACGGCGATGGTCTGCGTGCGGTCTCCGCCGAGGGCCGCGCCGCGTTCGGGCTGCGTCACCGTGAGCTTGGGCAGGCCCGCGTCCACGTGGAAGAACGCGCGCCCGCAGACGTCGTCGGCGGTGCAAGCGACGACCGCGCCGGGGCCCTCGCGCAGGAACGTGACCAGGCCCGCCGCGTCCACGTCCCCGGCGGCCTCGGGCTCCACGTGCCACGTCAGCGGGAGACCGGCGAGCGGGTGGCCCGAGCGGTCGAAGACCTCGGCCTCGGCCTGGGGCATCTGCTCCGGCCCGTACAGGGGCGACCGGGGGTCGAGCGTGACCTCGACCCAACCGACGACGGGCAGGCCGGCGTCGGGTTTCGGCGCGGGTCCGGCGGCGTCGACCTCGGGCGTGACCTCGGCGTCGTCGCCCGGGCCGGGCCCCGCGGCGTCGGCCTCGGGCGGCGCGTCGGCGTCGGGCTCGGGCAGGAAAGCGTCCACGAGGGCGGCATCGGCCTGGGGCGGGCGGATCTCGGCGTCGACGGCGGTCTTGGTCCCGCTCGTGGTGGTGTCGCCGCAGCCCGCGAGGGCGCCGAGGCCGAGCGCCCAAGCCGAGAGGATCGAAACGCGAGGCGTGTTCATTCGCTGAAGACTCCGTCGACGAGCCAGTGGCTCGGCGTGCCGTCGAGCTGAAGATTGCGGACCCCGAGGCGCGTTCCCGGGGCGATGCCGAACGTGGCGAGGCTGTCCGGCAGGGCGAAGTCCGGCACGGGCAGGCTCGGCAGGGCGCCGCTGAGCGAGGTGTCCAGCAGGGCCTGGACGATGTTGCGGAAGAGCGCCTCGAGCGTGGCCCGGGTCTCGGGCGTGAGCGCCACGCCGTCGACCGTGAGAGCGAGGCGGTCGACCTGGATGCCGCCCTCGCCGCCGAAGCGGATCTCGTTGCCGTTGCGCAGCTCCACGCCGGCCAGGGCGCTCGCGGCCATCTGGATGCGCAGGGGCTCGTCGAACAACCCTGGGTACACGATCGAGCCCGTGGCCGGTCCGAGGAACAGCCGCAGGCCGTCGTCGGCCGCGCCGGTGCCGATGGCCGCCGGAGGCAGCAGCACCCGCAAGGAGAGCGAGGCCCCCTCGGGCAGGTTGCCCAGACCGCCCGCGCCGGCGTCGATCTGGAACGTGCCCGCGCGCCACAGGCCGTGCAGCACCTGGTTGACCAGGCCGATGGACACGGACACGCCGGCGGTGCCCTGCGGATTGATGGCCACGCCGACCGGCCCCGGCGGGAGCGGCACGCCGGCCGAGACCGCGGCCTCGCCGACCCCACCGTTCACACGCGTCGCGATGCCGAGCCGGAGCTGAGCCGGATCGGCCACCAGGGCGTCGATGCCGAAGGCGATCTGGAGATCCACGGGCGCGCCGCCGCCCAGGGACGGGATGGAGATCGCCGTGTTGAAGGACGACACGTCCAGGCCGCCCAGGACGCCGGTCAGGAGGCCGTCGATCTGGGTCTCCAGGTAGTTGCGCAGCGCGTCGGCGACGGTGCTGCGCACCGTGCCCTCGAAGGCCGAGAAGACCAGGTCGAGGACGTCTCCGGTCAGGAAACCGTCGAAGTCGCTGGAGATCGGGCCGACGTTCACGGCGTCGATCGAGCGCACCGCGATGTTCGGGCGGCCGTCGACCAGGTTGATGTCGAACGTGAGCTCGAGCTCGATGTAGTCCGCGAGGAGCCGTCCGGTGTTCGTGATGGTCCCGAGCAGCTTGACGTCGAGCTCCATGTTGTTGATTCGGCCACGAACCCGCAGCCCGCCGTCGATCAGCGTGCTCGAGATCGTGTTCACGCCCTGGATGCGCAGGCCTCGGTACTCCGCGCCGGCGCTCAGGATGCAGACGCCGAAGACCCGCGTGCGGCACTCGTTGGGCACGACGGGGTTCTGGGCGCGCAGCGACGCGTCGATCGTGTCGATGAGGCCCTGGGAGTTGATCACGGCGAGCAGGAGGTCCGTGAGGCTCTGCAGGGGTCTCGCCGGGGGGCCGTCGTCGACCGCGCGCTGGGTCAGGACGAGCTGGATCGCGTCGTTCAGGACGTCGGCCTCGGGGTGGTACCGGTCGGCGGCGAAGTAAGCGCAGAAGGTGCTGTTCGCGTTGCCGACGGCGTCCTCGGCGACGACGTCGTGCACGTTGAGGCCCCACTGGGGCTGCACGTCCACGCCGAAGTGGCCATCGGCGTCGACCGGCACCTCGTGCCCGTCGACCGTCACGCGCTGGATGCCCGCGACGTCGGCCACGGTGCCCTCGAGGCGGACCGGGCCGTCCAGCAGGAGCATGGAGCCCGGCGCAGGCGCGGTGCAGCCCACGGCGGGGCCGCCGGCGTCCACCAGGATGTCCGCCGCGGCGCACAGGTCCATACCCGTGGCCGTGGGCCCGACGGTGCAGACGGACAGGTGGTATCGACCCTCGGCGGCGAGCTGGAAGCGGCCCTCGCCGAACCCGGGCAGCGCCGGGTCCGACGTCCACGCGAAGACGAGGTCCTCGACGCGGTTGCCGTAGGTGTCCGTGACCACGGGCCGGTAGCCGAGCACGCCGCCGACCTCGTACACCGGCAGGTCCGGGGACAGCGCCGCGGAGAGCGCCGCGGGGAGAGCCGGATCGACGACGACCTCGGCGGAGGCGTTCGAGACGACCCCCGGGAGCGAGCAGGCGACCTGGTAGCGCCCGGCGCGGGTGAAGGTGATGCGCTGCCCGTCGACGGCGTTGGCCGGATCCGCGGGCGTGGCGTCCACGGTGGCGTCCTGCACGGGGAGCACGTTGCCCTCGGCGTCTGCCGCCTCGCAGGTGACGCTGACGAGCTCGCCGGCGATCACCCGGGCATGATCGACGCGGGCCACGACGCTCGCGGCCGGACCGGGAAAGACGTCCCATCGGGCGGGCGTCGCGTCCCGCAGACCCAACCCGGGCGCCACGCAGGTCACCTGGTAGGTGCCCGCCAGCGCGCCGATGTACTCGCCCGCGTTCTCTCCGGGCCGCCAACCGGTGAGCGGTCGCACCTCGACCCGGGTCTGCTGGTCGGGCACGGCGACGCCGTCGACGTCGAGGACCTCACAGGTGACCCGGTTGGCCACGCCGGCGGTCGTCGCCCCCTGCCCCAACTGCGTCTCCACGGCCGCGATCTGCGGGGGGACCGCCGCGATGAAGGCGTCCGGGGGCGGCGGCCCGGCGTCACCGGGGTTCATGCTCGCGTCGTCCTGAGCCGTGCCGGCATCGGGGGGGACGTGGGCCGCGTCCGGCGGCGCCTGCGCGTCCGGCGGGAGACCTTCGGCGTCCGCCGACGGCTGACCTCCGCCGGCCGTCGAGTCCGCCGTGGGCTGTGTGCCCCCGGCGCCGGCGTCCGCCCCGGCCTTGTTCAGGTTGCGGCTGCCGGTGTCACCGCAGGCGCCCAGGGTGAGCCCGAGGGTGAGCGCCACCAGGCTCGCTCCGAATCCAGAACGTCGAGTGCACTGCATGCTCTGCCTTTGCTGCCGGAAACTCGCTTTGCTTCATCGGATTTAGCGCAAGGACGGCCGTGATTGCCACCCCGGTTCGCGGGCGCGCGGCAAACGCGCGAATCGCCCGCGAGGGGCGCAAATTCGTTTGCCGCGGTGCGGCCTCGGCCCTAGCATGCGCCGTTCTTCGGGCGGGCCGGCACCGGCCGGCGTTTCGAAATCATCGATTGAGCAAGCGAGGAAAGACACCATGAGCGAGAAGCAGGAACTGGCGGAGCGCCGCATCGTGCAGGTTCGGGACGAAGAGGGCACCGAGCCCATGGACATGGAGGTCTTCCTCGAGCTCGACCACGAGGACCGCACCTACGCGCTGATCACCAGCCCCGTGCCCACGGTCGTCCTCTTCGAGGTCGACTCCCAGGGCGACGAGGACGCCGGTGAGGCCCTCAACGAGGCCGACGACGACACCTTCGTCGCCCTCAAGAACGACATCAACGACTTCCTGAAGCAGTGGAACGTGTCGATCAGCCAGGTCGGCACCGAACTGCGCCTGTCCGACGAGCTCCCCGAGGAGGTCTACGCCGACTCCCCGATGCTGGAGATCGACTCCGGCGAGGACGACGAGCCGGACAGCTTCCTGCAGCTCGGCGAGTTCGACCGCGGCGACAAGCAGTATTGGCTGCTGATGCCCACGCCGCCCCACCTGTTCGCGGTGGAGCTGAAGGGCGACTCGGCCCGCTTCCTCGACGACGAGGAGCTCGAGACCCTGCAGCCCATGTTCGACGAGGCGATGGAAGGCCTCGACGAGGAGTTCGAGCACGGCGGCGAGTGCGACGACCCCGACTGCGACGAGCACGGCGAGAAGAAGAACTGAGAACGGGAGGCCCGCCATGCGCGAAGTCGTCATCGTCTCTGCGGTCCGGACCCCCATCGGCCGCATCCGCGGGGGTCTGTCGGGCGTCCGCCCGGACGACCTCGGCGGCATGGTCATCGCCGAGTCCCTGAAGCGCGCCGGCATCGAGGGCGAGCTCGTGGACGAGGTCGTCTTCGGCTGCGCCAACCAGGCAGGCGAGGACAACCGCAACGTGGCCCGCATGGCGCTCCTGCTGGCCGGACTCCCGCAGTCCGTGCCGGGCATGACCGTCAATCGGCTCTGCGCCAGCGGCCTCAGCGCCGTCAACACGGCGTTCCGGCAGATCGCCGTCGGCGACGCGGACGTGATGGTGGCCGGCGGGGTCGAGTCCATGAGCCGGGCGCCCTGGGTCATGCCCAAGGCGGACGGCCCGTTTCCCACGGGCAACGTCACGGTCTACGACTCGTCGCTGGGCTGGCGTTTCCCCAACCCGTCGATGGAGAAGCTCTTCCCGCTCGAGCCCATGGGTGAGACGGCGGAGAACCTGGTCGAGCGTTACGGCCTGACGCGCGAGGCGCAGGACGCCTTCGCGTGTGAGAGCCAGCGGCGCGCGGTCGCGGCCCAGAAGTCCGGCGCGTTCGACGCGGAGCTCATGCCCGTGTCGATCCCGCAGCGGAAGGGCCCGCCCGTCGTCGTCGCGCAGGACGAGGGCCCCCGCGGCGACACCACCCTCGAGGCGCTGGCCAAGCTCGGCGCGGCGTTCCGCAAGGGGGGCTCCGTCACCGCAGGCAACAGCAGCACGCTGAACGACGGCGCCGCCGCGCTGGTGCTGATGTCGGCAGAGAAGGCGCAGGCCCTCGGCCGCACGCACCTCGCCCGCCTGGTCGCGACCGGCGAGGCCGGCGTGGATCCCCGGGTGATGGGCATCGGCCCCGTGCCGGCGATCCGCAAGTGCCTCGCACGCGCGGGCCGCACCATCGACGACGTGAAGCTCTTCGAGCTCAACGAGGCCTTCGCGGCGCAGTCCCTGGCCGTCATGCAGGACCTCGCGCTCGACGCGGCCCGGGTGAATGTCAACGGGGGCGCCATCGCCCTCGGGCACCCGCTCGGCTGCAGCGGCGCCCGAATCCTCACCACCCTGGTGCACGCGCTGCGCGCCCGGGGCGGCGGGCTCGGCGTGGCCTCGCTCTGCGTCGGCGTCGGTCAGGGCGTCGCGACGCTCGTCGAGGTCTGAGGCGGCGGGCCTACCAGAGGCCCTTCGTCCGCAGGCAGTCCGAGCGGTCCATCCCGTACCGCTTCTCGAAGGGCACGTACACCAGACACGCGCCGTCATGGCACACGCGCTCGCACATGCCGTAGACCTGCTCGTGGTGAAACTCCTTCGAGAGCCCCGTCGTCGACGACAGGACGCGGTCGTAGGTCTTGCCCTTGCCGCCGCCCGACTCCGCGTTGCTGTGCAGGCTGGTGAGGACGCCCTCGGGGACCCCCTTGGCCCACATGCCCCGGCCGGCCTGGATGGCCTCGCGCTGCATGGCCAGGAGCGCCTGGTCCACGGGCGGCTTGAGCGCGTAAACGTGCCCGTAACCCTCGGTGACCATCGCCTCGACGAGGTCGCGGCAGTAGACGAGCATGCGGCCGTAGTGGTCCTTCTGGCCTTCCCAGGCGCAGTTCCACACGCGGCTTCGGGCGAAACGGGTGGCGGCCTTGGTGACCTTGTAGAGCTCCATGCCCGTCCACTTGCCCCAACTGTGGACCGGCCCGTAGCTCTCGAGCGCGTTGTAGCCCATGAGGCGCACGCGCTGCTTGACGAACTTGCCCTCGAGGAACCCGAAGCTGTCGCCGTCGTTCCACGCGACGGCGACCCGCTCGCCCTCGATGATCACGGCCGAGGGCGGCATGCGAAAGCCGCCCTGCGCCGGCGGGTGCGCGTCGGGCTCACCGGCCTTGGGAACCGCCTGCGCGGCCAGCAGAAGCACCAACGACAGAACCTGAAGCACGGATCCACTCCTCGGAAGCCAGCCCCCGAGTATGGCCCCGGGGCGGCTCCGGAATCCAGTGCCGAGGCGCTCTGCCGACCTGTTGCGGGGATGGCCCGAGTGCTATACGGCCCCCATGGACGACACGCGCAAGGCCAACTTCCGCCCGCTCGACGCGCTCCCTCCCGAGGTCGACGACCTGCCCGATGCGCTGCCGCGCAGACCGATCTGGCCGTGGTTGCTCGTCCTGCTCGCCGTGCTGGGCGGCGGCGGGTTCCTGGCGTATCGCGTCGCGACCGCGCCGGACGCGCGCAAGGTCCTCGTCGTCGTCGACCTCGACGGCAAGTGGTGGGAGGGGTCCCTGGGCGCCGCGGCCCTGGCGGACTCGCTCTCCGGGCGCCTGGAGTCGATGGGGTTCCAGGTCGTTCGGGGCGGGGATCCCGACGTCACGGAGATCCTGGAGTCCGAGCGCGACCCGCAGCGGGCCGCGGCCCGGCTCCGGGCGGCGTGGCTCGTGCTGGCGGAGCTGAACGTGTCCGAGGCGGAGCTGCCCATCGACGGCGGCTTCGTCGAAATGCGCGCCGAGGGGCCGGTGCGGGTGATGCACGCCGACGCGCCGCCAGCCGTCTCGCCGCCCGTCTCGAGTTGGGCCGGCGCCAAGAAGAAGGACGACGCGCCCCGCCGGCTCGGCGAGGCGCTGGCGGACCGGGTGTTCGACGCCGCCCTGCCCCTGCTGGTGGACCATCCGCAGCTTCGCGACGTCTTCCACGCGGGCGTCGCATCCCCGGACGCGGTGTTGGCCGACAAGCTGCGGCCCGCCCGGGAGTACGTCGAGCAGCGCACTCAGACGCTCGCCGACGCGACCCGGAAGTATGCCGAGACCGCCGAGCGCCGTGAGAAGGCCGAGCGCGGGCCCGTGCCCGTCCGGTTTCACAGCGACGCGGCGGCCGCCGATGGCCTCTGCGGGATGGGGCCTGCCGGCGCGCTGGTCAAGACGGAGGACGCGCCGCTGTTCTTCCTGCCCGAGCGCCGGTCCTTGGGGCGCATCTCGGCCCTGGAGTCCGTGGTGTGGATGAGCCCCGAGGGCGAACGCAAGACGCTCTGGACGGGCTACAACCTGTACGGCTACCCCACGCTCGGGGCCGATGGCGCCAGCGCGGTCATCGTCGAGGACCTGTTCGGGTGGGCGAAGACGGTCACGGTCGCCACGGCGGACGGCAAGGCGAACCGCCTGCGCGTGGACCCGACCCATCGCTACAGCGGCGGGCGTCTCGCGCCGGGGAACGGCATGGTGGCGATCCAGGATCGCGCCTGCCGGGACTGCCCCGAGGCGCTGCTCGTGCTCGACGCCACGGACGGCGCCGAGGTCGTGACGCTGATGCCCGAGGACGGCGCCTTCGGCGGCTGGGGCTGGCTGGACGCCACCCACCTGACGGTGCTGTACACGCCGGGCAAGGCCCAGCGCTCCGATGCCCTGTTCACGGCCCCGGGCCCGGCGACGACGCTCTACTCCGTGACGCTCGGCGCCGGTGCGCCCACCGCGAAGGCGCTGGTCACCGCCGAGAGCGAGGAACGTTTCTCCTGGCTGTCGGTGACGCCGGACGCACAGCGCCTCGCGTTCGAGATCAATCGGTCCGGGGACGACCAGATCGGCGTCTTCGACGTCGCGGCGGGCGCACTCACCCGCCTGTCACCGGGCGTCGGGTGCTCCGCGCCCTCCATCTCCCCGGACGGAACGTCCGTCGCGTTCCAGTGGATCGACGCGCGGGGCGGCGACGAGGAGGTCGGCGTGATGGCCGTGGGCGCCGAAAAGGCCACGCGGCTGACCGACAACGGGGCGCGCGACCGATATCCGCAGTTCGATCGGGCGGGCACGCGCATCTACTTCGAGTCACTCGTCGACGACCCGAACTTCAAGGACCACCGCAAGGTCTCCCGCATCGCGTCCGTGCCCTTCGAGCCCGGGACGCCGTGACCGAGGCCTACCTCTACACGACGGCCGTCCATCGGCTCCGCGAGCGCGCGAGACGCTTCGGCGCCGCGGTGCTCGTGCTGGGCCTGCTGCCCGTCGAGGTCGTCGCCGGCCACCCGCAGTTCCTGTGGCAGGTGCTGGCCGCCCAGCCTCCCGCCGGTGCCGTGGCCGCGCTCGCTCCGGCCCTTTGCGGCCTGGCGCTGCTCCTGGCGTCTCGTTTCGTCCGTCGCGGCCTGACCCTGGCGCTGACCGGCCTGACCACGCTCCTCTCCACGGCCGTCGCCGTGCACTTCGGCGGCGCCGCGGCGGCCTGGGAGGCGCTGTCGCTGCCCCCCAGCGTCACGGAGCGTCCCCTGCCCGCCGTGCTCTCGCTGGCGGCCTGCAGCGCCGGCGTGCACCTGGCGTTCAAGCCGGCCATGCGGGGCGCGAGTCGGGCGCTGCTGGGGCTGTCGCTGCTCGCCGCGACGGCCTACTACCTGGTCCCGGTGCGCGGCGAGGCGCCCGGCGTCGCCCTCTGGGACATGCTCGCGCACCTGGGTGAGCTGCCCCACTGGCGCCTGCAGCTCGGGTTCGGCGTGATCGGCGTGATGCTCGCATGGCCCGGCGCGATCGCCCTCGCGGCGCAGCGGTATCACCGTGCGGTCCCGACCCAGGAGGAGCCGGTCCTCGGCCTCGCCGCGCTGTACGGCCTGCCCGTGATGTTCGGCATGTTGCTGTACCGAGCGCTGCCCATGGGCGGCCCGGGCTGGCCCTTTGTCCTGGCGGGCGTCGAGCTCGCGGTGCTGGCGACGCTGCTCTCGATGCTGGGCTCCACGCTGGAGGTGCTGCTCGAGGGGCTGCTCTCCCCGGAGGTCGGCGAGGCCGAGCTCGACCTCCCGCCCGGCTGGCCGGCGCGGCGCCTCTTCGGCGCCCACCTGGGGACGCTGGGCGCGCTCTCGCTGGGGCTGGCCCTGCTCGCCCGCCCGCCCCACAAGGGCGTCGACTGGAGCCTCCGGCCGTCGACGCCGGCCGCCGACACACTCTACGGCGAGCTTCTGCCCGCCTGGAACGACGCCCGGTGGACCTGGGACCGCCGCGTGCGCGACGAGAGCGGCGCGATGGACCTGGTCGGGGTCCGCAAGGCCGGGCGCGCCCTGGTCGAGGCCGCGCCCGCCGTGGACCCGGGCCTGGGCGCCGCCGTCGACCGGCTCGTGACCGAGAGTCGCACCCTCGACCTGGCCGGCCGCCGCTGGTACGCCCTGGTCGGCGCCGTGAACGACGCGGCGCAGGCCGCCGGGCAGCCCTACTACCTGGACCCGACCGTCTACGAGTACGGCGCGGAGGACGGTGTCCGGCGCCACTTCCGCGTCCGCAGCTACCGCATCGAGGCCGTCACGGGCCTGCGCGTGGACGCGGGCGACTTCGCCGCGCTGCATGTTCGCCACCTGGGCGACGCCTTCGCCCGCGACAGTCGCCTGGGTTTCTCCCGCGACCTGCAGCCCTTCGCGCTCGTGGTCCTCGACGAGATCGAGGCCTGGGCGAAGAACCTGTCGGCGGGCCACTGCGGCCTCCAGGATACGGACGCGCCCGCGCTGACCTCCTGCGAGCGGGTTCTGGCCGACCTGCGCGCCGACCCGGACTTCGACCTCGTGGCCGCGATCACGCGCATCACCGAGCGCCACGAGCTTCAGCACCAGATCGACGGGCCGGAGCTGCCCATGCCCACGGCCGTGGTGCGCCTCACGGGTCGCTACGACGACGCCGTTCGCCAGCGGGTCAACCGCGAGCTCTCGGCCTATGTGATGGAGCTCACGACCGCGGGGGTGCCGCCGCGGCTGTCGCTGGCCCACATGCTGCCGTTCGCCCTGAATCCGGGCTCGGCGGAGCATCTGGTCGCCCTGCTCGTCTTCGAGGCCCTGACCGACCGCACCCTCGTCGACCCGCGCTCCGGAGAGCTGGACGAGGCCAACATCACGGCGGCGTTCGACACCCTGGCCGGCGTGAACGACGAGACCCTGCGGCAGCGCGCGGACGCGCTCTGGCACCGCTGGTACTGACGCCGCGCCTCATTCGCGCCAGAGCATCTTCCAGGGGTGGCGCTTCAGGTCGCGCAGCATCTCTTTCAGGTCGTCGTAGATCTCCTGGTCCACGATGAGCTGCCCGACGGTGCCGCGGCCCGTCGCGAGGCCCGCCGTGAGACCCGCGGCGTCCCGCATCACGGTGCGCGCGCTCTGCGTGATGGGCTCCAGATTGGCCAGCGCGCCGTCGATGTGACCGCGGTTCTTCTCGACGACGTCCTTCAGAATCACGACCGACGCGTCCACGTTGTTCATCGTGCGCGTCGCCGTGGCGATGAGCGGGCCCGCCGACTGGGCGGCCACGCCGCTGAGCGACTTCACGTTCTGTACGATGGCGCCGACGTTTTCGGACGAGCCCACCCCCTCGCGCAGGTACTGCACGAGCCCGGCCGCGTCCCCCGTGGCCGTCTCGACGTTCGTGGCGATCTTGGTCAGGCGCTCTTTGTTCTCGGTGAGGAACTCGTCGATGTGCTCCGTCAGGCGGGTGAGCGCCTTGGTGAGCGCGCCGAAGTTGATGCCCTCGCCGCTGCTGAAGGCGGCCTCGACCTTTGCCAGGATGCTGCCCGCCTTGGCGAAGAGCAGGTCGATGCGGGCGGGGTCGCGACCGCGGATGTAGCTGCTGTCCGGCCACTCGGGCGAGGCCTGCGAGCCGGGCACGATCTCGACGTACTTCTCGCCGAGCACGCCCTGGGTGGTGATGTAGAACTCCGAGTCCTTGCGGACCGAGGGCGCCATCGTGTCGCTCACCGTGATGCGCAGGCGGACGTTGATGGGCGAGTCGCTGCCGGGCTCCGCCTCGCTCTTGCGGGCGTTGCGGGCGACCAGGAACTCGACCTCCTCGACCCGGCCGGCGCGGACGCCGGCGATCTTCACCGGCGCGCCCTTGAGCACCGAACCGGAGTCGGCGACCTCGATGTAGTAGCTGCGGACCGCCCCGACGCTGAAGCTGCCGAGCAGGAAAACGAAGCCGACGAGCAGCGCGACCGCCACGAGGATCAGCGCGCCCACCTTGATCTGCATGTTGCGCTCGTTCATGCGCTCAGAGCTCCATGGGGCCTTCGGCGAGGCCATTGACGAATTGCCGCACGACGGGGTCCTGGGAGCCGCGGAAGTCCGCGGGCGGGCCGTCGAGCAGGACCTTGCCCTGATACAGCATCACGATCCGGTCCGCGATGCCGAAGATGCTGCGCAGATCATGGCTGACGACGATGCTCGTCACCCCCGTGCGATCGCTCATCTCGCGGATGAGGCGGTCCACGCGGATGGCGCTGACGGGGTCGAGCCCGGTGGTGGGCTCATCGAAGATCACGTAGGCCGGGTCGAGCGTGAGCGCCCGGGCGATGGCCACGCGTTTGCGCAGACCGTCCCCGATCTCGCCGGGCACGCGGTCGGCCATGTGGTCCATGTGGACGAGGCGAAGTTTGTCCATGGCCAGCGTCAGGGCCTCGGTCCGGCTCACGCCCCGGTGCTTGCGGATGGGCAGCGCCACGTTCTCCGCCAGCGTCATGCTGTCGAAGAGCGTGCTGTGCTGGAACACCATCGCGCAGCGTTTGCGCATCTCGTAGAAGTCTTTTTCGCGGTAGTTCGAGATGTCCGTGCCCTCGAACAGGATCTGCCCGCTGTCCTGGCGCAGCAGGCCGACCAGGTGCTTGACCAGCACGCTCTTGCCGGCGCCGGACTTGCCGATGATGAAGAGGATCTGCCCCTTCTGGACGCTCACTGAGACGCCGTCGAGCACGCGGTTGCCGCCGAAGGCCTTGGTGATCTCGATGAACTCGATCACGGCCCGCCCCCGGTCTTGAACAGGAACGCGATGCCCCCGATGAAGAAGTCGAGGGCGATGACCGCGAGGCTGGAGTTGACGACGGCCTGGGTGGTCGCCCAGCCCACGCCTTCGCTGCCGCCGCGGGCGCCGAAGCCGCTGTTGCCGGCGATGACCGGGATGACCATGCCGAAGACGACGGCTTTGGAGCTGCCCTCGACGATGTCGCGGAAGCTCAGCAGGTCGAAGTTCATGTAGGTCGCCGGGATCGTGTGGAACGACCAGTAGGTGACGTACATGCCAGCGATGAAAGCGGTGGTGGTGCCGATGACCCACAGCACCGGCACCATGATCGTACAGGCGATGAACCGGGGTTTGATCAGGTAGTCGACGGGCTGTGCGTTGCACATGCGCAGGGCGTCCACCTGCTCGGTGACGACCATGCTCCCGATCTCGGCGGCGATGCCGGTGCCGACGCGGATCGCCACCATCAGGCCGCAGAGCGTGGGCCCCAACTGCCGCACCAGCAGTGGCAAGGTCGCCGCGCCGAGGAGCGACGTGTCGCCGAAGAGGCGCATGGCCTGGAAGCCGGTCTGGAAGTTCAGGATCGCGCCCAGGAAGCCGAGCGTGACGATGATGAAGAACACCGAGCGGTTCCCCACGTGGAACATCTGCTCGACGATGGGCGCCCAGTGCCAGCGCCCGCGGAAGACGTAGTAGAGCGTCAACCCGAAGGTCCGCGCGATGTCGCGCAGTTCGCCGATGACGAATCGGATCAGCTCCATCGGGTTGCGGGGCTCACTTCAGTAAGTAGGTAATGAAGTAGTCGATGACGAAGATGCCCACGGCCGAGGCGACCACGCTGGCGTTGACCGCGCGGCCGACGCCGATGGCGCCGCCCTTCACGTTCAGGCCGAAGTGGCAGCTCACCAGGCCGATCGCGACGCCGAACCCGGCGGCCTTGGCCACGCCGTTGAAGAAGTCGGTCAGCGTCACGTACTCGACGAACGAGTTCCAGAACACGTAGGGGTCCACGCCGAGCATGAACTTGCTGGTCGCGATGCCCGCCGCCACGGCGAAGACGTCCCCGATGACGTTCAGCAGCGTCATCATCACGACCATCGCCAGGATGCGGGGCATGACCAGGTAGTCGATGGGGTCGATGGCCAGCGTGCGCAGGGCGTCCACCTGCTCGGTGACCTTCATGGTGCCGAGCTCGGCGGTGTTGTTGGCGCCGACCCGGCCCGAGAACATCAGGCCGATGAGCAGCGGGCCGATCTCGCGGAACACGCTGTAGCCGAACGCCCAGCCGACGACCTCGTAGGCGCGGAACTTCACGACGTTGTGGCCCGTCTGGATCACGGCCGTGGCGCCGGCGAAGGCCGCCGTGGTGGCCACGATGGGCAGCGACTTGACGCCCACCCGATAGAAGTTGCGCCACGTCTCGAAGGCGTCCAGCCGGGGGTGCAGGCACGCCTTGAGCACCGCGAGCCCGAAGATGGCCAGGCCACCGACGACCTCGGCCAGGGCCAGAAAGGCCGCGCCGACGCGGAGGACGAGCGCGGTCACTCGACGCCCTCGCCGCTCATGAACTGTCGGACGCGGAGGTCCGTGTGGGCCAGGCCCTCGGCGGCGGTGCCCCGGAAGATGACCTGGCCGTGGTCGAGCATCAGGAACTGGTCGCAGATGGGCCTCAGGTAACCGACCTCGTGGCTGACGATGATCGCCGTCGCGCCGTTCTCCCGCTGCAACTGCTTGAGCAGCAGGAAGATCCGGTTCGTGGTGACCGGGTCGAGGCCGGCGGTCGGGTCGTCGCAGAGCATGATGGGCGGATCGTGCACGATGGCCCGCGCGAGGCACACCCGCTTCTTCATGCCGCCGCTCAAGTCCGAGGGCATGCGGCGCTCGATGCCGGGCAGGCTGACCTGCGCGAGCCGCCGGGTCACGCGCTCGCGGATTTCGTCCGGGGTGTGTCGCGCCTGCTGCACCAGCGGGAAGCCGATGTTGTCGCCGACGTCCAGGAAGTCGAACAGCGCGTAGTTCTGGAACACCATGCCGATGCGACCGCGGACGGCCATCAGCGCGGTCTCGTCCAGGGCGGTGACCTCGTCGTCGTCCACCCAGATTCGGCCCGAGGTCGGCGCGAGCAGGCCGCAGATCAACTTGAGCACGCAGCTCTTGCCCGCGCCGCCGGCCCCGATGAGGCCGAGCGTCTGACCCGTGGGGACCGTGAAGTCCACGGCGTCGAGCACGGTGTTGCGGCCGAAGCGGAGCGTGAGCCCCTCGCAGCGGATCAAATGCCCCCCCTGCCCTGCGGGTTCAGGAGCGCCGAGGCCGCCGGTGATGGGTCTGGCGGCGGCCAGCCTTGCGCGCCGTCGACGATCTTTCGGGCGGTCCGCGCGTGGCGCGAGTCGGGCAGCTCGTCGACGAACGTGCGCAGCGTGGCTCGCGCGTCCGCGTCGCGGTTCTGGGCGACCTGTGACAGCGCGAGTCCCCAGTAGGCGTCGTCCCGGAAGACGCTCGTGCGGAACTCGTCCAGCATGCGCTTGAACGCCCGCTCGGCGGCCGCGGCGTCGCGCCGCAGGTGCAGGTGCATCCACCCGATGGCGATGCCGGCGTCGTCCAGGCGTTTGCTGCGATAGCCGCCGAGCACGTAATTCTGGTCCTCGCGCACGTGCAGCAGCGCCTCGCAGGTCGCGATCGCGGCGTCCACGCGGCCCTGCCGGCGCTCCAGCGTGGCCAGCAGCCACAGGGCGTCGTCCAGCAGCGGGCTCACGTAGTAGCGCTGCGTGAGGCGGTGCAGCGTGTTCCGCGCCCCGCCGACGTCTCCGCCGCGCTGGACCTGCAGCCAGGCGGCGTAGAACAGCAGATTGTCGCCGACGGACTTGTCCTTGAAACGCTCCGCGGCGCCCAGCATCCACTGGACGAGCACGTGCTCGTCGGCCGGCGTGAGCGGCGCTTCGGCGCGTCGGCGCACGGCCAGATACTTGACCGCCTTGTCCGCGCCGGACGCGCCCGGGTGAGACTCGACGACGGCCTGCAGCGCCGCGCGGCCGGCGGGCCCCTGCCCGGGTTGTTCGGCGAGCAAGCGGGCCTTGCGCCACGCGGCGAAGGCGGCGCGCTCCGTGCCCTCGAACTTCTCGGCGTCGGCGTACAGGCCCGTCGCCTCGTCGACGCGGCCCTCGCGCTCGCGCATCTGCGCCCGCCGGTAGGCGGCGAGCGCCTGCGTCTCCGGCGTGGGGTCCGCCTGCGCGACCTCGAGGAAAAGCCGCTCGGCCTCGTCGTGTCGCTTCTGGCTGAAGGCCCGCTCGGCGGCGGCGTAGCGTTCGTCGCTCTCGATGCGGGCGCGACGCTCGGCGTCCCCCCCGCAGGCGGTGCACACCCCGGCGACCAGAATCAGCGCGCAGGCGAAGCCGAGCCTCGGCGCACGCATCGCCTCACCCCTGCCCGAGCGCGCGGGCGACGGCGGCAATGGCTCGGCTCACGTCCGCGTCGTTCACGTCCAGGTGGGTCACGAACCGCACGCCCCGCGGCCCGAAGGGCACCGCGCGGACCTCGGCGGCC
>CAINDO010000114.1 GCA_903847385.1 uncultured Myxococcales bacterium
CCCCCGACGCCGACGCGACCGTGCCCGACCTCGACGCCCGCGTCGACCCGCCGGACGCCGCCGGCCCCGCGGGTGACGCGACCGCGCCCGGCGACGACGCGGCGGCGCCCGCCTTCGACGCGACGTCGGCGGCGGACGTCCCCGACTTCGCCGACGTGACGCGCCCCGAGCCCTGGCCCGAGCCCGGGCCGGCGCCGGAGGTCTGCGCCGCCCCGCCGCCCCTGCCCGTGCTGTCCCGCCCCCGCGTCGAGGCCGCCGAGCCCGGCGCCTACGGGCCCGGGGACGCCGTGTACGACGCCGCCGGGCGGCTCGTCGTCGTGACCCGCGGGGGCGATGTGTACCGCGTCGCCCCGGACGGCACGCGCACGCTCTGGGCCGAGCACGTGGTCAAGACGCCGCGCGGCATGGTGTTCCTGTCCACCGGTGAGCTGGTGATCGCCGACAGCGGCCGCGGGCTGCTCGTGTCGCTGTATCCCGGCGGCGAGGTCCGCACGGTGTTCTCCGGCCTGGACGCGCCGATGGGCCTCGAGGTCGACGCCCGTGACTTCCTGTACGTGGCCGAGTCCACCCGCGGCGCGATCCGCGAGATCGACCCGCTCACCCGCCGCAACCGGCGCGTCGTGGACGCGATGCCGCAAGCGCCGGCGGCCCTGGTGTTCTCGCCGGACCAACGCACGCTGTATGTGTCCGTGGCCGCGTCCGGCGATCTGTTCGCCGTCTCGCGGGACGCCGACGGTGTGTTCGGTGAGCTGCGGCCGTTCGCGCGGCTCTCCGGCGGCCACGATCCCTGCGAGGGCCTCGCGCCGGGCGAGCCCTGCGACGTGGGCGCCTCGTGCCGGGCCACGGCCGCCGGGGCGCTGGTGTGTGTCGGCGACGGCGACTGCCTGCCCGAGGAGGTCGGCCAGCCGTGCGGCGCCGGCGGCTTCTGCATGAGCGACGGCGCCGGCGGCGCGGTGTGTTCGGGCGACGCCTCGTGCGAGGGCCTGAACCCCGGCGATCTGTGCGCCGTGTTCGGCATCCCGGGCCTGTGTCTCGCGCAGCCCGGCGGCGACCTCACCTGCGGGCAGGCGCCCTGCCTGGGCCAGGCGTCCGGCTCGGCCTGCACGGACCCCCAGGGCAGCGCCGGCGTGTGCGCGGACAACCTGCGCGGCCGCATGTATTGCCAGACCAGCGACCCCTGCGACGGCCGCATCCAGGGTGCGCCCTGCCGCGACCTGCGCGTGAACGTCGCCGGCGTGTGCGCGCGCGCCGGTCGCGCCGCGCTCTTCTGTCGTCCGGAGAACCCCTGCGCCGCCGAGGCTCCGGGCACGCGCTGCGCCGCCGGGGAGCTCGGCTTCGGTGGCCTGTGCGACATCGATCTCACGAGCGGCCAGGGCTGGTGCCGCACGCCCTCGGAGAACCCCTGCGCGGGCACCTTCGACGGCAACCTGTGCGTGACGCCCGCCGGCGTGCAGGGCGTGTGTTTCAACACGACCGAGGACTGGGTCTGCATGGATCCCAACCCCTGCGCGTCCGAGGGCGCCGCCTGCCTGAGCAACGACGGCCTGGCCGGCACGTGTCGCCCCGACGCCGCCGGGCGCCTCGGCTGCCACCCCGCCGTCTGCACGGGGCAGCCCGACGGCGACCCCTGCGTGGACGTGGACGGCGGCGCCGGCCGCTGTCAGGGCGGCGCGTGCACGCCCCTGTCCGTGTGCGACGCCCTGCCCGACGGCGCGCCCTGCAACAGCCCGCGCACCCGCGGGCCCGGTGTTTGCGGCCTCGGCGCGGGCGCGCTGCGGCTCTGCCTGCCCGCGAACCCCTGCGCCGGCCTGGCCCTGGGCGCCGAGTGCACGGTCCGGCCGGGACAGACCGGCGTGTGCGCCGCCGGGCAGCCCGGGGGCGAGGCGTTCTGCGAGCGCGACCGCGGCGCCGGCGTGGCGCGCGCCCTGGAGACCGACGCCTGCGGCCACGTGTACGTGTCCGACGACACCGCCGAGGGCATCTGGCGCATCACGCCGGACGGGGCCGAGGTCACGCGCGTCGCGGCGGTCCTGCAGGGCCCCCTGACCTCGCTCGTGTGGGCGCCCGAGAACGCCGACTCGGCGGGCGCGCTCATGGCCGTGGGCCGCGGCGGCGCCGACCTGATCGCCGTGCCCGTGGGCGTGCCCGGGCGGCGCACGGTGCTGCCCCTGGTCGAGCCGCCGCCGCCCCAGGGCCCGCCGGACGCCCGCGCCGAGGCCTGCCTGAACCTGCCGGACGCGCCCCTCTCCATCGCGCCGGTGCTCCAGGCGCGCGGTTACCACGACGTCGCCCCCGACTTCGGCGGGCGCATCGTGGGCTTCGACGGCGCGGTGCTGATCTCCGCCGACCACGACGCGAACGCAGAGCTCTTCGCGGCGGGCCTGCAGGGCGCCGAGGGCATGGACTGGCTGCCGGACCAGAGCCTCGTGGTGGCCACGGGGGCAGGCCTCGTGCGGGTGTTCGCCAACGGCGCGCAGGTCGTGATCGCGCCGGACGTGCACGCCTACGGCGTGACGGTCGGTCCCGACGGCTTCGTCTACGCCGCCGACAACGGCGCGAACATCTGGCGTGTGGACGCGGACACGCTCGAGGCCAGCATCTACTGGAGCAACGCGCAGTCGACGAACTTCGCCCCGCGGACCATCGCCTTCGACGTCGACCGGAGCCTCATGTACATCGGCTCGTTCGGCGACAAGGTCTACTCCATGGCCATCGATCGGGACCTCACGCCCCTCTCGGCGCCGCGCCTTTTGTCCGGTGTCGGCGGCCCCGGTGCGTTCCTGGACGGCCTGACCGTCGACGCCTGCGGCAACCTGTACATGCCCAAGTACGAGACCTCGACCCTGTGGCGCATCTCGCCGGACGGCGACGCGCGGCTCTACCACCAGTGGGATCGCGGCCAGTACGGCCACGGCATCGAGTGGGGCCGCGGCTTCGGCGACTTCCCCACGGACACGCTCTTTTTCCCCCAGCCCTACAACGGCAACACGGTGCTGGAGATGCGGGTCGGCGTGCCCGGCGCGTGGAACTGACGCGCTGGTCTCTCAGGCCCGACCCACCAGCACGCCGAGGGTGACGGCCGCGGCGATGACCAGCAGCACGAGCCACGTCGGGAAGGCGTCCGTCCGCGCACCGGGCCCGGCCGAAGCAGCGGGCGCGGGCGGCGGCGGGTCGAACTCGTCCATGTGGCGAAAGGCGCCGAGGCCCAGCGCGTCGAAGGCGTCCTGCCCCGGCGCGGGGGTCACGCCGAGCACCCGAAGCGCCGCGTCGATGGGGCCGGTGTGCGTCGAGTATTCGAGCGCGCGCACCTCGCCGTCGCGCCAGGCGCCGGCCACCTGGCTGCCCGCGCCGCCGAAGTAGTTGGTCTCCAGGTAGGCCAGGGGCCCGACCTCGCGGCTGGCGGCGGCGAACTCCAACCCCACGCCGTCCGGCGCGCGGGCGAACCGCACGTCACCGGCGTCCGCGGCGCCCGGAGGCAGCGCCGCGGCCAGTGCGTCGTAGAGCGGCTCGGTGAGCGGCAGGGCGCAGTACCCCAGCGGCAGCGCCACGGTCGTCGCGCCGGGCCAGCGCTGCACCAGGCGCGCCGCCACGGCCGCCTCGGCGACGATGATCTGAATGCAGTGTCCCATGCCCGATCCAGCGCCCGTCCGCGGCGCGCGCGCAAGGGGCCGACTTGCACTTTCGCGCGCGCGGCGCTTTTCTTGCGCGCGGCCGGCGCCTCCCCGGCCCGGAATCGCCATGCGTTCGATCTGCGCTGCTCGCCTTCTCTCGCTCTTGCCACTCGCCCTGCTCCTGCCCGCCTGCCAGGGCGACGACGCCGCCTCGCAGTCGACTGAAGGGACCGGCGGCGCCACCGGCGCGGGCGACCCCGCCAAGCCCGATCGCACGGGCGGCACGAACGCCCCCGCCGTCGAGCGGGACATCGTCTCCACGGGGCTCGTGCTGGATCTCACGGCGCGGCGCGGTCGCGCGGAGATCCGCCTGGCCCGCGGCAGCGCGCCCACCCGGTTCGAGATCGGCGATCTGCGCATCGAGGCCGTGTCCACGACCGACGGCGAACCCCTCGACTTCGAGACGCCCGAGGCCGGCGTGCTCGAGGTGAAGGCCCCCGCCTCGGCCACGACGCTCGTGATCGACTACCTGTTCTCGAAACACGGCCGCTTCGACGGCTGGGACGCCACGCCCGGCTTCACGTTCCTCTGGCCGTACTTCTGCTCGAACCTGTTCCCCTGCCACTCGGGGCCGGCGGACGGCACGAAGTTCACGCTCGAGGTCGCCGGCGTGCCTGCGGGCAAGACGGCCATCTACCCCGAGGCGATCCCCGCCGCGGCGCCCTCGTACCAGATCGGCCTGACGGTCGGCGACTACACGTACGAGCGTCTGGGCGACACGGCCGCGGGCACCGAGATCGGCGTGTACTACGCCCCCGGCGGTCGCGACGCCGCCCTCGCCGGCGCCGCGCAGTTGCCCGGCTACTTCGGGTTCTTCGAGGAGACGCTGGGCCAGTATCTGTTCGGGCCCAAGGCGGCCTCGGTGTCCGTGGACTGGGGCCCCGGCGACTTCGGCGGGCTGGAGCACCACCCGCTCTGGCACATCGACGACGGCCAGATGGGAGACGCCAACACCCACGCGCACGAGGCCGCCCACGGCTGGTTCGGCGGCGGCGTGCGCATCGCCTGCTGGGAGGACTTCGTGCTCTCCGAGGGCACGGTGACCTACCTGGCGGCCCGGGCCATCGAGGCCGTCGAGGGTGCCACCGCCGGCGAGGCGCAGTGGGCCCTGTACCACGAGGACCTGAAGGGCATGGTCGCCGGCGGTGAGGACACCGCCGCGTGGCTGCCGGACACCTGCAATGAAATCCGCATCGCCGACCACCCCATCTGGTCGCTGGTGATCTACTACAAGGGCGCGTTCTTCCTGCGCGCCGTCGAGGCCGAGGTCGGGCGCGAGGCCCTGGACCGCGTGCTCGGCGCGTTCTACCGCAAACACGGCGGCGCGAAGGCCGCCCGGATGCAGGACCTGCTCGACGCGATCGAGGCCGAGACGGGCTTCGACACGGCGGATCTCTCGGCCACCTGGCTGCTCGGCACGGGCCTGCCCAAGGGATTCTGAACACAATGCGACTCCTGCGCCTCTCGACCACCGGCCTCGATTGTCTGGATCTGAGCCTCGAGGGGCTCGACCTGGTCCGGCGCGAGGGGGCGTCCTTCGACGCGCTCCGGGAGACCGGGCGCACGCACACCGCCGACGCCGAGGGCGCTGCAGCCGCGCTCCAGGCCGCCGTGGCCGCCGCGCGCGCCGAGGGCGCCAGCCCGGCCATCACACCGCCGCCCGTCGCCGTGGCGTTCTACGGCGAGCGGTTCTTCGCCGAGTTGAAGGCCCGCGGCGCGCGACCCCGCAAGAAGCCCACGGCCCTGCTGGCCGAGGCCGAGGCGCGGTACGGGCAACGGTTCCCCGAGGAGCTGCGCGCCCTGCTCGCCTTCGCCGACGCGCACGAGACGGAGCGGGCCGACTTCGGCGAGTGGCGGGGGCCCGGCACCGGGCTGATGCCGGTGAAGGCCGGCGCGAACGCCCTGGTGACGGCCATGGAGCTCGACCGCAAGAACTACCTGGGCACCGCCGTGCTGGAGCACCTGGCCGGCCTCGTGCCGATCGGCACGGCGGGCAACGGCGACGTCTACTTCGCGCACGTGGACGCGGCGCACCCCGAGGCCTGCGAGGTCTACCTCTGGGACCACGAGGAGCGCGATCTGCGGCCCTTCGCCGACTCGATCACCAGCTTCGCCTGGCTGAGCTGGCTGTATCTGATGGACCACGGCGACGTCGAGACGCCCGACGACACGGACCTGCTCGACACGCTCCGCGCCGGCTTCGAGCCGCTCGCCGCGCACGTGTCCCCGAGCTGGCACTTCCGCAGCACCGTCGAGCACGCGGGCGTGGAGTGCGCGTTCGAGCCCGTGACCGCTGCGCTGTTCTGCTACGCACGCTCGCTCTGGATCGATCAGCTCACCCGCGCCGCCCGCCCGGACGCCGCGGAGGCCAAGGGCTTCTTCTTCGAGAATCTGGAGGGCTGGCACGCCCGCAACACCTGGGAGAGCGCCCGCCAGGGCCCCCGGCTGCGCGTGAGCATCCCCCCGGTCTACTGGCTGTTCTACCTGACCTTCTTCGGGGACGCGGCGGCCCTCGCGGCCGCCTGCGCGGACCTGGCGACCTCGCAGGCGAGCTTCGCCCGCGACGCGGCGGCCCTCTTCGCCGCGCTGGCCGCAGATCTGGCCGCGGGGGGCAAGGGCGCGCTCGGCAAGCTCAAGCCCGTGAAGCCGCTGCTGAAGGCCTTCGGCGCGGCCGAGACGCAGAAGGCGAAGCGCGCGCGAGAGGCCGCCGAGGCCGCCGCCGCCGCGGAGCAGCGCCGCCGGGACGAGGCCCTGGGGGCACAGCTCCTGGCCGCCGCCGGGGGCGACACGGCCGCCGTGTGGGCCGCCCTGGAGGCGAACGCCGCCCGGCCCGGGGTGGTCGAGGTCCTGGTCGCCCACCTGGCGGACACGTCGCCGAGCCTGCGCGAGACCCTCGCCCGGCTGGACGTGCTGGCCGACGGCCAGCGCTATCGCGACCACAAGAGCGCGATGGAGTGGCTGGCGTGGCACGGCGACCGCGCCGCGACGCCCCTGCTGCGCGTGCGCGGCCTGCGTGGCCCCCTGGCGAGCTTCGCCGCGGTGGACACCCCCGCCGCCGCCGCCCCGCCCGCCATCCCGGAGTTCACGGCCGAGACGTTCGAGGGCGTCCGCAGCACGGACGCGATCGCGGCGCTGCTGGCGCTGACCCACCCCGACCGCGCCCCGGCCACGGACCCCGCCGAGCGCGCACGGGACGCGTCGGCCCTGGGGTGGCTGGATGCGTCCCTCGCGCGCCACCGCGGCCACAGCGGCTTCATGCTCGGCGTGCGCCTGCTTCGGGCGGCCCTGGCCGAGCGGCTGGGGCAGGCCTTCGACCTGGACGCTTCGCGGGCCGTACTGGCGTTTGCCAGCTCGGACGTGGACCTGACCGCCGCGCTGCACACCGTGGCCCTGCGCCTGCTCGCGCGCCACGCCCCGGACGAGGGCCGCGCCGCCGCCCTCCGCGCGCTGACGTTCGACCTGTCGCCCGTGCGCGCCGCCGCCCGACGCGTGCTGGCCGAGGCGGGCGCCTGGGCCACGCCCC
>CAINDO010000115.1 GCA_903847385.1 uncultured Myxococcales bacterium
CTCCCGCCTCCGCCGGACGCCCGCCCCCCCGAGCCGGACGCGCCCCCGCCCCCGCCGCCGGACGCCGCCCTGCCGGACGCGGCCCTGCCGGACGCAGCCGTTCCGGACGCCGCGCCCCCGCTCCCGGGGCCCGGGGAGCCGTGCCAGGCCGCCAACTTCCTGTGCGCCGCGCCGGACCAGGACTGCTACTCGGTCATCACGCCCGACGGCTTCTCCGAGGCCCTGTGCCTCCAGCCCTGCGTATCGCCGGCGGACTGCGACCCGGCCTACGGGCCGAACCCCTGCTGCGCCGCGCCGGGGCCCCAGTTGATCGCCCACTACTGCTTCGCCGCGGCGCTTCGCCCCGAGGGCTGCCCTTGAGCCCCCAGGCCCCGAGGACATTCCGCAGCGCGATGCTGGCGAAGCCCGGGGCCATCGTCCGATGGCTCGGCCGCCGCATGTTCGACCACATCCAGTTGGCGGACGAGAGCTGCGAAAAGGTCCGCGGGCTGCGGGGCAACGGCCAGATCGTCTACGTGATGTGGACGCGCAGCCTGCTCGACTACCTGTTCTTCAACTACGTCTTCCTGAAACACGATCTGCCCCTGGCGGGCTTCGCCAATGGCCTGAACCTGTCGTTCTTCCGCGGGTTCGGCATCTGGCTGGTCGACGTGTGGCGGCGCGCGACCGGGGGCGCGAAGCGCGAGTTCCCGGCCGACGAGCAGCTCCTCGAGACCCTGCGCCGCGGGCAGTCGGCCATGCTCTTCCTGCGCGCCGTCGGCCTGACGCAGGAGCGCCACACGGAGCCGGCCTTCATCGAGCGCATGGTGGCCCTGCAGCGCCAGTCCGAGCGCCCGCTCCTGCTGCTGCCGCAGCTCATCCTGTGGCCGCCCAACCCGCCCTCGGCGCGGCGCACCTGGGTGGACATCCTCTTCGGCGATCAGGACGCCTCGGGCGCGCTCCGCAAGCTCGGCCACTTCGTCCGCCACTTCCGCAGCGCCGCGGTGCGCATCGGCGAGCCCATCAACCTGAAAGAGGTCCTGGACGCCAACGCCGACTGGAGCGACGAGCGCATCGCCCGCAAGGTGCGCCGCGTGCTCGCCGTGCACCTGGGCAACGAGGTGATGGTCCTCCGCGGCCCCCGCGTGAAGTCCGGTCGCCGCATCCGCCAGGAGATCATGGCCCGGGCCGGCTTCGAGAAGGAGCTGGCGGCCGCCGGCGCCGAGATGCAGCTCGCCCCGGCCGCCTCCGTCGAGCGCGGGCGCAACAACCTCAAAGAGATCGCCGCGGCGTTCAACTTCGAGGTCCTCACGGCCTTCGGGCGCGTGCTCGACTTCGTCTTCAACCGCATCTACTCCGGCGTCGAGGTGGACGAGGCCGGCATGAAACGGGTGAAGGAGGCCGCACGACACTCGCGCACGGCCCCGCTCATCCTGGTGCCGAGCCACAAGAGCCACCTGGACTACCTGGTGATCTCCTGGGTGTTCCTGCGCCATGAGTTCGTACCGCCGCACATCGCCGCAGGCGCCAACCTGAGCTTCTTCCCGCTCGGGTCCATCTTCCGACGCTCCGGCGCGTTCTTCCTGCGCCGCACCTTCGCCGGCGACCCGCTCTACAAGGCGGTCTTCCGCCGCTACCTGTGGAAGCTGGCGCGCGAGGGGTACCCGGTCGAGTTCTTCATGGAGGGCGGCCGCAGCCGCACCGGCAAACTCCTGCCGCCCAAGATGGGCATGCTCTCGATGCTGCTCGAGGGCCTGCGCCAGGGCGAGTTCAAGGACCTCCAGTTCGTCCCGATCAACATCAGCTACGAGCGCGTCGTCGAGACGGGCAGCTACCACAAGGAGCTGCGCGGCGGCGAGAAGCAGGCCGAGAACATCGGCGGCGTCGTCCGCGCCGGCACGGTGCTGACCTCGCGCTACGGCCGCGTCTACGTGACCTTCGAGGAGCCCCTGCGCCTGACGGACTACCTGCGCCGCGTGGGCGCGGAGCACCTGGCCACGGCGGACGACAAGGTCTTCCGCGACACCACGCGCAAGCTCGGTTACCACCTGATGCGCCACATCCAGGAGGCCACGGTCGTCACGCCGACCTCGCTGGTGGGCACCTGCCTGCTGAGCCACGACCGCCGGGGCATGTCCGCGCCGCGCCTGCACGAGATGGCCGGTTTCCTGGTGGACTTCCTGCAGCGCCGCAACGCCCGCTTCTCACGGTCGGTTCAGTTCGCGCTGGAGCGCCACCAGGGCCGCATCGACGGCACCGAGGCCCGCAGCCGGCGGGACGGTTTCCGCGTCCGGGGCGAGGCCATCGCCCACCTGCTGGACGAGGCGATGAACCTGCTGCTGCGCGGCAAGCTCGTCGAGCGCATGGAGCGCGGGGGCGAGGTCATCTTCACCGTGCCCGAGCGCGCCCGCCTGGAGCTGGACTACTACCGCAACATGACGCTCGGCATCATCGCGCCCGACGCCATCGTGGCCACGGCCCTGCGCGCGGCGGACCACCCCCTCACCCGCGCCGAACTCGGCGAGGAGACCCGGCGCCTGAGCTACTGGTTCCGCCTCGAGTTCATCTACAAGACGGCGACCTCTTTCTCGGAGAACTTCCGCGAGACGCTCGACCGGATGATCGACGAGGGGCTCATCGTCGAGGACCGCCGCGGCATCTGCACCGCCAGCATGCCGGCCACGCTGGACTTCCTGCGCGGCACGCTCCTGCACCTGGTCGAGGGCTACTGGATCGCCGCCGACTCGCTGCGCTCGCTGAGCACCACGGGCATGGACCTCAAGTCCTGGACGGACATGGCCCGCAGCCACGCCGAGCGCGAGTTCCTGGAGGGTGACCTGCGCCGCGCCGAGGCCGCCTCCACGGCCGTGCTGCGCAACGCGCTGGACCTGTTCAAGGCCGAGGGCCTGGTGGAACGCCGACCGGGTGTCGGCCGCCGCCCCGTGGACGTCTGGGCGCTCAAGGCCGGCGTCTCCGTCGAGGCCGTTGCCTATCGCCGCGACGACCTGGGCCACTTCCTCGTGACGCGGCGGGACGACCCCCTGCCCCGGCCGCACGCGCCGGAGATCGTCACCGACTTCACGCCGTTCGAGACCCCGCCGCCCCAGCCCCGGCCGAGTGAGCCGACGGAGCCCGGCGAGACGCCCTGAGGCCCTCGACGCTCTCGAAGCCGCGCCGCGTCAACGCCTCGGGCAGCCCGCGATTGAGCGCACACGGCAGCGTCGGGCCGCGGTAGATCAGGCCCGAGTAGATCTGCACGACGTCCGCACCGGCGACGAGCCGCTCGGCGGCGTCGTCCGCGTCCAGGATGCCGCCGACGCCGATCAGCGGCAGGTCCGGGCCGACGAGGCGCCGGAGGGTCCGCGTGACCTCGAGCGCGCGCTGCGTCAGGGGCCGACCGCTCAGGCCGCCCGCCTCGTCGATGGCAGTCCGCAGCCCGTCGCGACCGAGCGTGGTGTTGGTGGCCACGATGCCGAAGGCGCCGCCCTCGACGATGGCGCCCACCGTCTCCGCGAGCGCGTCCGGCGTCTCCCAGTCCGGGGCGATCTTCACGAAGACCGGCACGCCGCGCGCGGCGTCCACGGCGTCGGCGACCAGCGCGCGGATGAAGGCCGGCTGCTGCAGCAGCCTCAGCCCGGGCGTGTTCGGCGAGCTGACGTTGATGACCAGGTAGTCCGCGAAGGGCCGCAGCCGCTCGATGCAGGCGCGATGGTCGGCGGCGGCGCTCTCGGGCGGGGTGTCCTTGTTCTTGCCCACGTTGAGGCCGCGGGGGACGTCTGCGCGGCGCTCGGGGGCGCGCGCCAGGTGACGAGCAACGGCGTCGGCGCCGGGCCCGTTGAACCCGAAGCGGTTGATGATGCCTTCGTCGTCGACGAGCCGGAAGAGGCGCGGCCGCGGGTTGCCCGGCTGCGGGCGGGGTGTGACGGTGCCGAGCTCGTAGAAGCCGAAACCGAGCCAGGGCCACGCGTGGGGCGCCTCGCCGTGTTTGTCCAGGCCCGCCGCGAGGCCGACGGGGTTGCGGAACCGAAGCGGCCCGAGCGTCACCGCCAGACGGTCGTCGTCCCGGGTCAGGACCGCCTCGACGAGGGGTCCCCCGAAGCGCCAGCGGGCGAGTTGCGCCATGGTGCGCTCGTGGGCGTCCTCGGGATCGGCCGCGAACAGGCGCGGTCGCACGATGCGCTCGTACCAGAGGCTCACTTCAGCACGTGCTCCATCAGCAGGGCGTCCTCGCCGTCGGCATAGTATCGCTTGCGCCGCCCGAGGGTCTCGAACCCGTAGGCCACATACAACGCGATGGCCGAGGCGTTGCCGGCCCGGACCTCGAGCTCGATGGCCCGCGCGGCGACGCTGCGGGCGTCGTCCAGCATCGAGTCCATCAGCGCACGCGCCAGCCCGCTGCGGCGCAGATCGGCGGCGACGACGATGTTGAGCAGGTGGATCTCGTCCACGACGTGCCACCACACGGCAAAGGCGGCGACGGCGAACGAGGCGCCCCCCTCGATGACGCGCAGGCGCGCGTGGGGCAGCAGGAGCTCACGTCGGAACGCTTCGGCGTCCCACCGCGCCGCGCCGGCATCGGCCGAGAGCGCCGCGACGGCCTCGGCGTCCTCGGCCCGCATCGGGCGCAGCGCGTGGCTCACGGGGCCGGCGGCTCCCCGGAGTCGGCCTCGCCCTCGGCGTCGATCTCGACGGCGGCCGGGAGCAGGCGCTGAAGGCGCGTCCACAGGAGCTCCAGGCCCTCGCCCGTCTCGGCAGAGAACGGGACCAGCGCCTCGGAGGGCAGGCCCAGCGCCTTGCCGATGCGCGCGAGCGTGGGGAACCGCTGGTTCTTGGGCACCTTGTCCATCTTGGTGATCACCGGCAGAAGGGCCAGGCCCCGCGTGCTGCAGTAGGTCACCAGGCCGATCTCCCAGTCTCCGGGCTCGCGGCGGCAGTCCACGAGCACCATCAGCACCCGCAGCGGCGAGCGCCCCTCGAGGTAACCCTCGATCATGGGGCCCCAGCCCTTCTTGATGGCCGTGGGTACCTTTGCGAAACCGTAACCGGGCAGGTCACACACCACGAAGGCATCGTTCACGCGGAAGAAGTTGAGCAACTGCGTGCGCCCCGGCGTGTTGCTCACGCGGGCGAGCTGCCGGCGGTTGACCAGGCGGTTGATCAGGCTCGACTTGCCCACGTTGGACCGGCCGGCGATGGCCACCTCGGGCAGCCCCTCGGGCGCAGGCCAGTCCTTCTTGGCCGCGGCGCTCTTGATGAACTCGACGCGGCGTACGTTCGGATTGTCGGCCATGGGGCGTTCGGGGTTCCCGTCAGATCAGGAGCAGGGAGAGAGCGGCGGCGACGCCGGCCAGCGCACCGGCCCGTGTCGGCGCCTCGCGCTCGAGCGCGACGCCGGCCGTGAGCAGACCGACGGCCCAGAGCAGGCCCGTGGCGGGCCGCCAGGCGAGGCCGCCGGTCATCACGATGTCGACGATGGGCCCGACCGCGGCGAGGGCCGCGCCGACCGCCAGGAGGCCGCCGGCCCAGGTCCGCGACCGGGCGGGGACGAAGAGCAGCGCCAGGCCCAACGCTGCGGCGCCGTAGAGCGCCAGCGGGCTGCCGGCGCGATAGCTCCAGGTGCCTTCGGGCACGGTGAACGAGGTCGGCACACCCAGGGGCTCGAGCCCGAGCGTCCCGAGCACGGCGCGGACCTCGGCCTCGCCGGTGCCCGTCTGACCACCGAGACCGCCGGCCAGCACGAGACCCGCCAGCCCGGCGAGCACGGCCGCCGCCAGGGCCCCGAAGCGACCGACGCTGCCGGTCGCGAGGCGCGTCCCGCCGCCGAGCGCCAGAAGCAGGGCCAGCCCGCCAGCGGCCCAAAGGAGCGGCGCCCCCATCGGGACCGGGCGCTCGAGCGCGACCCGGCGGACGTTGCGGCCGCCATCGGTCTGCTGAAAGGTCACCGCGGACGTCGCCGGCAGGCCATCCGCACCGCGCCCGACGGCGGTCACGGCGGCCTTGAACGGGCCCTCGGGCTCGGAGCCGACGAAGCTCCCCACGGCGGCGAAGAGGACCAGGCAGGCGACCGCGAGACGACGAGGCGCGGCCGTGTCGTCGGCCAGGTGCAGCACGCCGGCCAGGGCGGCCAGGGCGCCGATCAGCGCGAATCCGGCGGCGATCATGCGGCCTCCGTCGGGCGCCGGGTGGCCAGCGCCAGCATCACGAGGGCCATCAGCCCCCACCCCGCGACGGCGATCCAGGGATTCCCGGCCCGATGAACGTCCAGCTCCAGGGCGGGCGCGGCGTCCACGCCGGCGAGCTCGAAGCGCCAGGTGCCGCGCCCGAGGCGCGCGTCCAGGTCCGGGCCGTCGACGAAGAACCAGTCGGTTCGCCGAGTCTCGCCTTGGCGGATCTCCAGTTGCGCCGCGGGCCCCAGGCCCTGACCGAAGTCCGCCGCCAGCTCGACCAGGGAGACGGCCGTGCCGTCCGCCAGCGTCACCGACTGACCGGGGCGCAGCGTGAGGTTCTGGGGCGTCTGCCCGGCGGCCAGCGCGCGGACGCGGGCCAGGTTGGGCGACTCGCCGGGCAGCGAGCGCCGGTGGCGGACGGCCCAGGTGCCCAGGCGCACCTCGCGGCCGTCGACGAACGACAGGCGGGCCGTGCCCTGCTCCTTCGTGCCCGCGCCGAGGCTCAGCGCGATGTGGCTCTCGTCGTCCGCCTGCATGCGCACGATGCCGCCGAGGTGGGTGGAGATCGGACGCGAGATGCTCGGCCGCAGGTATCTCTCGGTCTCGGCGCCGGGCTGCACGGTCAGGCGCCCGGGCTCGCCGCCCGCGAAGAGCGTGCCGACCAGCGCCACGGCGGCGCCGGCGGCCCAGAACCGGCCCACGCCCGTGGCGATACGCGCGAGCCACACGAAGGGCAGAAGCAGCGCCGGCACGTGCATGAGCACGCCCTCGGCCGGATGTTCACCGGGGCCCGCGACCACGCCGACGACGGCGCCCACGGCGAGCCACAGCAGGAGGACGAAGAGGGTGCGGCGCCCGGTCAGGACTTGCCAGACCGCGGCGGCGAACCCGGAGAATGGACCAAACATTCAGGGCGCTCCCGAAGAGGGACGATGGCGAATGGAGACGAGGGCGGCGACGAGATCGAACGGCAGCAGGCGCGTCGTGTCCGCGCCGTGGCAGCGCAGGCACATGCGGGGCTCGTCCCCGCGCTTCAGGCCGATGGCCCGCGCCAGCGCCGTGTCTTTCATGATGGGCACCGCGGTGTAGTGGCGGCCGGCGCCGTGGCACGACTCGCACTGCACGCCGGTCAAGGCGTCCTCGGCGGCCGTGGCGTGGCAGGTGGTACACCGCGGATCGCGGCGCTGCTCCGGGGCCAGGCGCTCGAAGGCGCGGGCGTGCGGTGTCCGCCGCCACTGCTCGTACTCGGCGAGGTGGCAGCCCCGGCAGCGCAGCGCGCCGACGAAGTCGCCGGCGTGGGCCGTGGCCACCCACAGCAGGGGCAACGCGAGGAGCAGCAGGCTCGGCAGGAGAGTCGGCACGGCGGGCTTCTAGCATGTCGTGCGGCCTCGATCCATGCCCACCGATTCGAGGCGCGCCGGATCTCCCGAGGCCAGGCCTCACAGCGCCAGCGCGTAGACCCCCAGCTTCAGGTACTCGAGCCACAGCGGCCGCTGGAAGTCCGGCCCGTCGGGCAGCGCGCTCGAGGCGAAGGGCGCCACGGAGACCTCCGGGCCGAGGACACGGCGAAACGCCAGCGTCGCGCGCCGCAGATGCACCGGCGAGGTGACCACGACCAGGTGCGTCTCGCCGGATCGCAGGGCCCCGCGCACGGCCTCGGCCTCGGCGGCCGTGTCCAGCCACGCGTCCGCCACGGGCACGATGGCCACCTTGTCGGCCGGCACGCCGAGCCACTGAAGGTGCGCCCGCGACCACTCGTCCGCGCTGCGGTTCCGGCCGAGCTGAAAGTCGAAGCGCCCCGTTGCCGGGTCCGCCGGCAGCAGCAACCGCCGCACGCGCCCCTCGTGATAGAGGTCCGCGGCGGCCGAGAGGCGCTCCCCGATGCTCAGGCTGCCCGCGCCGAGCACGTAGGCCACCTCGCCGCGGGCGTCGTCGGCGTGGACGTCCAGCGGCCGCGCCAGCCACGCGCGCAACCAGGGCCACTCGGGCAGGGCCACCAGCAGCGCCCACAGAAGCGCGAAGCCGCCGACACGTCGCAGGAAGGACTTCATTGCCCTACCCTGACAGAGCCCGGGACGCTCCACAAGCGCCCGCCGCGGGCCTGTGGTACGGTCGGCGTCCGGCCCACGGTTTGAACGAGTCGACCAGATGAGCGCGCCAGTGCACGGACTGACGGGGGGCATCGCCTGCGGCAAGTCGACGGTCTCGCGACTCCTGGCCGAGCGCGGCGCCGTGGTGATCGACGCCGACGCCCTCGCCCGCGAGGTGGTCGCCCTCGGCACGCCTGGCCTCGCCGAGGTCGTGGCGGCGTTCGGCGCCGACGTTCTGCGCGCCGACGGCACGCTCGACCGCGAACGCCTCGGCGCCCGGGTGTTCGCCGAGCCCGAGGCCCGCGCGCGCCTGAACGCCATCACCCACCCCCGCATCGCCCAGACCTCGTTCGAGCGCATCGCGGCGGCGCGGGAGAGCGGCGCCCCCCTCGTCGTCTACGACGCCGCGCTGCTGTTCGAGAGCGGGCGGGGCGACCTGTTCCGCCCCGTCGTCGTCGTGACCGCCCCCCGCGAGGTCCAGTTGGCACGCTTGATGCGCCGCGACGGCCTGTCCGCCGAGGCCGCCGCCGCCCGCATCGACAGCCAGATGCCCGTGGCCGAGAAAGCCGCCCGCGCCGACCACGTGATTGACAACGGCGGCGCCCTGGCGCAAACGGAGGCTCAGGTCGAAGCCCTCTGGCAGCAATGGATGGACCCGTGCAAAGCCGCCCCGTCGACGCGCTGATCACCGGATTTCCGCGGCTGCTCGCCCGCGGGCTCGTCCGGCGCCTGCTCAACGAGCACCCCGAGAACCGCGCCCGCCTGCTGGTCAAACCCGAGGACGCCGAGGCCGCCGACACGTTCCGCGCGAGCCTCGACGCGGCGCTCCAGGACCGGCTCACCCTCGTGCCGGGCCGCCTGCTGGACATGGACCTGGGCCTGCCCGGCGAGGCCATCGGCGCGCTGCTCGACTCGGTCACGCACGTCTTCCACGCGGCATGCGCCCAGACGGGCCCCCGCGCCCTCCTCCGCCGCCAGAACATCGACGCGACCGGCCGCCTGCTCGAGCTCGCGCTGGAGATGCGCCGCCTGTGCCGGTTCTCGTTCTTCTCCACGGCGTTCGTCAGCGGCAACCGCGCCGGGCTCATCCGCGAAGAAGACCTGATGGCGGGGCAGTCGTTCCGCACCGCGTTCGAGCGCACGATGGCCGAGGCCGAGCAGATGATGCGCGGCCAGATGGCCCGCACGCCCATCACCGTCTTCCGGCCGGGCAGCATGATCGGCCACTCGCGCACCGGCGAGACGGACAGCCTGGACGATGGCCCGAACTACCTGGTCCGCCTGCTGGTGCGCCTGCCCGCCGAGGTGCCCCTGGTGCTGCCCGGCACCGGCGTGGTGCCCCTGAACATCGTGCCGATTGATTATGTCGTGCGCGCGGCCTGCACCCTGGCGCAGCGGCCCGAGGCCGAGTCGCGTACGTTTCACCTCACGGATCCCAACCCGCTCAGCGCGCGGCAGGCCTTCGAAATTCTCAGCGAGCTGGCCAACCGCCGGGCGCCCTTTGCGGGCAACCTGGCGGCCCGCATGGCGCGCAGCCTGATGAAGGTGCCCGGCCTGGACGCCCTCGTGCCGCAGCAGTTCGCGCTGCTGGAGAACCTGAGCACCCACGTGGTCTACGACTGCGCCGGCACGCTGGACCTGCTGTCGAGCACGGACATCTTCTGCCCGCCGTTCGAGAGCTACGCCGACCAGCTCGTCGCCTGGGTCGCCCGCTACGAGCGCGAGCACCGAGGCGGGCCGGACCGCACGCCTCAGCCGATGACCCCCTGATCGACCAGCTTGGCGAGCAGGCGCGTCGCCTCGAGCTCGCTGAGTCCGGAGATCTCGATGATGTCCTCGTAGCTGGTGCCGCCGTCCACCTGGCTGAGCAGGAAACCCGCCCGGTGGTCGAGCGACTGCCAGATGATCTCCTGCTGCCGCAGCTTGAGGCGGGGCCGGTGGGCGATCTTGCCGAGCTTCGAGCGGTACATCTCCAGCAGACGCGCGGTGTTCTCGGTCAGGTAGCGCCGCGCCTCGACGTGGTCGGCGTTGGCCGTGAGCACCTGCTCCACGAGCTGCAACGAGCCGGAGAAGTCGCCGAGCGACTGCTTGCGGCGCGCCTGGAGCATCAGGTCGTCCAGATCGGCGCCAGGCGGGGGCGCGGAGAAGGTCACGCCGCCGCCGGCGCTCGCAGCGGGCGCCCGTGAGGGCGGCTCGGACGCGGGCTTGCGGGGCGACGGCGCGGCGCTCGGGCGGCTCTGCGGCGCGCCGCGCTCGA
>CAINDO010000116.1 GCA_903847385.1 uncultured Myxococcales bacterium
GCCCTCGCCGCCGGGGGCCGCGCCGCCCGCGCCGCCGCTGCCGCCCGTCGAGGGCTCCGCGTCGGCCTTCGCGCCCACCGGGCTGGTCCCGGTGTCGCCGCAACCGCTGTTCAACGCCACACACGCCACACACGCTACGAGCGCACCGGCCCACTGCTTCGTCTTCACGATTGTCCCCCGTCGTTCTGCCGAATCGAGGTGACGTTCTACCCGAACCGGGCGAGCGGGCGCGACCCTGTTTCAGCGCGCCGTTTCGATGCACGTCCCGCCGACGCCCGGTGGTCCCCACACCCGAGCGCCGACGGGGCGTCTCTCCTCCGAGGTCTGCCCACCCGTCGAATCTTCCTCGTGGACGCAGGCGTCGCGCGGCGTTTGCGCGAAATCGGAAAAAAAACGCACGCGCCCCGGGTCTGGTATCGTCGGGGCGTGAACACCCGCCCGAACCCCGCGCTGTGGCTCGCCGCGCTGCTGATCGGCCCCGCAAGCGCCGTCGCCGCGGACACGTGGACGACCCCCCATCCGGGCATCCGCCACCTGGCCCGCACCACGGGCCGGCCCTGGCGCATCCACGCGCTCGTCGTGGACCTGTGCGCGGCCGGCGTGAGCGTGCGCGCCACGGCCGACGCCGACCACTGGCGCACGGTGGGGTCGTTCGCCGACCGCATCGACGCCGAGGCGGCCATCAACGGCGACTTCTTCTCGTACGACACCCACCTGCCCACGGGGCTCGCCATCGGCAACGGCGACAACTGGCATGGGGACATGCGGGGCTCCGGCGAGATCCTGCTGGGGGACGACCGGGCCTACCTGAACCCGCCCGGGGCCATCACCGACCCACCCGCCTGGGCGAAGAACGCGGTCGGCGGGCGGCCGCTGCTGGTGGACGACGGCGCCGTGCTGGACAGCTTCAACCGGAGCGACTGCGCCGATCGCCACCCGCGCACGGCCATCGGGATCACCGAGGACCGCCGCAAGCTCATCCTGGCGGTGGTCGACGGCCGCTCGAACGCCAGCATCGGCATGAACTGCGCCGAGCTCGCCGACCTGATGGACGGCCTGGGCGCCTGGCGGGCGATGAACCTGGACGGTGGCGGCTCGACGACCATGTATCTGGCCGGCGAGGGGATCCTCAACGACCCGTCCGACGGCAACCAGCGCACGGTCGCGAATCACCTGGGCATCCAGGCCTCGGGGCGGGGCGCGCCGGGCTCGTGCGCGTTCGATCTGGCCGAGACCATCGAGCAGGCGCACCTGATGGACGCGCCGGGCAACAGCGACCTGAACGGCGACGGCCGGGCGGATGTGTGCGCGCGCGCCTCGAACGGCCTGCACTGCATGCTCTCCACGGGGGAGGCCTTCGAGGGTCTGGTCCGGCTGCCGCAACTGCGGGACGACGACGGCTTCGACGCGGCGAGCAAGTACGCGACGCTCCGCATGGGCGACATCGACGCCGACGGCCGCGCCGACGTGTGCGCGCGCTCGGCGGAGGGCTTCGGCTGCTGGGCTTCGACGCCGGCCGGGTTCGCCGGGCGGCTCGCCGGGCCCGACTGGAGCGACGATCACGGCTGGGCCAACCCCAAGTTCTACACCACCATCCGCCTGGCAGACGTCACCGGCGACGGACGCGCCGACGTGTGCGGGCGCACCGCGACCGACTTCCGGTGCCATGCGTCGACGGGCGTCGGCTTCGGCGAGGCGGTCATCGGCCCGCCGCTCTCGGACGAGGCCGGCTGGGGCAACCCGGACAACTACGGCACGATCCGCATGGGCGACATCGACGCCGACGGTCGCGCCGACGTGTGCGCCCGGGCGAACGGCGGCATGCGCTGCTGGCGCGCCGCGGACGCGGGCTTCGAGGCCGCGGCCATCGAGGGCCCGCCCTACACGGACGCCGCCGGGTACGGCGACGTGGGGTACTGGAGCACCATCCGGCTCGAGGACATCGACTCGGACGGCCGGGCCGACTTCTGCGCCCGCGCGGCCGGGGGGTACGCCTGTCACCTGTCGCTCGGCGACGCGTTCGGGCCGGCGATCCCCGGCCCGCGCTTCGAGGACGCCAACGGCTGGGGCGACCACGACAACTACGGGACGATCCGCCTGGGCGACGTGAACGGGGACGCCCGCAAGGACATCTGTGCCCGGTCCAACGACGGCCTGCACTGCTGGCTCTTCGACGGCGCGGGGTTCGCCACGCGCATCGACGGCCCGCCCATGTCGGACGACCACGGCTGGGGCAATCACATCTACAACACGACGATCCGCCTGGCGGACGTGACGGGCGACGGGCTCGCCGACGTCTGCGCGCGCTCGTCGGCGGGTGTGAGCTGCTGGGCCTCGGACGGCGCGACGCTGACCCGCGAGATCGTGGGGCCCCGCTGGACGGACGCCAACGGCTGGAACGCGCAGAAGTTCTTCTCCACGCTCCGGGTGCAGGACCGCCCGCGGTTCGCCGAGCGCTGCAACGGCCGGGACGACGACCTGGACGGCGAGACGGACGAGGGCTGCGTGCTGCCGGACGTGGGTCGCCCACCGCCCCCCGACGCGGGCGCGAGCGCCCCGACGGACGCCGCGCCACCCAAGCCCGGGCTCGATGCGGGGACGGGCCCCGGCGTCGACGCCGGCTTCGTGGACACGGACGCCTTCGTCGGGGTGGATCCCGGCCGCCCGGACGCGCTGCGCCCCGTTGCGCCGAGCGAGGCCGGGCAGCCCTTGGGAGGGGTGGACGCGGCGGACCCCTTCGCCGTGGGGAGCACGGAGAAGGCCAGCTACGCGGCCAGCGGCTGTCACGTCGGCCCGGCCCGGGGCGCCGCTGCGCTCGGTGGCCTGCTGGTGCTGGGCGCGCTCGGAGCGCTCGGGGTCGCCACGCGCGGACGAAAACGGCGCCGTTGCTGAGGTCGGCGCCCCTCTTTCTGCTGTGGCCACGCTGGCGGGCCGTGGTGAACGCGCCGCGCTCGCGGGACGGGCGCAGCGTGACGCGCCTGCTGCTCTTCGGCGCGCTGGGCCTGGCCTTCGTGGCGCTCGGCTTCTTCGGCGCGCGGTGGATGTTCTTCAAGTTCGCGCAGGTCGAGTACCTGGCCGAGCTGCTCATCCGGCGCGTGCTGTCGATCGTGCTGCTCTTCTTCTCCGGCCTGCTGGTGTTCAGCAGCCTGATCACGGCGTTCTCGAGCTTCTACCTGGCCGAGGACCTGCCGCTGCTCGTGACCTCGCCCATCTCGGTGCGGCGCCTGTACCTGGCGCGGTTCGCAGAGACGTGGGCGCAGGCCTCGTGGATGATGCTGGTGTTCGCCCTGCCCATCGCCGCGGGGTGCGGGCCCGTGCTCGAGGCGCCGCCGTGGTTCTACCCGTTGCTCTTCGCGCTGATGCTGCCGCTCACGCTGCTGTGCGCCGCGGCAGGCACGGGCGGGGCGATGCTGCTGGCCTGGCTGCTCCCCGCGCGTCGCACGCAGGACGTGCTCGTGGTGCTGGCCCTGCTGGCGTTCCTGGTGCTCTACGTGGCCTTCCGCCTGGCCGAGCCGGAGAAGTTCCTCGACCCGGCCGGCTTCGAGAAGCTCCTCGGCCTGATCAGCAGCCTGAAGGGCGGCGGCGCGGGCTCGACGCCCGCCGACTGGTACGTCACGGCGCTGTTCGGCTGGCTGCGCCTCGGGTCCGGCCCCGGGGACGTCGCCGCGGCGCTCCTGCCCACGGTGGTCCTGTTCAGCGCGGCGTTCAGCGCGGTGTTCGGCGGCGCCTGGCTGGCGGACGCCATCTACCTGCGCAGCTACTCGCTCTCGCAGGAGGGCCGCACCGGCGAGGAACAGAGCCGCCTGGAGCGCCTGGTCCGAGGTCTGCGCGGCCTCGGGGGCGCGCGCCGGCGCCCGCCACGCTACGCCGCCACGCCCTTGGGGGCGGTGCTCCGGCGCGACACGCGTGTGTTCTTCCGCACCACGTCCCAGTGGACGCAGCTCCTGCTCATCGCCGCGCTGGTCGTCGTTTACGTCTTCAATTTCAAGCACTTCCGCACGCTCATGGAGGCCGGCCAGATCGGCCCGACGTTCCTGTTCTTCCTGAACTATCTGTTGACCGTGTTCGTGGTGACGACGCTCGCCGCCCGGTTCCTGTACCCCGCCGTGAGCCTGGAGGGGCGCGCGTACTGGGCGGTGCAGGCGGCGCCGGTGGAGGCGCGGGATCTCGTCACGGCCAAGATTCGCTGGGGGCTGGGGCCGCTGCTCGTGGTGTCGTCCGCGCTCTCCGTGGGCAGCGGTCTGCTCTCGGGCGCGGGGCCCGGCGGCGCGGCGGCCGTGGGGGCGCTGGCGGCGCTGTCCACCTGGGCGCTCACCGGCATGGCGGTCGGCATGGGCGCCTCGGATCCGCGGTTCCACGAGGACAACCCGGCGCGCATCGCCAGCAGCGTCGGCGGCGTGCTCTTCATGCTGCTCGGCCTGTCGTATCTGGTGGTCATGGTGGTCCTGCTGGTCTGGCCCGTGAACGCGATCCAGTTCTGGCTGGACTCGGGGTACGTGCCGCGGCCGGACCGACTCGCGCTCTTCGCCGGGCTCGGCCTGGCCGCCCTGCTGCTCTCCGTGGCCGCCCACGTGATCCCCCGTCGCCGCGGGTCCGCCCGCCTCGCCGCCCGAGAGGGCTGAAAGCGCCCGCCGTGCTCACGCTCGACGCCGTCACCAAACGCTACGGACCCTTCACCGCCGTGGACGCCCTGTCGCTGCACGTGCCCCGGGGCACGGTCTTCGGGTTCCTGGGCCCCAACGGCGCCGGCAAGACGACCACCATGAAGATGGTCGCCGGTCTCATCCGGCCCACCGCCGGTGTCATCACCGTGGACGGCCTGGACGTGTCCAAGGACCCGCTGGAGGTCAAGCGCCGCATCGGCTACGTGCCCGACCGGCCGCATCTGTACGAGCGTCTCACGGCCCTCGAATACATGTACTTCATCGCGGGCCTGTATCGCCTGCCGGCCAGCAAGGCCGAGATCCGGTCCATCGAGCTGCTGTCGCTTTTCGGCCTCGGCGAGAAGCTCGACGCCCTCGTGGAGAGCTTCAGCCATGGCATGAAGCAACGGTTGGTGATGGCCTCGGTGCTGCTGCACGAGCCGGCGCTGCTCATCGTGGACGAGCCGATGGTGGGCCTCGACCCGCGGGGCATTCGTCTGTTGAAGGATGTGTTGCGGGCCGAGGCGCGCGAGCACGGCCGCACCGTGATCTTCAGCACGCACACGCTCATCGACGCCGAGGAGGTCTGCGACGTCGTCGCCATCATCCACCGCGGGCGCGTGGTCGCGCAGGGCCCGCCGGCGGAGCTGATGTCTCAGCTCGGCACGCCGGGCGGGCGCCTGGAAGAGGTCTTTCTGGCGCTGACGGACGATGCGGTGGAGGCTCCGGAGAAGACCTGAGCGGGGCGACGACGGCGTACTTCGAGGGCGGTTGGCTTTCTGGAAGGCCTTCGCCGCCGCGGCGACCTCGTCGTCGAACGTGCCGCCGGAGCCGCACGCGTATCCGGCCTTTGCCAGCCGCGCCTGGAGCTCCTCGATGAGGGGGCCGGACATGCCGGCCTGCCCGACAAGGCGGCCGATCTGGTCGTTCGACCGCGTCCAGACCGCGTTTGTGGGATAGGCCACGGTGCGCTCCCAACCCGTCGCCGTGGCGGCCGAGTTCGACGTGACCTGCGCTACCGGCTCGCCGCCGACCTGCAGCGCGTCGCGTAGGACCCGGCCCTGCGGGTCGAAGTGCCGCTCCGTGGTGACGACGTCTCCGCCTGCGCTGCGGCGGGTGGCCCGTGTCGCTCGGCCGAGGTCGTCGTAGGCCTCGAAGGGCACGGAAAGCGCGCCGTACCCGGCTACGCCAGTTGCCGCGAGGTCGCTGGCCACGGCGTTGCCCACAACCTCCTGCAGCGTGAAGACGCAGAGCAGAAGGGTGGCGAGGGCGCTGCTCTTGGTCGCGCGCATCGACGACCGGCGCTCCGCGACGTCGCGGCAGGGTCCATGGGTGGCGCGTAGAACGCTCGCCGCTCCCGCACCCCAGCTCCGGCCGGTTGCCTCCGGTCGTCGACTGTCACGAGACCTCGCGCAAACACCAGAAGCGTGTCGAGCGCCGAGGTGAGGAACCTCAACGACCTGCTTGGCACCCAACCCGGCACCGTTTGACGTCACGGCGAACCGCTCCACTTCTCGAAGAACTCGTCTAGCAGTTCGAAGAAGTACGCCGCGGGCTCGGCGTCGGTCGTCGCAGCCAGTTCTCGAATTGCCACAGCCCAACCGGCTGCAGCTGACGCGTGCCGTGTGGCAACGAGCCATGCCGCGAAGGAGTCGTTGAAGGTCGCAGAGCGGTCTGAAACGAAGCCAAGCTGGCAAAATGCAAATCCGTGACCTTGCAAGCAGGTCTCCAGATCTTCGAGCGTTGCGAAGTACATCTGCGGTCGCCGACGCACCGAGTCGAGAAACGTCCGGCAGAAATTCCGATAGCTAGAACCCGAAATCGATGTCATCGGCGTACTCCCATTGCTGTTTGAATTCATCGATCTCCACCCCCTCGGGCCCAGTCATTGTGTCGTATACCCGCCCGTCTTTCACAACGACTTCGTGGTACTGCCAGTCTGTCCACTTCCCATTCCTCGGCCCGAGGAACCGGCCGCCTGGCAGCGCGGGGTTGAGCCGATAGATCTTGCCGCCGATCGCACTCTTGATCTTCTGGGCAATGTCCTCGCATCCCGTCCGGCAATACGTGCCCCACTGGACGTCTTTCAGCTCGCGAAGGCTCGCGCCAGGTCCTGCGGGTTCACTCGCCGGCCCGGCCTCTAGAGGAACAGCGTCTGCAGGCGGATCAACGATCGCCTCCGACGCCGGGATGAACGCCGCCAGGCAGATAGCCAAGTTGACCGGTGCCGCGAAGCACCACAGGACGCGGCTTGAGGTTGTTGGAGGCTCAGCGATGGGCACCGGTCGCAACGGAATCGGCTCCGTCATCGGCGGGCGGGGCACGTCTGGTCCTGGGAATGTCCTCGGGTCCGGCGGCGGCATCCTTCCTGGCGGTCGGGGTCCGCCGTGCCCCGGCCCGACGCCCGGCATCATGCTGTGCCAGGACTGCTCCGGTGGCGGCGGCTCGCCGCCGTGGTCAACGGGCGCCCCGGTGTTCGAAGGGTCCACCAGCGCCTTCCCATCGAGGGCGGCGTTCGCCATGCTCGACGCGTCCAACCCCCAAGGATCCCACCGATTGATCGGATCCCCGCCGACGTACGCGTACAGGTTCCAGCTATCGACCTCGCCCATGGGGTCCGGGGTCAGGAACTGCGCCAGCGTCGGCGAGTACCAGCGGAAGCGCATGTACACGAGCCCCGTGGCCTCGGAGCGCCAGGCCCCCGCGAAGCCAAACGGCATGCCAACCGGGTGCGCGCAGCGGGTGCCGGGGTTGTCTTCTTCGCGGCAGGTCTCGGCGTCGTCGTCGGTGGGGTCCAGGGTCGCGACGCGGCCCATTGGCGTGTAGTCCGCGCAGGCGCGCAGCGTTGTGCCCCCGGCGTCGGATTCCACGGCGCCCACGATGCTGCCGCGGTGGTCGGTGATGGGCAGCACGGCCACGTCGCCAACCGGGTGGGCGGCCAGGTCGCGCCAGGAGAGCAGCTGGTCGAACGTGCCCCAGACGGCGTCCCACTTCGCGACGCCGTTGCCGTCGCGGGCTGCTGGGGGATCAGACAGGCGGCGCCATCCCAAGCGAAGCGCTGCGTCAGGCCGTTCGCGTCGTAGGTCGCGGCGAGGTGGCCGTCGGCGTCGTAGGCGTACCGCTCGACGATGTCGCCGGTCCCGCTGTCCCGGACGGCCATCAGCCGCTCGTCCGGGTCGTACTCGAAGGTGTGCCCCGGGTCGACTTCGACCACCCGGCCGGTCGCGTCGTGGTCCACGGTCACGGCGACGCCGTCGATCTCGACCTCGGTCAGGCGATGGCCCGGGCCGCGGGGCGACGTCAACTCGTAGGCGTCGCCGATGCTAAACAGGTCGCCGCCGTCGGCCGCCCGGGCGAACGGCGCGTGCACCACGCCCGCGACGCCGGCCGCGAGCGTGCTGACCTGCCCCGGCCCGACCGTGTGGTTGACCAGCGACGCCACGTTCAGCCCGGGGGCGGGGCCTGCGCGGCAAAGGGACTCGACGGCGTTGGGTCCAAAGGCCCGGCTCAGGCTCGCGACGCGCCCGACCGCGTCGCGGGTCGTGGTCGCCGACCCGGCGCTCGCGCCCGTTTGCGCCCACGTGGGTCCGGCTCGGGCCTACGCCCCCATCACCGCCCCGGCCGCGTACCACCGGTCGTCGACCGTGACCACGGCCCGGCCAAGCGCCCGCAATGTGTCGAGCGCCGCGGCCACGAGCCCACCCCCGCGCGTGAGCTCGC